>JBAYTS010000001.1:0-174760 GCA_041675545.1 Methylotenera sp.
GAGCACTAGGAGACCATTGAGGTACCCCTCCATAGTTGAATAGGATAAATTTCTGTTTCTGACCTGAGTAGTTATAAATAGATTTGGATAATGCAATGGGATATCTGAATTACTATCGAATAGTAAACAATATCTTTCTCCATCTTCAAATACATAACTTTTAACTGAATATTGAGTAGTCATTTTTAATTAAAGTTTTTACATTTATTAAAGTGTTACTTAACCTATTATTTAAGTAAAGTAAATTACATAAAATTTTTTATATTTACATAAAAAAAGCCCCTGAAAACAGGGGCTTAAATTAGAATATTTTACAATCTATACTAAAGTGTACTTCAAAACGGTATATCGTCCTCAAAATCATCAAAGCCTGAGCCGCTGGCCGCTGGTTTTGCCGCAGATTGCGCAGGGGCTTGTTTAGCCTGACCTTGGCTAGGCGCTGATTGATTGTAGTCATTGCCACCACTGCTTTGATCCATGCCGCCATCGTAGCTTGCATTTGAGCTCGCGCCATCACGCCCACCTAACATTTGCATTTGGTCTGCAATAATTTCAGTGGTGTAGCGTGTAACGCCGTCTTTTTCCCACTTGCGTGTTTGCAAGCGGCCTTCCACGTACACCGGGCGGCCTTTTTTAAGGTATTCACCTGCAATTTCAGCCAGCTTGCGATACATCACAATGTTGTGCCATTCGGTGCGCTCTTGCTTTGCGCCAGCTTTATCTTTCCAGCTATCGGTGGTGGCGATACTAAAGTTACACACCGCCTCACCGTTAGGCATAAAACGTACTTCTGGGTCACGCCCGAGGTTACCTACCAAGATCACTTTATTTACTGATGCCATTTTTATCCCCTCAACAATTGATACACTTGCATTTGCAAATTGGAACCGTCCCAATCATGCGATTTATCTAACTTCAATATCACGGTGCGCTCTTGCGGCAATACCGCTGCTTCAATCACGCCAGCCAGTTTTGCCAGCTCGGTTTTAAGTACAAGGGCTTGCTCGCTCGTCATTAACTCAGCGGCCTCATCTATGCTGTACATTTTGGTTCTAACCGCAGGTGGTGATTGCATTGAAAACGCCAATAATAGCCATAAAAACATCATCACGCCACAAAATACAAACACACTGGAAAATCCATACACATGCGCTAAATAACCGCCTAAAGCACCGCCGACAAAAACGCCTAACGACTGCGAGGTATTATAAACGCCGATTGCTGTGCCTTTGGCTGCTGCCGGTGCAATTTTACTAATAATTGACGGCAACGAGGCTTCAAGTACATTAAATGCAATAAAATAAATAGTCAGTGATGCCACTATGCCCCAAAAATAATCAATTGACATTGCAAACATCAATTGTGCAAGTAGCATCATGGCAACGGCGGTAACAAACACGCGTTTTATTTTAGATTGTTTTTCTGCATAAATAATTGCCGGTACCATTAAAACAAACGAGGTCAATAATACGGGTAAATAGATATGCCAGTGCTGGTTAACGCCTAAGTCGCTGGATTGCGTAATGGCGAACGGCACCACCACAAACATAGCCATTTGCGCAGCATGCAAGGCAAAAATACCATAATTTAAACGTAATAATTGTGCGTTTTTTAGCACATCTTTGAGCTTGGCGGGCGCGGCACTGGCATCAGAATGGTAATGGCTATGCACTGGGTCTGGCACCACAAACTTCACCATGGCAATGGCAGCTAAGGTTAATAGTGCGGTCATGGCAAATATGCCTGGCACGCCTATCCATTGATTGAGTATTGGCCCACCAACCAGCGAAAGCGCAAACGCTACGCCGATGGTTGCACCTATGCCAGCCATTGCTTTGGTGCGATGCTCATCGCGTGTTAAGTCCGCCAACAAAGCAGTCACCACGGCAGAAACTGCGCCTGCACCTTGAATAACGCGCCCGAGTATAATCACCTCAATATTGGGGGCTAATGCGGCCACCATGCTACCTATCGCAAAAATAGCCAAGCCTAGATAAATCATTGGTTTACGACCAAATTTATCTGAAGCCATGCCGAAAGGCAATTGAAACAATGCTTGCGTCAGGCCATACGCACCCAAAGCTAAACCGATCATTAACTGGCTTGGATTTTCTGGCAGGCTTGAGGCGTAAATAGCAAAAATCGGCAAAATGGAAAACATGCCGAACATGCGCAAACCATAAATGGCGGCCAAGCTCATGGTGGCGCGTGTTTCTACAGGCGTCATTTTTTCTGATGAAATTTCTAACGAGGCCATTGCCTCAGAGGTAACATGACTAGATTGATGATTCGATGTTGACATGAAAAATAATTGAGCTAAACGCAGAAAAGTAGGTATATTAGCAGGTTGACCTTACTTTAGTAAAAGCATGATTGATTCAATCCGTATTCGCGGTGCGCGCACCCACAATTTAAAAAATATTTCACTGGATATTCCGCGTAATAAGCTCGTGGTCATTACTGGCTTATCAGGCTCCGGCAAGTCGTCACTGGCCTTTGATACGCTGTATGCAGAAGGTCAACGGCGTTATGTCGAATCACTTTCTGCTTATGCCAGACAATTTCTGGCGCGCATGGATAAACCCGATGTTGATTTGATTGAAGGCTTATCTCCAGCTATTTCTATTGAACAAAAATCCACTTCGCACAACCCGCGCTCAACTGTGGGTACCGTGACTGAAATTCACGATTACCTGCGCCTGCTTTATGCCCGCGCTGGCGACCCGGAATGCCCCGAACACGGCATTAAGCTTGAAGCGCAAACTGTGAGCCAGATGGTCGATAGCGTATTAGCGCTACCTGAAGACACCAAACTCATGATACTGGCGCCAGTTGTATCTAACCGCAAGGGTGAGCAAATTGACTTGTTTGAAGAGCTTAAAGCGCAGGGTTTTGTCAGGTTACGTGTCGATGGCAAAATTTATGAAGTCGATGCCCTGCCCCAGCTCGCAAAAACCACCAAACATAGTGTAGATGTGGTGGTTGACCGCATCAAAGTTAAAGCCGACATGAAACAGCGCATTGCTGAGTCGTTTGAAACTGCCTTGCGTTTAGCCGAAGGCAAAGCCATTGCGGTTGAGATGGACACCGATAAAGAGCATTTATTCTCTGCCAAGTTTTCATGCCCGGCTTGTGACTACTCACTTGCAGAGCTAGAGCCGCGCCTATTCTCATTTAACAATCCGATGGGCGCCTGCCCCAAATGCGACGGCTTAGGCAACATTAACTTTTTTGATCCCAAACGCGTGGTGGCGTTTCCGCACTTGTCGTTAGCGGCAGGCGCGATTAAAGGCTGGGACAGACGTAACCAGTTTTACTTTCAGATGTTATCAAGCTTGGCGGCACACTATAATTTTGATCTTGATACCACGTTTGAAAAACTGCCTGAACACATACAAAAATTATTGCTTAACGGCAGCGGTAAAGAAGAAATTGGATTTAAATACCTGAATGAGCGTGGGGTGTTTTATCAAAAAACACATACGTTTGAAGGCATTTTAAATAACCTGCAACGCCGTTATCACGAAACTGATTCGCAAACCGTACGCGAAGAACTAGCAAAATACTTAAATTCGCAAAGTTGCCCAGACTGTGCCGGCACACGTTTGCGCAAAGAAGCGCGCCATGTCAAAGTTGGTAACAAGAACATTCACGAAGTCTGCCAAGTGCCTTTAAAGTTAGCACTTACTTTCTTTGATACGCTTGAATTAACAGGTGCAAAACTTGCCATTGCAGACAAAATTGTTAAAGAGATCAGTAACCGCCTTAAATTTTTAACCAATGTTGGTTTAGAGTATTTATCGCTGTCACGCTCGGCTGAAACGTTATCCGGCGGCGAAGCGCAGCGCATTCGCCTCGCCTCACAAATCGGCAGCGGCTTAACTGGCGTGATGTATGTGCTGGATGAACCCTCTATTGGCTTACACCAGCGCGATAACGACCGCTTGCTTGATACGCTCAAACGCCTGCGCGACATTGGCAATAGCGTGATTGTAGTGGAACATGACCATGATGCGATTATGGCGGCTGACTACGTGGTAGATATTGGTCCAGGCGCAGGTGAACATGGCGGACACATTGTGGCAGAAGGGACGCCTAATCAAATTAAAGACAATGTAAATTCACTCACCGGTGAATACCTGAGCGGCAAGCGCCAGATCACTTACAACAAAAAACGTACGCAACCTGACCCCGCACGCTGGCTCAAAATGAGCGGCGCCACTGGTAATAACTTAAAAAATGTGACGCTAAATCTGCCGGTCGGCTTGCTTAGCTGCATCACCGGCGTATCCGGCAGCGGCAAATCCACACTGATTAACGACACACTTTATCGCATCGTAGCGCAGCACTTATATGGCAGTAGCACCGAACCCGCCGCCTATACTGAAATTAACGGCTTGGAATTTTTTGATAAAGTTGTCGATGTAGATCAAAGCCCTATCGGACGCACACCGCGCTCTAATCCTGCTACTTACACTGGATTATTCACGCCGATTCGTGATTTATTTGCAGGCGTGCCTGAAAGCCGCGCACGTGGCTACGGACCAGGCCGCTATTCATTTAACGTTAAAGGTGGTCGTTGCGAAGCCTGCCAGGGCGATGGCGTCATCCGCGTTGAAATGCACTTTTTACCCGATGTTTATGTGCCTTGCGATGTGTGCAAAGGGCATCGTTATAACCGTGAAACGCTAGAGATTCAGTTCAAAGGTAAAAATATTCACGAAATTCTAGGCATGACCGTTGAGCAAGCGCGTGCTTTTTTTAGCGCACAACCGGTGATTGCCCGCAAACTGCAAACTTTGCTAGATGTAGGCCTGGGTTACATCACCCTCGGGCAAAGCGCGACCACGCTCTCAGGCGGCGAAGCGCAACGCGTCAAGCTGGCATTAGAGCTCAGCAAACGTGATACTGGCCGCACCTTGTACATTCTGGATGAGCCCACCACCGGCTTACACTTTGCCGATATTCAATTACTGCTCGATGTGATTCATCGTTTACGCGACGCAGGCAACACCATTGTAATTATTGAACATAACCTGGATGTGATTAAAACGGCTGATTGGATTGTCGATATGGGCCCAGAAGGCGGCGATGGTGGCGGCACTATTATTGCGGAAGGATCACCTGAGCAAGTTGCTCTCAGCAATGAAAGTTACACGGCTAAATACTTAAAGACCATGCTGTGATGTAAAGACTTTGTGCTTTCAGCGCACTGAAAAAAGAAAAGCAAATTAGCAATGAAAATCCCTAAAAAATACGCAAACCTAGTATTTGCTTTTACTATGTCATTGCTGATGGCACTCATCATGTCTGGTGTATTAACGGCATTATTTGCTGGTATTGACCATCAATTTATTTCACATTGGTTACGCGCCTTTATTCATGCCTGGCCAATTGCGTTTCCTGCAATTTTAATCATCGCGCCCATCGTCAAAAAAATAGTGGGCTTGATCACCGAGTAAATTAAAATTTAAGGCTTTAGTCTTGGTGCTGAACCCCTTATTCCGATTTGCAATAGAAACGAAGCCAACACAGTAATCGTTTCTATTGCGAATTGGAATTATATAAAAGCCTCAGCTTCACCAACTAACCCACGATAAGATTCGATATGGTCGATCCATTCAACCTCACTCCACTTGATTACCTTAGCCACATCGGCTCTCAGAGTTTCTGCAATAAGTTTGGTCGCTTCGCTTTGTTCTAAACCTGATGCAATATGTACTGCAATGTAAACAATCGGTGCCATGTCACATGCGTTTTGATCAAGCGGCGTTGCATAATATCGCAGCACGCGCGAAATTTCGCTAGGAAAGTTCCAACGATTAGCCAGTGCTTCTCCCAGCTGACAATGATCTACGCCGACGCGAGCCTGCTCAACCACTTGACGTTCATCTACGGTCGAACCATGACATATGGCATCAATCTCTACCGCCGCTTTAGCAAACACCAAATGCATGAGCAGCCTACCAATGTTACTCAACAAGCCAGCAATATAAGCAAGCTCAGCATCGCGGCCAGTCACTTTAGCGATTTCTCGACTGACACTCGCCGTTACCAAGCTATGGCGCCAAAACGCCTTTAAATCCAAGCCTGGCAATTGAGTCACCGCACTTGTCACGCCGCTTGCAATTACCAAGGTTCTAAGCTTGGACAAGCCAAGGATTGCAATCGCATCATCAATATTTTTAATTGCACGCGTCACCCCATAATAAGATGAGTTTGCCAGCTTGAGTACCTTGGCAGAAATCGCAGCATCATGCTCAACCTTTCGCGCTAGCGCATTGACCGCCAAATCTTCACTATCAAGCATTTGCATCACCTCTTGCACCACTTTTGGCAAGCTGGGTAACGTGACTATCGTATTAAAAAAAGCTTCTACATCCGCCATCGCAACCTCGTTTTCTTGATTGTGTGTTTCACAAAAACTGCACACTTACTTAATTGTTATACGGCTTACTTGCCAGCCCAGTCATAGTAAAGCCAGACCTATGGCACTTCAACCATCCTCATTCTGGCTTGAATAGTCGCTGTACGCCGACTCAAGTAACGCGTTGATTTATGTGCATCATAAAAGCGCGGATTAGGGATCATTGCCGCCAGCCTTGCTGCCTGACCAGCACTTAGTTTGGCGGCACTGGTTTTATAATAATGTCTTGCTGCTGCCTCAGCACCAAACACACCATTACCCCACTCAATAACATTCAAATATATCTCCAAAATTCTGCGCTTGGTCAGCATATTTTCCAGCATCACCGTAATAATAGCCTCTTGCGCTTTACGCCAAGGCGTGCGCTTGGTAGATAAAAATAAATTTTTAGCCAACTGCTGGCTAATGGTAGAGCCGCCCGCCACAATCTTGCCTTTTTTAAGATTTTTTTTATAAGCCTTTTGAATACCGTCCCAATCAAAGCCTTCATGACCTAAAAATTTCGCATCCTCTGACGCAATCACCGCGCGCTTTAAATGGTTAGAAATTTTAGAATACTCAACCCACTTATGCTTAAGCACTGCATCGGGAGATTTTTCCTGAATGATGGCTAATCGGTCCTGCATAAAGGCACTGGAGTGTGGATTAAATTTAATCCACCAGCAAATATGCAAGAATATCCAAACTTGATACAACAGCACAAAAGCAATAAACAGCACAATGCCACGTTTAAAATAGCCGTCCAAGGTTAATGGCACCGTTGAATTTCGATTCGTTAACCAATTTAGCATTTATAACGCACTGACCATTTCCATCACAGATTTCGTCTCTGGCCGCACACCGCGCCAGCCACTAAAAGCTTCCGCCGCCTGCTCAACCAACATGCCCAAGCCATCTGCAACTTGCGCGCCACTGGCACGCGCTTGCGCCATAAAAGGGGTTTCACGGCCATACATCATGTCATAAGCCAGGCAGTTTTCTGCAAACACACTGCTTGGAATAGGCAGCGCCGTATCGCTCAAGCCAGCTGAGGTGGCGTTGATTACAATATCAAACTGCTGATTTTTTAAGTCCTCAAAAGTGCAGGCAACGCCTTTAATCGCAGAATCAAATGATTTACTCACCATTTTCTCGGCTTTATCCAAGGTGCGATTAGCCACTACCAGCTTTGCAGGATGTTGCGCCAGCAACGGCTGAAAAACGCCCTCCGCCGCACCGCCTGCGCCCAGTAGTAGCACGCGCTTACCTTTAATAGGTGTATTAAGGTTATGCGTAATATCAGCAATCAAACCATCACCATCCGTGTTATTGCCCCATATCCCATGCTCGGTAAATTTAAGTGTGTTCACAGCACCCGCTAATTTAGCTTGCTCAGTATGGTGATCACAGAGTACATACGCCTCAAACTTAAATGGCACCGTCACATTCACGCCCTTAAAGCCTTGCTGCATCAAACCCCTAATCGTCGCTTCAAAACCATCCAGAGGCGCAAGCACGCGCTCATAACTTATATTTTGCTGCGTTTGTTTTGCAAACTCAGTATGAATGAACGGCGATTTACTGTGTGCGATGGGGTTGCCAACCACTGCGTAACGGTCAATATCATGTGCAGCGACAGCCAAAGGCTCTACGTACGTATCAACCATTATTTAGTTAGTCCAAGGCAAACCGGCATGCTTCCAACCGTTAATCAGCGTGCGTTGTTGATGGCTATTCGCCTCGCCTTCAAAACCCTCTAACGTGTTATAAGCCTGTGTAAACCCAAGCGAAGCCGCTACCGTTGCCGCATTATTTGAACGGCCACCAGTTCTGCATAAAAAGATCAATACTGAATCTCTATCAAAACGACGCCTGTTAAGCTCAGCCACCAATTGCTCGGCAAAGCCAGTATTCGCAACCATCCCCGGGTAAAATGCCCATTCCACGTTCAACGCTGCAGGCACACGCCCAACCAACGCCAACTCAGCTTGGGTACGCACATCAACCAATAACGCTTTTGGATTTTCTTGCAACACAACAAAAGCCTCTTGCGGCGTTAATGCCCCAGCATAAGGTAGATTATTATCTACGGCACGCTGTTGCGCTACTGCTAAAACTTCTTGTTGATGAATCATCTCTATCGTCCTCTTAAAATTTACAATTTTTATGCTTAATTTTACATTTTTCTAGCAGGTTTTTAAGTATAGCCTTAAAACCTGCAAAATACCCATCACCTGCACCGCACACTATTGGTGCAAAAAACCGCAATAAGCACCTATTTGGTGCTATGCAATAACGTCAGTTTTCATAAGCTAATAAAATAATAGGGATTTGACCTTTTCAGACTGGCACGTTTCCTGCTAATCTACTGAGTTGAATTTTAAACTGTTTTATTTTAACCCACACCATCATAGGAGATTTTAATGTCAGTGGAAAATGTAATGAAATTGGTCATCGATAACGACATTAAGTTCGTCGATTTTCGCTTTACCGATACACGTGGTAAAGAGCAACATGTCACAGTGCCGGTATCTCACTTTGACGAAACTAAATTTACTGAAGGCCACGCATTTGATGGCTCTTCAATCGCTGGCTGGAAAGGCATCCAAGCATCAGACATGCAATTGATGCCAGACCCATCAACTGCAAACATCGACCCCTTCATGGATGAGCCAACCCTCATTTTAACTTGCGACGTGGTTGACCCAACCGATGGCAAAGGTTACGAACGTGATCCACGTTCATTAGCAAAACGTGCTGAAGCCTACTTAAAATCAAGCGGCTTAGGCGATACAGCTTATTTTGGTCCAGAGCCAGAGTTCTTCATTTTTGATAGTATCCAATGGGATGTTTCAATGAACGGTAGTTCAGTACGCATCAACTCTGAAGAAGGCGCATGGGCATCAGGCGAAAAATTTGAAGGCGGCAACACTGGCCACCGTCCAGGCGTTAAAGGCGGCTACTTCCCAGTACCACCAGTCGATTCATTACACGACATCCGCTCAGCTATGTGTATGACCTTAGAAGCGATGGGCGTACCAGTTGAAGTACATCACCATGAAGTTGCAACTGCTGGCCAATGTGAAATCGGCACTAAATTCAGCACCTTAACGCAACGTGCTGACTGGACGCAAATCCAAAAATACGTGATTTTGAACACAGCTCACGCTTACGGTAAAACAGCCACATTTATGCCTAAACCATTCGCAGGTGATAACGGCAGCGGCATGCACGTGCATCAATCTGTATGGAAAGACGGCAAAAACCTATTTGCAGGTAATGGCTATGCAGGCTTGAGCGAATTTGCGCTTTACTACATCGGCGGCATTATCAAACATGCCCGCGCTTTAAACGCAATTACCAACCCAGGCACCAACTCATACAAACGTTTAGTGCCACACTTTGAAGCACCGGTAAAATTAGCTTACTCTGCTAAAAACCGCTCTGCATCTATTCGCATTCCTTTTGTGCATTCTGACAAAGGTCGTCGCGTTGAAGCACGCTTTCCAGACCCGATCGCTAACCCATATTTAGCCTTCTCAGCCTTGTTAATGGCAGGTTTAGATGGCGTACAGAACAAAATTCATCCGGGTGAACCCGCTACTAAAGATTTGTACCATCTACCAGCAGAAGAAGATGCGCAAATTCCAACCGTATGCGCTTCATTAGAAGAAGCACTTGAGGCTTTAAATAATGACCGCGAGTTCTTAACTCGTGGCGGCGTATTTACTGACGACTGGATTGATGCGTACATCAACCTGAAAATGGAAGAAGTAAACAAAATGCGTATGACGCCACACCCAGCTGAGTTTGGTTTGTACTACTCATGCTAATGTGTTGTTAACAACTGGCAAGTAATAAAAAAGCACGCAATAAGCGTGCTTTTTTATTGGTTATCTCCAACTGGAAACCTGTCAACTAATGCAACATAGTAGCCGTTCTGCATGTACGTCTTACTGATGACATGTTGCCTAATTTGATCAACTCTACTAAACTAAGCCCATGAAAAAATACTTATTTTTATCAACGATTGCTCCTGCTATTACGCTTGCGATAACACTTACGCTCTCAGGACAAGCCTTTGCTGAAATTTACAAGCATGTAGATGCAGAGGGTCGCGTTACCTACTCTAATATGAAATCAAAAGGCTCAACCCGCCTCGAGCTAGACCCGGACGCAAACGTAATTTCCAATGATCGCGCCAGAACCCCGAGTAACAGCACCGCAAATAGGCGCACACCAACGCCAGAAGGCTTTCCTCGCGTAGATAAAAATATGCAAAACCAGCGCGATGACAAACGTAAAGAAATTCTACAAAGCGAACTCGCGTCCGAAAAGTCCGCTTTAGAACAAGCCAAAAAAGCATATGCTGAGGGCGAATCCAACCCTGAAGTTTACAGAACGGCAGAGGGCAAAACTTTTCGCAATGTGCCAAAATTTGAAGAAAAAATGAAAACCTTGCAAGCTGATGTCGATAACCATCAAAAAAATATACAGCTCCTGCAAAAAGAACTCGACGCTCTAAAATAGCCATACCAGTTAAATTTTCTACCGTCTTTTAGTTGGCTCAACTTTTGCTTTATTCCATAGTATTTAGGGCACCTCTATTAATTCAAGTTGTAACCGTAAAGGTCATCACCACCAATCTAAGTCGCTAAAGCGACAAGATTGGTGCGATAAGCCAGACAAGGCGCGAGTAAAAAATTATGACGCAGCATATAGATGATATGTAAGAAATAATTTTTTGTGAGCAACGCAGTATCGCGACATACGACTTTTCAAGCACTTTAGTGCTTAGAAAATCGGAGTGCCTGTGGTACGGAAGTTGAATTAATAGAGGTGCCCTTATTACTAATAATGATGGGTTCAATACGACTATGGTGCAATCATCGCCTGACCACTTTGCGGGGCTAGAGCATTTAGCTACCGCAATTATCTTGCTTGATGATCGCCAGCGCGTGGTCTACATGAACCCAGGCGCTGAAATTATTTTTGCCTTTAGCGCTAACCAGGTTATTGGGCTAAAGATGAATGAGGTGTTTCCAGACTGCGACATCCTCATGCTAGCCATCAACAACGCCATTCAACAGCAAAGCCCGTTTCGCGAGCATGAATTTACCATTAGCACCCATCGGCATCACTCCTTTGCTGTCACCTGCACCGTCACGCCGATCGAATCTCCTGCCGCCAGTTTGATTTTAGAGTTTCAGCCAATGGATGCGCAACTGCGTATCGCGCGTGAAGAACGCATGCTAATTCAACAACAAGCCAATGCCGAGCTACTGCGCAATTTAGCGCACGAAATCCGCAATCCGCTAGGTGGTTTGCGTGGTGCCGCGCAACTGCTTGAGCACGAGCTACCGTCACCCGGCCTGCGTGAATATACGCAAGTGATTATTAAAGAGGCCGACAGACTGCAAATGCTGATGGATAGGCTACTGATTCCGCATCGCGTGCCAAAATACCAGCCGACCAATATCCATGAAGTATTAGAGCGCGTAAGAAGCCTGCTACTTGCAGAGTCCCCGCAATCGATACTCATCAAACGTGATTATGATTTAAGCCTGCCAGAGCTGATCGGTGACCGCGAAAAACTTATCCAGGCCGTTTTGAATATTGCGCGCAACGCCGTACAAGCCATGCAAGCGCATAAAACACCAGCCAGTCAGATTACCTTTAGAACCCGTGCTGAGCGACAAGTCACGCTGGCAAGAAAGCGTTACCGTGTCGCCATTAAGTTAGAAATTATTGATAACGGGCCTGGTATCCCAGCCGACATTCGCGACCGCATTTTTTACCCCTTAGTCTCAGGTTCTGAAGGTGGCTCAGGCTTAGGTTTAACCTTGGCGCAAACTTTTATTACGCAACATCACGGCATGATTGAATGTGAAAGTGAACCAGGCAATACCTGCTTTACGATTTTGTTGCCCATAGAAACCACGGCCGTTAAACCTGCAGCGATGATGAAGTAAGCGCGAATTTATTCACGATAACTTCCATGCATATTTTAAATATTATTTTGAGAACCAAATGAAACCAATCTGGATCATCGACGACGACAAATCTATCCGCTGGGTGTTTGAAAAAGCCCTTGCGCGCACAGATTTAGAATTTAAAACCTTCTCATCTGTGGCTGAGGCGTTAAACGCACTTGAGCGCGAACAACCGCAAGTCGTGGTCAGCGACATTCGCATGCCCAACGGCTCTGGTTTAGATTTTTTAAGCGAAATCAAACGTCAATACCCTGATATTCCCGTCATCATCATGACTGCATATTCAGACCTTGAAAGCGCAGTGGCAGCATTTCAAGGGGGCGCATTTGAATACCTAGCTAAGCCATTCGACGTTGATCAAGCCATTGATATTATCAAACGCGCTGTTGAAGAAAGCACAAGGCAAGCCTCTGAAACCGCAAACAATATCAGCACAGAAGAAACACCTGAAATCATCGGCCAAGCACCCTCAATGCAAGAAGTGTTTAGAGCCATTGGGCGGTTAAGCCGCTCGCACGCCACCGTACTCCTCAATGGCGAATCTGGTAGCGGTAAAGAACTGGTAGCGCGCGCGCTGCACCGCCATAGCCCACGTGCAGACAAACCTTTTATTGCCATTAACACTGCGGCTATTCCAAAAGACTTACTCGAATCAGAACTCTTTGGTCATGAGCGCGGTGCATTTACAGGCGCCGCCGCCTCGCGTCGCGGACGCTTTGAACAAGCCGACACCGGCACCTTGTTTTTAGATGAAATCGGCGACATGCCAGCCGACCTGCAAACACGGCTGCTGCGCGTACTCAGTGACGGCCAGTTTTACCGCGTAGGCGGTCACCAACCGATTAAAGTCAACGTACGCATCATTGCCGCTACCCACCAAGATCTAGAAGAACGCGTTAAAACCGGGTTGTTTCGTGAAGACTTATTTCACCGCCTGAATGTCATTAGGCTCCGGCTACCTGCACTGCGTGAACGCCGTGAAGATATTCCATTACTAATAAAACATTTTCTACAACACAGCGCCACCGAGCTGGGCGTAGAGACCAAACAACCCTCAGTAGCCGCACTTAAATACCTAAGCGCCGTTAACTGGAGCGGCAATGTGCGCCAACTAGAAAACGTATGCCACTGGCTAACCGTGATGGCACCAGGTCAAAATATTGACATTGCCGACCTGCCGCCAGAACTAAAAGAAGATAACACCAAAACTAACGCAACCAGCTCATGGCAAGAAGCCCTCGCCGCCGAGGTTACAGACGCACTTAACCGTGGGGAGCAAAACGTACTTGAAACGCGCACACAGATATTTGAACGTATCTTAATTGAGAAAGCCTTGGCACATACCCACGGCCGCCGTATTGAAGCCGCAAATCAGCTAGGCATGGGACGCAATACATTGACAAGAAAAATACAGGAGTTGGGGATAGAAGAGTAATTAATGTAGAGTGCAACTTAAAAAACAGCAACCGAGGTTACGAGACCATTCTTAAGGGTACCTCTAATAAATTTGCACACACAACTTGCCCTTATTAAGAAGCTGTTCTTCTATAAATTTTTTAGGTGGAATCAACTTCCAAGTGCACCGCTGACATAAAATAAGCGGACAAGAAGAACAAACCTGATAGTGTGGGTAGTGCACCCAACCACACTATATTGGAGAATCCTTCATGTCCTACGTACAGCTTACCGCAAAAGAGCGCTATGTCATCTATCATTTAAGACTTTATCGTCTTAGCATAAGAGAAATCGCCCGCCGCCTTGGTCGTACCCATAGCACCATTAGTCGAGAACTTAAACGCAACGCCCCTGCGATTTCAAGCTGGGTGTACTGGCATGAAGGCGCAGATCTAAAAGCACTACAACGCAGAAAGCAAGCACGCCACCACCGCAGGTATAGCTATGCGCCTTTAGTGCGTTACGTTGAGCGCAGTTTACAAGCCGCATGGTCACCTGACGTCATTGCCGCTAAACTGATAAAGCCTTAATGGGGTCAGACACGATTATTGCTCACCCATTTTTGGTCTGCCCACTCCCTTAGATACTGCCGGCCGATTACTTAACAAAGCAATTGTCGCCTTAAATTTATCACCACCTAATGCCCATCCTTTATGCACACTCTCGCGTATATTGATTAAATCATCTTTCTCAATTTCAGCATTAAACAACGCCTGATAGCCAGTCTGCCGCTCAGCTAATGTTAGTCCCAACCTTAAATACTCCTCATGCGGCTGCAACCACTCCGTATTTAGCCCTACAACGCCTAATGTATTAAAAACGTAGCTAGACCATGGATACTCCGCAGGGTGCCGACACATGCCAGCGCGAACTGGGTTGAGTTCGATATAACGCATTACTGTCAACAAATAACGCTCACTATCCACCACCGTTGCGCGATAGCGCCCCTCCCATAGCGTGCCGCTTCGTTTATACGTAAAGTTAAAATATTGCACATATTTTCTACCAACAGATTGAAACACCTTGCTAATGCTATGCTCAAACAGGGGTGTCGCTAAAAGATGAATATGGTTTGTCATCCAAACATAGGCGTGAATAATTAGCCCATGCTGCATTGCAGCCTCAATCAATGCATCCCTAAAGAACTGGTAATCAGCTTCAGCCGCAAAAATTACCTGTCTATTATTACCACGTTGAATAATATGCTGCGGCTGACCAGGTACAACGTATCTTGGAAGACGTGCCATGATTTATATGATTAAATTTGATAACAAAGAGTGTTAAAGTTTAGGATAAATCGTGTCTGACCCCATTTTACTCTTAACCGAGTGCCATGAGTGTCTGACCCCATTTTACCTTGCCAATTCAATCGTCTATTTATGTAACTACAAAAATAACTTGATTTTAAGAGTAAATGTAACTACAATAATCATAATGAAACTTACTTTTGACCCAAAAAAAGATGCTGCTAATTTAGCTAAGCATCTCGTATCGCTCGCCGAAGCGGCTAATTTAGATTGGGAGAATGCGCTAATATGGACAGATTGCCGACGAGATTATGGTGAAGATAGGCAAGTTGCATTGGTTCCTATGAATCAGCGGTTGTATTTCGTTGCTTTTGTAGACAGAAAAACTGCGCGAAGAATTATTAGCTTACGTAGAGCAAACAGGAGGGAATTTGATCATTATGAACAAGAAACTAATTAGACCAACAGCGGCTGAAGATGTAGCAATTACTGCTGCAGCAATGAGTGACCCTAACGCTACCCCATTTACAGATAGCGAATGGAATCAAGCTAAGACTCAACTTAAACGTGGTGCAGGTCGTCCTGTGGGTAGCACTAAAGCTCAAGTGACGTTACGCTTAGATTTAGAAGTGCTTCAAGCCTTAAAATCGACAGGTAGAGGTTGGCAAACTCGCGCAAACGAAGTGTTACGTGACTGGGCACATCACCAATCCTAGTTATTTAATTTAGCGCCATCAAACTACTGTTGCCATGTAATGTTGGGCGTCATGCTTCAGCACAACCTACAGGCTGTGCTGAAGCATGACGGGGGTTGATAGCTTTTGACTTTAAATCCCCTGCTACCGCGCCTGTGCTGCTCAGCCTCATGGGGGCTTTCGGCAAGCGGCTGTTTGAGCCAAAAGATTTTATTGGCGAGTTTCCGATTGCCACCCATGAAGCTGAGCAGCACAGGAAATAAGCGGTAGGGGGTAGCCTTTTCTTTGGTTACTTTCTTTTGGCTAAGCAAAAGAAAGTAACTCGCTAGTCGCGCGAAAGCGACCACTTATATATGGCGCAACGCCCTCCAGTCCAACGGTTAGATGTTGTTGAAATGTAATGTTGGGCTTCATGCTTCAGCCCAACCTACGGGCTACGGGCTACGGGCTACGGGCTACGGGCTACGGGCTACGGGCTTACATCATAAAAAAACGGTAACCTAAGTTGCCGTTCTTATTTAGTGCATTCAATTGTAGCCTTGATGTAGCGAAGCGAAATCGAGGGATATTTGTTACATTTCCCCTCGATTGCATTTCATTTCATCGAGGCTACGCTTGCTGTGGGTAGCTCACAATATTACCTTTGCCATACATTGCCTCTAATTGCAGCTTGGCTTTGTATGCGTCTGTTGCTTGCACAACAACATTATTTGTTGTCGTCAATTTTTTAGTCACTGTCAATTTCACTAAACATTTGTAGGTATGCATTTCATTTGCCCTCACGCTAAACTTTTTAGTTTAATTCCTCTAGTATCAAATTCCTACCGAAATTAGGTCTTGCCCAGCGCCTTCGAAAGAGTCGTGTAGAAACGACTTTTGAATTTATAAATGACAGACATAAAAAAACGGCATCCGAAGATGCCGTTTTTAATTTACAACTTTAAGCTAACAGGCTAAGCCTGCCTTATCCTAGAAGAATAAGATCGCGCCCAATGAGAAGTTATCATTGTCAGCATCTTTAACACCCGCTTTGTGTGACTCAGATGAAGTACGGTTGTACTCAGCTACCAAGTTCAAGTGTTTTGTTAAAGGATGGTAAGCACCTACTGTCCAACGTTCATTGCTGTCAACCAAGTTAACGTTAGTTGCTTTATCGTTGCTTGTGTCATCTAAATTTGAGATTGCATAAGCTACACCAAGCTTAGTACCTGCACCTGGGATAGTGTAAGTTGCTTGCACATAGCCACCGTCTGAATCACGACGTTTACCTTTTGCATCAAAAGCTTCTGACAAGAAACCTGTGGTACCGATACCACGACCGTCATAGTAGTAACCAGTTAAACCAAAACCAGCCACGTTCACTTGTGCACCGATATCAAAACCACGTGCTGTTTCGTCACCGAATTCACCAGCAGCTGTAAGACCTAAGTCCTCAACTTTTTGTGTAATAAAACCAGCCCATACTTTACCAGCTACGTCGCCAGCCCACTCGTAAGTAGCTTGACCTTCAAAGCCTGGTGTACTTGTACTTTTATTTGCAATAGCGCTGCTAGAATTAGCTGATGGGAAGTTAGAAACTGACCATGGTTGCATTACACCTACGTTAAAGCTAAAGCCATTCCAGTTAGGTGAAGCGTATGAAATTTGCGCTTTCCAGTCTGCGTAAAGGTAGCCAAAACCAATGCCACCCAAAGTAGTAGAACCAGATACGTTAGAACCAGCACCGCCAACGCCTAACAATGTCATGTCAGACAGAATTGCTGTAGAACCGAAAATACCCAAGTCACGACCAGCTTTGATAGTACCCCAAGACTTGTCACCGAAAGTCAAGAATGATTGACGGTTTTCTTGTGCAGCTGAACTCAATGAGTTTTTAGTTGCGATACCTGGTTGAATGCTGATGGTGAAACCAACGTCCAAGTCGTTTTGGCGTGTTTTACCAGAAACGCTCAAGAATGATGGCAACAAACCTGTAGTGATGGTTGTACGTGCATCTTCACCAGCACCGTTTTCTTCAAAAGTTAAAGCACCTGCTGCACCTGCTGCGGTACCAGTTTTGCTTTCGCCTTTATTGTAGCTGTAGTAAGCATTTACGTTACCGCCAATGTCCAATGTCCAATCGCCAGCTGGAATGATGATACCAGCGTTAGCGCTTGAAGCTACAGCTACTAAAGCTGAAGCAACTGCTAATTTAATTGTTGTTTTCATATAAATCTCCATAAAAAAGATATTGCGTTTGTATTACTTAAGTTTTACCTCTTTTGTTTTTTGCTAGTGCCGGCATGCCAGCTGTAGCGATCAACGCAAGAGAAAGTTTGCAAACTCTCTCGACTTTCACTGCTTTGCAAGGCTAGCTTACAAGCAGTTTCATCAAGAAGGTGTTGCTAATATACCCAAGTGATTTGGCTGGCACAACCAAAAGTTAGCTTTTTTGTCACAATTCTTTACATTTGTTGTAAATTTGCAACATTGGTTATGTAAGAGCGAATTTATTCGCGATAAGCAACCTTACCAATCGCGAATAAATTCGCTCTTACATTACATTCGCGCTTACATTTAAATTTGCACTTACATTTAACTTAAAGCCAAATTGCATCCCAATGTGGGTAATCACCCACCTTTGTAACTAAGCCTGCACGTACAGGGTTAGCTACGATATATCTCGCTATGTTTTGAATTTCTTCTTCTTTTCGGATGGCGTGGTCGTAATAGCCGGCTTGCCAGATTGGTTTGCCAATCGTTTGGGCAGTTTTGGCTTTGACGCTTTTTACTATATTGGCTAATGTTTTGGTTTCTTTTAATTCTAGAAGCCAATGTATATGGTCTGGCATGACGATAAAAGCCAAGGTTTTTGTACATTCCTGTTGGTCTTGTATCATTAAGTTTTGAATGATGATGCGTGCGTATTTTAGATTTTCAAAGATAGGTTGTCTATTTTTAGTGTTGCTAATCACGTGATAAATCTGATTGGCTTGACTGTATCGACCTCTGCGCAGATTACTCTGGTGTGGTAATGGGCACATATTTTTTTGTTAAGTTTTTGTCGCGAATAAATTCGCTCTTACAGCGACAGAGGTGTTGTACCACGGGTACTCCGACTTTCTAAGAGTTAAACCACTTAAAAAGTCGTATGTAAGAGCGAATTTATTCGCGATGCTTGTCATTCTACAAATATTCTTCTACCGTAAACAGTTTGCGATGCTCGCGAATGGCATAGCGGTCGGTCATGCCGGCTATGTAGTCGGCCACCGCGCGCGGTTTGTCGATTTCAGCGTAGGCTTGAAATTCGCTGGGTAGCAGGCCTGTGTTTTCAAAAAACACGGCAAATAGCTCGCGCACGATGCGGGTAGCTTTTGCGCTCATGCGGTTAACTTTATAATGGTGATACAGATTTTTGCGTAAAAATTGTTTGAGTTTTTGATTTTGTGCGGCGATTTCATTACTAAAATTAACCAGTGGCGGTAGTTGGCGAATATCGGCGATGCTTTGTGGCTGGTGTTGTACAATGTTGTGTGCGCTTTGCGTGCATAAATCCACCACTAAGGTGTTGATCATACGACGCACGGTTTCGTGTATCAGGCGTTTTTGTTCTAGTTTCGGGTATTTAGTTTTTACCTCGGCTAGATTTTGCGCAAACAGCTCTACTTTTGACAATTGCTCAATGGTGATTAAGCCTGAGCGTAAGCCATCGTCAATATCATGGTTGTTGTAGGCAATTTCATCAGCATAATTGGTGAGTTGCGCTTCTAAACTGGGGCTGGTTTTATCGATAAAGCGCTGACCTACTTCACCCAGTTGTCTGGCGTTTTTAATGGAGCAGTGCTTGAGGATGCCTTCACGCACTTCAAAGGTTAAGTTTAAGCCGTCAAACTCAGCATAACGTTGCTCTAGCTGTTCTACCACGCGTAATGATTGCAGGTTGTGTTCAAAGCCGCCAAAATCACGCATACATTCATTGAGTGCATCTTGCCCGGCGTGGCCAAAGGGCGTGTGCCCTAAATCATGCGCCAATGCGATGGCTTCGGTGAGGTCTTCATGCAGGTTGAGTGTGCGCGCGATGCCACGCGCCATTTGGGCGACTTCTAAACTGTGCGTTAAGCGGGTGCGAAATAAATCACCTTCATGGTTTACAAATACTTGCGTTTTGTATTCAAGGCGGCGAAAAGCGGTGGAGTGGATAATGCGGTCGCGGTCGCGCTGGAAGGCGTTGCGGGTGGAGGATGGCGGCTCATTAAATTGACGGCCTATCGATAGCGCAGGGTTGGCGGCGTGGGGGGCGAGTGGGTTCATAAATTTAAATTTGTCCATTTCGTTATATGGCTTTGCAAGTATCCACTTCGTATTTTATTAAACGGGGTCCTAACCTCCCCCTGCTAGGGGGAAGGAGCTTGTTTGGTGTTGTCAGGTTAGATTGGGCTGTCATAACGCCAAGGTCTGTTTTAATTTTTCAGCATCATAGTCGCTGGTAATCACGGCTTTGCCTATGCCTTGTTGTAATACTAATCTGATTTTGCCATCCGATACTTTTTTATCTAACTGCATTAGATCAAGATATTTCTCCAACCCCAGTTTGGGTGCATCTAATGGTAAGTTAGCCGCAGTGAGTAATGCAAATATGCGTTTTACTTCATCGCCTGTTAACCAGCCCATGCGTTGCGATAAGTCTGCCGCCATCATGGTACCCGCTGCTACGGCCTCGCCATGTAGCCATACGCCATAGCCCATTGCGTTTTCAATGGCATGGCCAAAGGTATGGCCCAAGTTTAGCAGTGCGCGCTCGCCGTTTTCGTGTTCATCTATCGCCACCACTTCAGCTTTGTTTTGGCATGAGCGGTAAATAGCGTAGCTCAATGCGGCTTCATCTAATGACATGAGCTTAGCAATATTGAGTTCTAGCCAATCAAAAAATTCCACATCGCGAATTAAGCCATATTTAATAACTTCTGCCATGCCGGCAGAAAATTCTCTGGTGGGTAACGTTTGCAGGGTGTCGATATCGGCCAGCACCAGCTGCGGCTGGTAAAAAGCGCCGATCATATTTTTACCCAGCGGGTGATTGATGCCAGTTTTGCCACCTACGGATGAATCCACCTGAGAAAGCAGCGTAGTAGGAATTTGAATGAATGGCACTCCGCGCAAATAAGTTGCCGCCGCATAACCGGTTAAGTCGCCAATCACGCCGCCGCCAAGTGCTATCAACGTTGTACTGCGCTCACAACGATTTTGTAACAAGGCGTCGTAAATTTTATTGAGTGTTTCTGTATTTTTATAGGCCTCGCCATCTGGCAGAGTAATTGGGATGACCGATACACCCGCAGCTTGTAATGTTTGCGTTAATTTATCTAAATATAACGGCGCAACCGTGGTGTTAGTGACAATGGCGACGTGTTTACGTTTGAGGTGGGGCAATATGAGGCTGGCATCTGCAATTAAATTGCGCCCAATATGTATTGGGTAGCTTCTATTGGCTAATTCTACTTTGAGTGTTTGCATATTGAGTTTAATGATAATTTATTTGGTTAATAATTGTTCAATGGTATGGGTGATTTCTGTGGCTGATTGCGCGCCAGTATCTACAATGTAATCCGCCAGGCTGGTGTAAATCGGGTCGCGCTGGATATATAGCCGCTCAATTTTTTGCCGCAAATTGCCACCTTGCAATAAAGGGCGCGTTTTATCATGACGTGTACGCTGGTATAAATCATTCACCTTGCCGCGCAGATAGATTATTTTGCCATTTGCTTTAAGTAGCGCTCTATTTTCTGGCAATAATATCGCGCCACCGCCGGTGGCCATAACAATGTTGTTTAACTGGGTCAATTCTTCAATAGCTGCGGTTTCGCGCTTACGAAAGCCATCTTCACCCTCTAATTCAAAAATTAAAGGGATTTTTACCCCTGTTTTCCGCTCAATTTCAACGTCAGAATCGTAAAAATCACGCCCCAATTGTTTTGCCAGCAAACGACCAATCGTCGTTTTACCAGCACCCATCAGGCCAATAAAATAAATGTTATCCAATTAAAAAAACCCTTGCCTCTAAAAATAGCACCTTGCAAAACAAAATGCCCATCATTATGTGTGATGGGCATTTTATGACAATCTTAACTATCTGTCAGATTTTGCTAATCTTTGCTTATTTCAAGGCTAAACCATCATCCATGATTTTGGGAGTGATAAATATCAGCAATTCGGTTTTGTCTGACTGTAAAGTTTTACGTTTAAATAAATTACCCATGATTGGCAAGTCGCCAAAGAAAGGTACTTTAGTCACATCATTACGCTCAGTTAATTCATAGATACCACCAAGAACAGCCGTTTCACCATTCGCTACCAGTATCTTGGTTGATACTCGTTGAGTATCAATTGAGGGTGCGCCACCTGACACAATACGTTCGTTAATTTTATCTTTTTTAACCTCTAAATCCATAATGATTTTATCGTCTGGCGTAATTTGCGGTGTCACTTCCAAGCTTAGTGCTGCCTCTTTAAACGCTACGTTTGCCGCACCACTGCTTGAAGCCTGTAGATACGCGATCTCTGTACCTTGCGATATTCTTGCTTTCTGTTGGTTCGCAGTAGTAACACGCGGACTGGAAACCACCTTACCACGGTTATCCCTCTCTAACGCAGATAACTCCAAATTGAGTAGCAAACCTGCAGATAGCTTAAACAAACTAAATGCGAAACTACCAGCAGGGTTAGCTACCGGCAAGTTGGACATTAAATCCGGTAAACCATCACTACTGGTTAAAGTGCTGTTAGTATTGTTAGCTGAATCTTTAAAAATTGTATTAGTCAATCCAGTTTGTATCGTACCGTTGTGCGTACCCTGTGTAATACCTGTAGAAGTAACTGCCGTTGGTCTGTTGCCCAATGATCCACCAAGTGTCGCAACACTTCTGCCTGGCACACCGGTTTGCGTTACACCAAAACGCGCACCAAGTTCTTTACCAAATTTTTCATCAGCTAAGACTAACCTTGACTCAATCATCACTTGTTTTACAGGAATATCTGTTTTGTTAATAATAGCCTGTACTTGTTCTAGATATTTAGGAATATCTTGCACAAACACCGTATTAGTACGTGGGTCAAGCACCGCACTGCCACGTTTTGAGAGTAGTTTTTGCTTAGGATCACTCAAAATCTCTTTAAGTGACTCAGCCTTCATGTAATTTAATGTGAACACCTCTGTTCTCATTGTTTCTACGTCATCAATTTGCTGCTGGCTTTCAAACGCCTGTTTTTCTTTTGCCGCTAATTCATCAGCAGGCGCAACCAAAATTACGTTGCCAGTTTTGCGTTTATCCAAGCCCTTGCTCTGCATGATAATTTCTAGCGCTTGGTCCCAAGGTACATCTTTGAGGCGCAAGGTTAAATTACCGGTCACGGTATCACTGGTAATAATGTTTAGCCCAGTAAAGTCTGCAATGACTTGTAATACTGAGCGCACCTCAATGTTTTGAAAGTTTAATGATAACTTCTCGCCCGCGTAACCAGGTTTAGAACCACGTACTAACTTGTTTGGGTCTTCTACCACTTGGCGCACGTCAATAATGAATTTTTTATCAGCCTGATACGCTGATTGCTCCCAGTTACCTTTGGGCTCAATAATCATGCGGCCATTTTTACCTTGCTTCATGGTATCAACATAGATCACTGGTGTATTGAAGTTAGTGACATTTAAACGGCGCTGTAAGTTGGCAGGTACATCTGTATTGATAAAATCAACAACAATGGTTTTACCTTTTTGCTTTATGTTAATGCCTGCTGATGCGTCAGATAAATCAACAATAATACGGCCTTCTCCATTTTTACCGCGTGCAAAATCAACGTTATTGAGGGTAACTGACTGCGCGCCTAAACTTGGTTCTGCAAACTTGGTTTCTATGACACTATTGGCACTCACTTCATTGCCTTGTAGCAAAATGGTGACTTCATTACCGCTGACTGAGGTGCTATAGCCTACATTTTTAGATAAATTAAGCACTAGGCGCGTACGCTCTTTGCCTTGCGCCAAAGTTATGCTTTTAAGCGCACCTTGATCAGCTACAAGATTGTTTTTTGCTAAGCCGTTCCCCACTTGCGGAAAATCTAAGGCAACACGTGGTGGGCTGTTAAGCGTAAATCCAGCAGGCGGGTTTTTAAGTGGAAGCGTTGTTTTTACACGAATGCTGACCCTGCCAGCAGGCAATGTAGAATAATCGATGCTTTCTATTTTATTGCTTAACTCAGCCTGGTCTTCAGCCAAGAGCAACCCAGAAAACAGGGTTAACCCCAACAGCAGTGCTGTTTGTAAAGTTTTAGACATCCACATAGTTGTTTTCATTATTTCACCTTGTTTCTTAATTTCATGGGGTTTCTTGATTTCACGGGCTCTTAACTCCACGGACACTTATACGCTATTAACGTCTAACCCCAAATACTATTAATGCCACGGGGCCTAATTATTTAATTATTCGTAGCGCTTACTCTTGTAGCGCCAAAGTTGAGGTGCGCTCTACCCAATCGCCAGAAAGATCATCTTGCACTATTTCTTTAAGCACCACTTCACTGTCTGTCACTTGCGTAACTCTGCCAAAATTTTGACCTACATAGTTACCAAGTTTTACTTGTTGCACGGCATTATCCGGCGTTTTAAGTAGCGCATAAATCAGTTTGCTTTTTGATAACAAACCAACGTATTTCAGGCTTTCTAATGGGTAAGCCTCCATCGGCTCTTTGGGTCTGTTTAAATTAGGTTGTAGCACACTAGTTTTGCTAATCGCCTTACGTGCCCGAAACGGGTCTATCAAAAGGCCGTCTGCATTATATTGCAGCGCTAAATAAGGCTTCACTTCTGGTAACGGTTTGATTCTAGGCACGACATCTTTAGCAGCATCACGCATATATTGATCAAGGTCATCGCCATCATTACCACCACATGCAACTAAGGCCAAAGTTAAAAGGCCGCTTAAGCCAAGCTTAAAGCGATTACTTGATGTTGACTTATGTTTTAGGCTATTACTCACGGCAATTATTGACCTTTCTTCGCAGCTTGATCTTTAGCCGCTTTGCGTTTTGCGGCAACTTCATCAGCATCTAAATAGCGATAAGTTTTAGCGACCGCCTCCATCACCAGTACGGCATCAGTAGAGGATGGTTTAACGTCTTTGCTTTGATTGGTAACGGCAATATCGCCCAAAGTTACGATGCGCGATAGTTTTGAGATGTCCGTCGCAAATGCACCTAAATCATGGTAAGTGCCCAACAATTTGATGGTGATTGGCATTTCAGCATAAAAATCTGCCTGCGATTCTTGGCCTGGCTTAAATAGCTCAAACTCCAAGCCTCGACTTAACCCGGCCTGGTTAATGTCTGTCAGCAAGCCATCAATTTGAGATCTGTCTGGCAACTGTTTTAACAACGCTCCAAAGGTTTTTTCAATTTCTACCATTTGCGTTTTGTAAGCTTCTAAGCTAATAGCCTGGCTTTTTTTTTCTAAAAATACTTTTCTCAACTCTTGCTCTTTATTCTTTTCGGTATCCAGTGCTTCTAGTTCCGGGCTCCATAAAAAGTAATACCCAAGTGCTACCAATACCAAAAAAACACCGGCCAACAACACCGCCTTGACCGGTGCAGGTAAGCTACCGGCATTATTGATGTCTATATTATTGAAATCATCTAATTTCATGATTGACGTCCATTTTTAGGCTTAGCTTCTTCAGCGTCCACCTTAGGTGCTTTAAGATTCACTTTTAAAGTAAACATATTTTGTTTTACGCCATTCACTGTAACCGCTTTAATCTCAATTAAAATGGGTGATTCCAGCCAGTTTGATCTGTTAAAGTTACGCACCAGTGTTGCTACTCTGGCATTGGTGTCGGCAACGCCCTCAACATTAATGACATTACCCTGCTGCTTAACGCTTTTTAAATACATGCCTTCTGGCAGTTGGCGACTCAGTTCATCAAACACAACCACCGATTGACTGCGGTTGGTTTGCAAATTTTCAACCACCTGCTTGCGCTCAAGCATGGCACTGATTTGATCTTTTAAATCCTTGATGTCGGCAATTTCTTTATCGAGCTTAACAATTGCGGCATCTAAACGTTGGTTACGCTCTAATTGCGTTTCAACTTGACCATTAATCACGGTGTAACCCATAAAAACAATTGCGCCAGCAGCAATGGCGGCAAATAATGCCATCAATCCAAATTCACGCTGCTTGGCTTCTCTTCTGATTTGACGATGAGGGAGTAGATTGACACGTATCATATCGCTAAACCTCGCATAGCCAGCCCACAGGCAATTAACAGTGCCGGCGCGTCTGTTGTTGCTTGCTGCTGCCTAACCCTAGTACCGACCGCCATGCTGTGAAAGGGGTTTGCAACCAGCGTATTGACCTGGGTGCGATCTTGAACTGTAATATCAATTTCAGGAATTGTCGCGCATCCGCCAGCCAGTACAATATGATCAACGCGGTTGTATTGTGTTGAGCTGGTAAAAAATTGCAGCGCTCTGGCGACCTCCATCGCTAGTAACTGAACGAACGGTTGTAACACTTCACTGTCGTAGCTTTCTGGTAAGCCACCCTTACGCTTGGCGATTTCGGCCTCTTCTAATGACAAGCCAAAGCGGCGTTGAATCTCTTGCGTTAACTGACCACCACCAAAATTTTGCTCGCGTGCATAAACCGGTTTATTATCATGCAAGACATTGGTGTGCATCATGGTGGCACCGATATCAATGATCATGACAGTTTGCTCACGGCCTGCATTAGGCAGCTGCCCAGAGACCAATGTATAGGCGGCCTCGGTAGCGTAGGATTCAACATCCATTACCGTCACCTTAAGGCCAGCGCCTTCTGCGGCTGCCACACGATCTTCAATTTTCTCTTTGCGGGCTGCAGCAATCAGTACTTCAACTTCATCTGGGCTATTAGGTGCGGTGCCTAATACCTGAAAATCTATATTGACTTCATCCAGCGAGAATGGAATATATTGATTGGCCTCAGCCTCGACTTGAACTTCCATGTCTTCTTCACGCAGGTCAGCCGACATAATGACTTTTTTACTGATAACCGCTGAAGACGGCAATGCCAACGCCACTCGTTTTTCACGTGAACCAAGCAATTTCCAAGCGAGCTTAATGGCATCGGCCACCTTTTCAAGATCACTCACATTGCCATCAGTCATGGCATCTTTAGCCAAAGGTGAAATTGAGTAGCCTTCTAACTTATAGCCGCCACGTCCATCGTTGGCGAGCTCCACCATCTTGACGGAAGTAGAGCTGATGTCTATACCAATAAGTGGCGGTGTTGATTCTGTAAAAAGACTGAATTTCAAATTGAAATTCCTTTTCTAATTTCGTTAGTTACGCACATTTCTAATAAACTACATTAAATCCTAGCAACAAGTTTAACCCCTGTAAAGCAATTTTTATTAACTCTACTATTTTAAGTCTTTATTACATAGTTTATTCGCAGGGTTTGCCAGAGCATTTATAATGGCACACTATAGGTCAATTAATCAGAAAATATATTATCCATGACACTCAATAAATGGTTGCAGTATCTTTTTTTAACGTTTGTAGTTGGCGGCTTATCCTTATTGGCATTGGTGGGTATCGCCGCAGCGCTTATTTACCCGGCACTGCCTTCGCTTGAGGCGCTAACAGATTATCACCCTAAACTGCCTTTGCGCGTTTACTCTGAAGATGGTTATTTAATCGGTGAGTTTGGCGAAGAGCGCCGCGCCTATATTAAAATTGAAGACGTGCCAAAGAATATGACGGACGCTGTGCTCGCCATCGAAGACCGTCGCTTTTATCAGCATAGCGGTGTTGATGTTAAAGGAATATTGCGTGCAATTAAAAACAATGTAACCGGCGTAAGTCATGAGGGTGCCAGCACCATCACCATGCAAGTGGCTAAAAACTTTTTCACCCCGCCTAATGGTAAGCGCACACTCATCACCAAAATCAATGAGGCGCTACTCGCTATCAAGATTGAAAATAATTTAAGTAAAAATAAGATACTTGAACTTTATATTAACCAAATTTATCTTGGGCAACGTTCTTACGGGTTTGCCGCTGCCTCACAGGTATATTATGGTAAGCCGTTAGCCAAATTAAACTTAGCTGAATCTGCCTTATTAGCGGGCTTGCCCAAAGCGCCGTCTAGTTACAATCCATTTACTAACCCTAAGCGGGCACTTGGTCGCCAACGTGAAGTATTGCAAGACATGTACCGCTATGGCTTTATTAAAGAGCCGGTCTATCAGGATGCGCTAAAACAGCCGTTGCGCTTTAAAACTTCTAAACAGTCGCGTGACCTGGCTGCGGATTACGTGGCTGAAATTGTGCGGGACAATTTATATGCGCAATATCAAGAGGATATCTACAGTAGCGGCTTAAATGTTTACACCACGATTCTCAAAGCGAACCAAGAAGCAGCAAACTCGGCAATAAGAGAAGGTGTTTTGGACTATGACATACGCCACGGTTATCGCGGGCCTGAAAAAATACTAAGCATCGAAGCGCTTGGCACTGAGGAAAAAACCCAAGCCATCAATGACGCATTAGATGATATTGATGTTTCTAATGGGTTAGTTCCGGCAGTGATTACCGCTGTGTCGCAAAAATCTGTCCTAGTACGGACCAAGAACGGGGATGACATTGAGGTCGCTGGCAAAGGTTTGGCATTAGTAC
This sequence comes from Methylotenera sp., assembly GCA_041675545.1. GTDB lineage: Bacteria > Pseudomonadota > Gammaproteobacteria > Burkholderiales > Methylophilaceae > Methylotenera. Next base: position 28,484 of record JBAYTS010000001.1, read on the forward strand.
AAAAAACACTGAGTGAAAAAGACCCGGCAAAACGTAAATTAAAGCCAGGTGCAATTATTCGTGTTTTTAAAAGCGCCTCAGCCAAAGACGACAATGGCTGGCGTATTGCTCAATTACCACAGGTAGAATCTGCACTGGTGGCAATGGACCCTGAAACAGGCGCCATCCGCGCCTTGGTTGGCGGCTTTGATTTTAATCGCAATAAATTTAACCATGTGACACAGGCACGACGCCAGCCAGGCTCCAGTTTTAAGCCTTTTGTTTATTCTGCAGCGTTAGAAAAAGGATTCACAGCCGCCACGATAGTTGAAGATGAGCCGTTGAGTTTTTCTGCCGGGGAAACTGGCAATAAAGCTTGGTCGCCGCAAAACTACGACAATAATTTTGACGGACCTATCCGCTTAAGGCAGGCGCTGATTAAATCTAAAAACATGGTGTCTATTCGTGTATTGCAGGCGATAGACCCTAACTATGCACAAGACTACATTACCCGCTTTGGCTTTGCCGCAAAAGACCATCCGGCTTATCTCACCATGGCACTGGGTGCCGGCTCTACCACACCATGGCAAATGGCCAGTGCCTACGCTGTTTTTGCAAATGGTGGTTATCGGGTCAAACCCAATTTAATTGCCAAAATTGTAGATCAAAACGGCAAGGTGATTTCAGAAACGAAGTTTGTTCAGGCAAAAGCAGGTGCGCCACGCGTGATTGATGCACGTAACGCTTTTATCATGAATTCAATGATGCAGGATGTGATTAAACATGGCACTGCCATGAGGGCACTTCAACTTGGGCGTAGCGATATCGCGGGTAAAACCGGTACAACCAATGATTATTTTGATGCTTGGTTCGCCGGGTACAGTCCGAAGCAGGTTGCAATTACTTGGGTAGGATTCGATAAACCTCGGCGCCTTGGCGGGAGTGAAACAGGCGGTTCGGCTGCATTGCCCATTTGGATTAAATACATGGCAACGGCATTAAAGGGCTTGCCAATTAGCGATTTTCCTGTGCCTGATGGTGTGATGTCATTAAGAATTGATCCGACCACCGGCATACGTGCTGATAATGATGAGGATGGTATTTACGAATACTTTTATCATGAAAATCCGCCGCCTGAAGTTGAAGTGCCTTTACCATCGATGCTGGAAGATGACCCACTTAGCCGGGCGCAACGCCTATTGCAACCTGAAATATCCATGCCAGAAAAAAACTTAAGCCCCAAAGTGCCCGAGCAGTTAACCAAAATCAGAGCACCAGAAACAACTAAAATTGTTAATCAAACTGAAATAAGAAGAAGCGAAAAACCTGAGCCCGCAAAAACCAAAAATATTGACCCAAAAAATAACCGTCAAAACGCACAGAGTGATAAACAATCAGATCAAGTAGATAAGCTATTTAACCCGCATTAAGTTCCAACACCACGGGCGTATGGTCTGATGGTCGTTCCAGCTTACGCGGTGATTTATCGATATATGCAGACTGACATGCAGTTTTGAGCGCGTCGCTTACCAAGATGTGATCAATACGCATACCAAAATTGCGCCTAAATCCCATCATGCGATAGTCCCACCAGCTAAAGCTTTTTTCAGGCTGTTCAAATAATCTAAAGCTATCATGTAGCCCGAGCGCGACCAGCTGTTTAAAAGCATCGCGCTCGGGCGGAGATACCAACACTTGACCTACCCACGCTGCTGGGTCATGACAATCTCGATCTTCTGGTGCAATATTGTAGTCACCCAATATCAGCAGCTTAGGATGCGCTACCAGCTCTGTTTTAAGCCAATCTGTCAGCGCACTCAGCCAGCGCATTTTGTACTGATATTTATCAGAATCCACTGCTTGCCCATTGGGAACATAAGCGCAAATAATGCGCATATCGTTAATGTTAGCTGCAATTATGCGCTGTTGATCGTCTTTAAGGTTGGGGATATTGCACTGAATGTCAGTCATCTCATGACGGCTTAAAATAGCCACGCCGTTATAGGTTTTTTGCCCGACATGGACTGCCTGATAGCCTGCTAGCTTAAATGCATCGTAGGGAAACTTACTGTCTTCTTGTTTAGTTTCTTGCAGGCAAAGCACATCTGGCTGGTTGTCACGTAGCCAGTCCAGCACATGCGGTAGGCGTACATTTAGAGAATTTACATTCCAAGTGGCAAATTTCACGGCTTTACCTTAAACCATGCCGTTATGGCGTAACAGTGCATCGATATTCGGCTCACGCCCACGGAATGCAGTGAATGACTCCATCGCTGTGCGTGAGCCGCCTTGCGCCAAAATCTCTTGCCAATAGCGTTGACCGGCTTCTCTTGATAGCACGCCGTCTTCCTCAAACATACTGTAGGCATCGGCTGATAACACTTCTGCCCATTTGTAGCTGTAATAGCCAGCGGCATAGCCACCCGCAAAAACATGGGTAAAGTTATTTGGAAAGCGATTCCACTTTGGGGGGCGCACCACGGCCACTTCATCGCGTATTGATTCAATTAAATCTAATGCGGTGGCTGGGCCGTGTGGGTCAAATTCGCTATGCAGGCGAATATCAAACAATGAAAATTCAATTTGACGCATGGTTTGCATGCCGGCCTGGAAGTTCTTAGCAGCAACCATTTTATCAAATAGCGTACGTGGTAATTGTGCGCCAGTTTCAACATGGGCAGTCATATTACGTAACACTTCCCACTCCCAGCAAAAATTTTCCATGAATTGGCTAGGGAGCTCAACTGCATCCCATTCCACACCTTTGATACCGGATACGCTGTAGTAATCAACCTCGGTTAGCATGTGATGCAGGCCATGACCAAACTCGTGGAACATGGTGAGTACTTCATCGTGCGTAAACAGCGCTGGTTTGTCACCGACTGGCGCAGAAAAGTTACAGGTTAAATACGCTACAGGGGTGGTGAGTTCACCCGCTACTTTGCGGCGGGTAATGGCTTCATCCATCCAGGCGCCGCCACGTTTATTGTTGCGTGCGTACAAATCTAGATAAAATTGACCGATTAATTTTCCGGCATGGTCTTTAATGTCATAAAAACTTGCAGTTTCATGCCACACCGGGGCTTCAGTTTGGCTCACGTGGATGCCAAATATGGTTTCTACCACTTTGAATAAGCCTGTCAATACTTTACTTTCAGGGAAGTACTGCTTTACTTCCAGGTCAGAAAACGCATATTTTTCTTCACGTAGTTTCTCTGACACATAGGCGACATCCCACGCCTGCATGTCAGAAATGCCGAGTTTTGTTGCGTACTCATCAAGCTCCGTTTTATCTTTAAGGGCATAGGGTTTAGCGCGCTTAGCTAAATCTTGCAAAAACTCTTCAACATGCTGAGCGGATTCGGCCATTTTAGTGGCGATTGAAAGTTCAGCATAGTTTTTAAAGCCTAGTAACTGTGCCGCCTCCAAGCGCAATTTGAGGATTTGCGCAATAATCGGCGTGTTATCCCACTCAGGTTTTCCAAACTCGGAGGCACGCGCAGCATAAGCGCGGTAAAGCGTTTCACGCAATGGGCGATTTTGGGCGTATTGCAATACAGGTAAATATGAAGGAAAGTGCAGGGTGAATTTCCAACCGCTTTTACCATCAGTTTTTGCCGCATCCAATGCCGCCTGCAACACGTCTTCTAGAATCCCTTGTAAGGTACCTGCATCTTCTACATACAGCGCGTATTCATTGGTGGTGTCGAGTACGTTTTCTTCAAATTTGGATGACAGTTTTGAGAGCTCTTCTTGAATAACTTTAAAGCGCGCTTTTTGCTCGGCAGGCAATTCAGCACCGCCTAGACGGAAATCACGCAATTCGTTTTCTATGATTTTTTTCTGCGCGGGGGTGAGGCTGTTAAACTCGCTACTGGCGCGCAAAGCACGAAATTTGGCGTACAGCCGTTCATCCTGACCTAAATCTGCATAAAAATCAGTTAGTTTGGATAAGTTGTCGTTATACGCCTCCCGTAACTCAGGGCTATTGACCACCGCATTCATGTGGCCGACTTGCGACCAGGCACGTGACAGCTTTTCTTCCATGTCTTCAAGTTTTTCTGCGAAACTATCCCAGCTAACTGCGTTTTCACTAGAGGCGAGTGCGCTGACCGTTGCTCTGGCTTCATTGAGCAAATAATCAACCGCAGGGGAAACGTGCTCGGCTTTAACTTCGTTAAATTTAGGTAAACCAGAAAAATGCAATAGCGGGTTGTTTTGTAATGCGTTGATAGTCACAGCTGTAAATCCTTAATTTTTTTAGTTGATCAAACGTAAAGTAAATGGATAGCGATAATTTTCACCCTTGCTAGTAGAGATAGCGGCAATAATGCAGAAAACAATGTTAATCACCCAAATAATAAATATGAATAAAAAGCCAATTAATATAAACACTAAAACACCCGCAATAAATTGCGCCAGCAGGACGGTAATTTGAAAATTCAAAGCTTCTTTGGCTTGATCTGCGATGTAAGCGCTGTCGTCTTTTTTGAGAATCCAAACAATCAAGGCCGGTATCAATGAAAACAACACGCCGCATAAGTGGGTGATGGTGGCGATATTTTTATCATCGCTACTGGGCGTGACTATCATTTGAGTATTGGTTTCAGTCGTCATGGGGTTCCTTTCAAAATAGCCTGATTTACAGTTGATTAAACTTAGCCACAAGTGGTTCAATTTTTTCTATGTCAGTTAACCCAAGCACTTTACGCGCCTGCGTATCTAGCGTGTCTAATTGACTGTGTAAAACCTGCTGTTTAATACTAAGAATATGCGAAGGGTGCATCGAAAACTGTCGTAAGCCCATACCGATGAGGAGCTTGGTCAGCTTGGCATCCCCTGCCATTTCACCACATACCGACACTGATTTCTCGAGCTTGGCGCTGGCTTTAATCGTCATCGAAATCAATTTCAGCACGGAGGGATGCAATGGATTATACAAATGTGCAACGGCATCATCCGTACGATCAATCGCCAGGGTATATTGAATTAAATCGTTAGTACCGATGGATAAAAAGTCTAGCTCATTGGCAAAGGCTTCAGCATTGATGGCGGCAGCAGGGATTTCTATCATACCGCCCAGCGCAATATTTTCATCAAACAGAATGTTGTCTTTACGTAAACTTTGTTTAGCGCGTTCTAATAGCAATTTAGTTTGGCGTAACTCAGCCAGCGTGCACAGCATGGGGATCAAAATTCTCACATTGCCAAAATGCGAGGCACGTAATAAAGCCCGCAACTGTGTATGAAAAATCTGCGGCTCCGCTAAACATAAACGAATAGCACGTAAGCCTAATGCTGGATTAGCGCAGCTCACCACGCTATCGGGGTTCATTTGCTTATCGGCGCCTAAATCCAAGGTGCGAATTGTGACTGGCGCGCCCTTCATGGCCTGTGCTACGGCCTTATAAGCTAGAAACTGCTCTTCCTCATCGGGCATATCACGCCGATTCATAAATAGGAATTCGGTACGGTATAAGCCCACGCCCGTAGCCCCGGCCGCTCTGGCTGCAGCAACGTCTTCAGGCACTTCAATATTGGCAAACAGCTCAATAACCGTGCCATCTATCGTGATGGCTTTGGTGGCTTTAATGCGCTGTAGCTTTTGTTGCTCAAGCTCCCACTGCTCCTGGCGCAGCTTGTATTCTGCCAAAATCTCTTTGGACGGGCTAACAATGACAACACCTAAGTCGCCATCCACAATAATCAACTCACCATCATTGATTAAATCACGCGCACGCTGTAACGCAACAATAGAGGGGATATTAAGGCTACGCGCCAGAATAGCCGTATGTGAGGTTGCGCCGCCTACGTCGGTAATAAATGCAGCGAATTGATGCTGCTTGAATTGAATGGCATCGGCCGGTGAAATGTCGTGTGCGACTAGAATAAGTTTGCGTTCCTGATGTAGAACACTGGCCTGCTGCGCTGAAGTTAATTGGTTTTGATGCCCCAATAATACTTTGATAATACGCTCAACCACTTGAATGACATCTTGCTTACGCTCACGCAGATATTCATCTTCAATTTGCTCAAACTGCTCAACAATATCGTCCATTTGCAGTTTGATCGCCCACTCGGCATTGCATTGTTCATTTTTGATAATATCTTTAGGTATTTCTGATAAAGACTTATCTTCTAGCATCATCAAATGTGTGCCAATAAATGCGCTTATTTCGGCTGGTGCATTTTTACGCAAACTGCTGTTAATTTGCTCTAAATCAGCTTTAACGGTGGCAACTGCATCACTAAAACGTTTAATTTCATCATCAATTAAATGCGCAGGCAATTGGTAATGCACGACTTCTAACAGTGCATTAGAAACCAAGTGCGCTTGCCCAATGGCAACGCCGCTAGAAACACCTACGCCGTGAATGCTAAAGCTGGTCATTTTAAATTTTCACTCATGAGGGGTTACTCACCCTCGCCAAAGTAACCAGCAATCAATGCCGTTAGTGCATCAATTGCCGCCGCTTCATCAGCCCCATTGGCCTCTAAGGTGATTACAGCGCCTTTAGCCGCCGCTAACATCATCACGCCCATAATGCTTTTAGCGTTCACACGCCGACCATTACGCGTAATCCATATCTCACTGGCAAACTTACTCGCCGTTTGCGTAAGCTTGGTGGAGGCACGCGCGTGCAACCCCAATTTATTGATAATTTCTAGTTCTTTGCTAATCATTTAGATTTAACCCAGTCATTTTTAGTTAATCCAGTTACTGAACTGACAACCGCCCTTATTTCACGCCTCATATCTGTCGCAATGATCCTGGTCAAAATGCACCACGCCTTCGCGCCCACCACTCACCGCTTTTTCTACTAACGCCAGCAGCGATTCATGCCGATAGGTCATGGTACGCACGATCATGGGCATGTTTACACCAGCAACGCCCTCTACCACACCTGGTTTTAATAGTTTACTGACAATATTGCAAGGGGTTGCGCCATACATGTCTGAAAGCACTAAAACGCCCTCTCCACTATTAAGCTCAGCCACCAGAGCTTCTGCCTTTGGCAAGATAACGCCGGGGTCATCTTGAGTGTTCACGCCAATAAAAGCCACCTGCCTAGGTGTATTGCCTATGACATGCTTTGCGCAATTCATCAAGCTCTCGCCTAAACCGCCGTGTGCGATGATTAAAATTCCGATCATTATTTTCTCTACTTTAAAAACTTAAATACTAGTTAAATACCCGTCACCAATGCCGCAATACTGCTTTTGATATACCCTTTATTTTAACTCTCGATGTCGAGTCAATACCTCTTGCTGCGATTTAAAGTATTGACTTAGTTGCTCTACAAAATAGACCGAACGATGTTGCCCACCAGTACAACCAATGGCTACCGTGACATAACTTCGGTTATCCATCACAAAACAAGGCAGCCATTTTTCTACATAGTGACGGATATCGATAAGCATTTCATTGACCATGGCATGGTCCTGTAAAAAAGCCTGGACTGGTGCATCCCGCCCTGTAAGGTCACGTAACAGGGGGTCGTAATGCGGATTTGGCAAGCAGCGTACATCAAACACAAAATCAGCATCGAGCGGGATGCCATGCTTAAATCCAAAAGAGGTAAATAGCAGCGTTAAGCCGGTATGCTCAGTTGCAACCACGTCTTTTACCCAGCCACGCAAGGTATTGGCGCTGAGGTGACTGGTATCAATCACGTGCCCCAAACTGCCTAAACCACTTAGCAGCTCACGCTCTGAGGCAATGCTTTCGGCAAGGGTGGTTGAATCTTTACTTAAAGGATGTTTACGGCGCGTTTCACTGAATCGTTTCACCAATGTTTCAACATTAGATTCAAGAAACAATACTTTGGTATCAATATGCTGTATTTTTAACTGCGCAATATGGGCTGGCAAGGTCTCAATTGCAGCGGTCCGGCTGTCAATACTAATTGCAACGCGATCATGGTTCTCGGTATTTAGCTGTGTAGCCCCGTGGTTTTTTGATTGCAAATGGTCTGCAATCTGCGGCAGCATCGTGGCCGGCAAATTATCAATACAATAGTAGCCGCTATCTTCAAGCGCCCGTAACGCGATACTTTTACCTGACCCTGAAAGGCCCGTGACAATCACTAATTGTTTCATGATGATATTTTAACCCAGATTATCCATTAGGACTTGGCGTGGCAACGCCGCACAGTTTGATGGATTTTTTGTGCAGATTTTATGGGCAATAGTCGTTCTATTGACAGAAAATATGCGCAAAAAAGACGCAAAATGAGCAAGTTGACATTCAAGTAGATGCATAATCGCCTAATGGAAAATCTGGGTTCAAGCTCTGTTCTTTTTCATCTCGCGCTGCTGACGCTGCGTAAATTGCTTAGTGGCATTAATTCCACGCAACAATAGCATGTGATTGCGAATCGCCACTTCAACCAATACGGCAATATTGCGGCCTGCTGCAATAGGAATATGCACTTTGGATACTTTTAGTCCCAGCACTTCTTCATGTAGCGTTTTAATACTCAATCTATCAAGATTTTGTGGTGCCAGTTTATCTGCCATTTCGAGCTGAACAATCAAGTCCAGCGGCTTGGTGGGCTTCACTGAATTATCACCAAATAACGCGCGGATATTTAAAATACCTAAGCCACGCACCTCTAAAAAGTCTTGCAACAACGGCGGGCAACGGCCCTCAACGCGATCTGGGGATGTTCGGTAAAAATCAACAATATCATCCGCAATGAGTCGATGCCCACGCGTAATTAACTCTAGTGCAAGCTCGCTTTTACCAATGGCCGCCTCACCTTTAATCAAGACACCAAAGCCCTGTACTTCCATAAAAACGCCATGCAAGCTTATCGAGTCGGCCATGGCTTGCGCCAAAAAGTGGCTGAGTATCTCCATTAACTCAGGACTGCGCAAGGTAGAGGTAAAAAGTGGCGCGGCGTGCTTGTTCGCCGCCACTAACAGCGATTTAGGTACTTTTTCACCATTTGCCACAATCACTGCGGCTAAATCGGTCGAGTACAGATTTTCAATCGCAGCTATCGCTTCATCTGGCGGCAAGCTACGTAAGTAGTCCATTTCAGCACAGCCTAACACCTGCACGCGGTTAGGGTGTACAAAATTAAGATGGCCAATGAGCGCCAAAGAAGGTTTGGTGACTGTTTCGCTAGTGAGGGTATTTGACCCGCCGTTAAGCCCGGCAACCCAACTTAGTTTGAGCTTAGGGCGGGTTTGTTTGAATAGCTCAGCGACGTTTATTTGAGCCATAATTTGACAAGATACTAGATAAAAATTATTACTTAATCAACTTGCTGATGCTTAACTGCGCCATTTGTTTTGTGATGATCTGCATTTTTTTCTTTATGTTTCACCACTTGACGGTCAAGTTTGTCGGTTAACATATCAATCGCGCTGTACATATTTTCATCTTGGCATTCAGCGTGCAAGTCATTACCAGGCACGTGCAACGTTGCCTCAACCTTTTGGGCGAGTTTTTCAACACTCAACGTGACTTTGACATCGATTACATGGTCAAAGTGGTTGCTAATTCGGACTAGTTTGCTTGTGACATAATCGCGCAAAGCAGGGGTTACTTCTAAATGATGACCAGTTAATTGTAAATTCATGACTTGCTCCTTTTGTTAAGTATTCTTCAAATTTGAATCAAATTGCTTAAATTCAAAACTTGTCGAACAGTTTCAGTTTACTACGTTAAATCGCCCCTGTGCTAAGGAAAACGAGAAATTTTTGCAGGCTTTATTAAAGCTTAAAAATGTCTCAAAGTGACTTTCTTAAACTGGCTGGCGCGATATTGAGGGACTCTCGATATTTTGCAATGGTACGCCGTGCCACTACGATGCCTTGCTTAGCTAGCAAAGCTGTAATTTGGTTATCTGAATACGGCTTTTTAGGATTTTCTTGCTCGACCAATTGCTTAATCAAGGCACGTATCGCCGTGGCCGAACAAGTACCGCCACTATCGGTTGCGACAGAACTGCCAAAGAAATATTTAAGCTCGAATAAACCGCGCGGAGTAAGCATGTACTTACTGGTTGTCACCCGCGAAATGGTAGATTCATGCAAATCCAGTTCATCAGCAATTTCGCGTAGTACCAATGGCCGCATGGCTACCTCGCCATATTCTAGAAAGTTACGCTGACGGTCAACAATGGCTTGCGACACACGCAAAATTGTTGAAAATCGCTGTTGAATGTTTTTAATCATCCATTTAGCTTCTTGCATCTGGCTTTGCAAATACTGGCTGGAACTATCGCGATTTCGCTTTAAAATACCCGCGTATAGCTGATTGATTTTAAGTTTAGGAATCACGCCGTCATTCAGACTGGCAATCCAAATGCCTTTGACCTTTTTAACAATCACCTCATGTTGAATATAATGCTCGGAGCCTATTAAGGTAAACGCGCTACCTGGCCTTGGGTTTAAACTAGTAATCAACAGCTGCACTTGCTTGAGTGTCGCCTCATCACATCCCAACTCCTTACGTAGCTTTGCAAAGTCGCGCGCACCGAGCGCTGGCAAATAGTGTTTAGCCACCAATTGCGCCAAAGCTAAATGTGGTGTTTCTGCCGGCAGTGCCTGCAACTGCAATAGCAAGCACTCACTTAAGTTACGCGCGCCGACCCCTAATGGATCCAAATGTTGCACATGATGCAAGGCGGTTTGTAACTCTAGCGCGTCAATTTCAAGCTCCAGTGGCATTTGCTCGGCAAGTGATTCGAGCGACGCGTCTAAATAGCCGTCTTCATTAATACTATCCACCAGCAACATAGTAAGAGATTGATCGCGCTCGGATAACGGCATCAACTTTAACTGTGATAGCAAATGTTCACGCAAGCTGATTTGCAATGTTTCTTGTGGCTTATAATCGCTATCATCATCGGCTGGCGCTGTGTTTTCATCCCAGCGACTACCGTTTGAAAACTCGTCAAATTCATCATTAAATTCAGCTGAAAATGTATCGGGAAACTCCGTGCTTGCTTCAAACTCTGGAGCCTCATTAGGCTGGCTTGACTCTAGCGGGGTTGAAGCAGATATCGCTGACTCAGCTGCGTTGAATTCAAATTCAGCGGTTGGGGCGTCAAGATCAGCAGCACGGTCTTCTTGCTTGTTGCGATCATCTTGTGTCGCATCAACTGCACTAGCATCTGCGGTTAATGAGCCGCTCTCGCCGGCACTTTCTGTCGGATTGCCATATTCATCCTCATTGTCATCACCTCTTTCCAGCAACGGGTTAGTTTGCATGAGTACATCAATTTCTTGATTTAACTCTAATGTTGAAAGTTGCAATAAACGTATCGCCTGCTGCAGCTGTGGCGTCAGCGATAAATTTTGCGAAAACTTAAGCTGTAGTCCTTGCTTCATAGGCGGAAATCTTTACCCAAATAAACTTCACGCACACTTTCGTTTGCAACAATTTCGCTGGGGATGCCAGAGGCAAATACATGACCTTCGTTCACAATATAAGCACGATCGCAAATGCCTAAAGTTTCGCGCACATTGTGGTCGGTAATCAGCACGCCAATATTACGTGCGCTTAAAAAACGAATAATTTGCTGAATGTCTATCACTGCAATCGGGTCAATTCCGGCAAATGGCTCGTCCAATAAAATAAAACTTGGGTCTGAAGCTAAGCAACGTGCAATTTCAACACGGCGGCGCTCGCCACCTGATAAACTTACGGCAGCACTGTCACGAATATGCGTAATATGTAACTCTTCGAGCAAAGACTCTAGTTTTTCATCCATCATTTCTTCAGAAATATCTTGTAGTTGCAGTATCGCCAGAATGTTTTCAGACACCGTTAATTTACGAAAAATAGAGGGCTCCTGCGGCAAATAAGATAAGCCTAACCTAGCGCGCATGTGAATCGGCATATGGCTTAAATCTTTGCCATCCAATAAAATTTGGCCTCCATCTAAGGCGACCAAACCCACCATCATGTAAAAACTTGTGGTTTTTCCCGCGCCATTGGGACCGAGCAAGCCGACAACTTCACCACTTTTAATGGTCAAAGAAATATCCTGCACCACCGTGCGCGCTTTGTATGATTTACGTAAATTTTCTACAACGAGTTCACTCATCATCTTTACTCTTTATTTAGGCTGCGTGCTAACTTCTAAACTGCGACTAAACCGCATGTTTTTTACCGTTGGCACCACATCATTAGTGCTGACCGGGTTAGATGGCTTGATGGCACCAGCAGGCTCTGCTGGTTTAACCGGCGGCACATTAGTTGCCGGTGCTTTTTTATTTTTTGGCTGAATAATTGCACGCACACGACCACTTGGCGCGCCTGGCGTAGCGGAGCCACCACCAAGTACTTCAGCGTACTCTGCGTTGGCGTCATACATAATATAATCACCGTGTACGATATCCTCGCCGCGCTTTACCCAGGCTTTAGTATAAAGCTGCACTTTATCCATACGCCCATCGTACTCTATACGTTGTGCGCTACCTTCCATGTATTCATTTTTACCTTCACGCTTTTGTTTAAACGTGGTGGGGTTACCCAACGAAGTACTGTGCTGAAAGCCTTCTTTATCTTCGCGCACAATGAGCTTATCCGCACGAATAATCAACGTCCCTTGCGTTAAAATGACATTACCCGAGTAAGTGCTGATTTGCTTGGCATCATCTACTTTGACTGAATCCGCCTCCAAATCAATCGGCTTATCGCGATCAGCCGCCTCAGCTAATGCCTGATGAGAAAAACTCAACATTGACAAGCTAAGCAGCATCACGCTGATGATTAAATGAGGTTTGGCGGTGATTCCTTGCTTATTCATAGCGTCTCCGAATGCGCGTATCTGTACTGCTGGATTTTACTGGTTGTTCGGTTGCTACCGACTTGGATTCTGGCTCGACTTTATTAGCGCCCGAGCGATTACCAGAATTGTTGCCAGCGTTATCATCAGCCTTAATTTTACCATTAACGCTAGGCTTAGCCTTACTAGTTGCTGTGATTGGCCGCTCATAATGCGCCCGTACTTTATGTAGCAAAGTCACGGTACGATTTTTCTTTTCATAAATCATCCCAGTGGCGTAAATCACCGTTTTAGGTGCTTGCCTGATAATTACAGGACTTTCTGTCGTCACCAATTCTTCATTGGGACGAATTTTCAGGTAATCCGTTTCTATCGTCATTTCACCCTTGCCCGCAAAGGCCTGCCGTGTCACCTTTACATTATCAACGAGTTCAACTTCCTCGCCATCACCAGATACATAGCCACGCAGACCTTCTACTTGGGTATAAGCTTTACCCACGGCAAACTGAGTATAACGTGGCTTTTGTAAATGCGTAGTATCGTCATCAGGAAAATGCCGCATTTCCACCGCCGCTAGTTTATAGCGCAAATCACCGTTAATGTCGGTTTGCGTCGTTTCAAAATTGCTCATGATGTAATCTGGGTCATGTCGGCTACTGCCATCTATTTTTGGCGCAGATGGTTGCACGCTTTTGTCAATCCAAAAACTAAGCAAGGCCAGCAACAAAAGTAGCGCCAAAGGAAATCCAATAATAGATCGCGCGCCTACATGCATACTTGGCTACCCCATGCCTGTTTTCTCATCGCGTCACGCACTGCATCAACCATTACCGTCAATTCGCCTAATTAGCAATACTGGCTTGCGTTAAAAACTGTGCCATTTGCGCATCAAATGTCCCTTGTGCTTGCATAATCAATTCACACACTTCTCTCACCGCACCACGGCCGCCTGCTTTACGCGTCACATAATGTGCACGATCTAACAGCAAACGTGGCGAATCCGGCACAGCAATAGCCAAACCACATTGCAACATGGGCGGCAAATCCACGACATCATCACCCATAAAGGCACATTGCTCAGCGCGCAAACCGCTAGACTGCATCAAATCACGAAATGCTTCGAGTTTATCTTCCGCGCCTTGGTAAAAATGCGCAACACCGGTGCTCTCAGCACGTTTTTTTACCACATTAGAGGTGCGTCCAGTGATAATAGCCAGCGATACGCCTGTGGCTTTTAATAGCTTCATCCCTAAACCATCGTGCGCATGAAAAGTTTTATATTCCAACCCATCATCGCCAATGGTCAGTCCGCCGTCGGTCATCACGCCATCTACGTCCAATATCAGTAATTTAATATTTTTTAAGCGTTTCACTAAGTCTTCATTGATCATTAACGCGTTGTTAACACTGTCTAAATTCACTTAAACTACCTTCGCTAATAACAAATCGTGCATATTTAACGCGCCCACCAACACCCCTTCATCGTTGATGACTAGCAAGCCATTGATTTTATGCTGCTCCATTACTTCAACCGCCACTATCGCCAACTCATCTTGATGAATAGTGGTTGGGTTAGCATGCATCACATCACAAATTTTGGCATTCATCACATTGATATTGCGTTCAAATGCGCGGCGTAAGTCGCCATCAGTAAAAACGCCAATCGGTTTATGCGTGGCGTCAACAATGGCGGTTAAACCTAAACCCTTGCGCGACATTTCAAGCAGACCTTCAGCAAGCGTCGCATTAGCGGCCACTTGCGGTGTGCCGTTTCCTGTGCGCATTAAATCACTCACATGCACTAATAAACGCCGCCCCAAACTGCCTCCCGGATGGGAGCGCGCAAAATCCTCTGCGGTAAAGTCGCGCAAATCCAGCACACATAAAGCAAGGGCATCACCCAGCGCTAACGCAACGGTGGTGCTTGAGGTTGGCGCCAAGCCCAACGGGCAGGCTTCTTTTGCCACATGCGCGCTTAGATGAACATCTGCGGCTTTAGCCAAACTGGAAGTGTCGTTGCCTGTAATCGCAATAATGCTTGCGCCCAATCTTTTAAGTGGCGGTACAATGGCCAGAATTTCATCGCTTTCACCAGAGTTGGAAAGCGCAATCACAATATCACCAGCAGTAATCATGCCCAAATCTCCGTGGCTCGCTTCAGCAGGATGCATAAAGAACGCAGGGGTGCCAGTGCTTGCAAATGTAGAGGCTATTTTGCCACCAATATGGCCAGACTTACCCATGCCGCTTACAACAACGCGCCCTGTACATTGCAAAATGAGCGCAACTGCATCACTAAAGTGGTGATCAAGGCGTTTAGCTAGCGCATCTATCTCACCTGCTTCAAGCTGCAAAATCTCTCGCGCCAATGATAATGTGTGCTGCTGGTTAACCGGTGCTGGCTGGCTTTTGTTTACCGACTGTGTATTAAAGGATGAAGTCATTGCGATTAAATTTATATACTCAAATTTTAGCTAAATTAATAATTGAAACATTTATAAGCTAGTATAAAAGGGAATGCCTTGCTGATAAAGCCTAATAAACAACGAATCGTCAAATTTTAAGCAAAAATTATCAAAAAATTAGATATTAGGCACAGATTTTGCTATTGTCGCCGTATGCGCATCCAAAAATTGAGCCACATTGCCTAATAAAAAATTTAAAGCCACTCACCCTATTTAACGCATCTATGAAACAATGATAGCTAAACAACACTAAATAAACACAATTCGCTATGTTTGACACACTGCCTTTAATTTTAATTCTACTGATCAGTTCCGTACTCGCGGTTGCACTGTTTCGTGCATTTAGATTACCTGCCATGCTGGCTTACTTTTTAGTGGGATTGGCATTGGGTCCTCATACTTTTGGCTTACTTCCTGATACTGAAGCTAACAGGGAGATTGCAGAATTCGGCATTGTGTTTTTGATGTTTAGTATCGGCTTGGAATTTAGCTTGCCACAGCTTTACGCCATGCGTAAAAAAGTGTTGGGCTTAGGTGGCGCGCAGGTCATTATCACGCTAGCACTGACTATGGGGGTAGCCAAGCTTGCAGGGCTAAATTGGCCGGCCGCCTTTGTCGTTGGTACGGCATTAACCATGTCATCCACGGCGATTGTTTCTAAAATTCTGGCTGAGCGGATTGATTTAAACTCGCGCCATGGCCGCCTGAGCATCGGCGTGCTGTTATTTCAAGACATTGCCGTAGTGCCAATTCTGGTGATGATTCCGGCGCTGGGTATCGCTAACGCCAACTTGGTAGATGTGCTGGGGCTGGCCATGCTTAAAGCTGTCGCCATGTTGCTATTTTTATTTACTATCGGCAAATGGCTGATTAACCCTTGGTTTAATTTAGTAGCTAGCCAACGCTCACGCGAGCTCTTTGTAATGAACGTACTGATGGTGACATTATTATTAGCATTCGCCACCAAAATGGCAGGCTTATCCTACGCGCTAGGCGCATTCATTGCGGGCATGCTGATTTCGGAAACAAAATATCGCTACCAAGTGGAATCAGATATTTCGCCGTTCCGCGACATTCTGCTTGGGCTGTTTTTTATCAGTGTAGGCATGCTGTTAAACATACAGCAAATTGTTAACAACATCGGCTTGGTTTTGTTAATTTTAGCGGCATTTATCTTTTTTAAAGCCGCTATTGTGGCAATGGTGGTGCGTTTTGTAAAATACGAAGCTGGCATAGCCATTCGCACTGGCGTGATACTGGCACAAGCTGGTGAATTTAGCTTTGTGATTCTTGCTTTAGGGGCTGAACAAAAACTAATTAGCGGTCAGGCGTTGCAACTAATCCTCGCAGCTTCGCTATTGTCTATGGTACTTGCACCCATCTTAATTCAATACAACGGACGCATTGCCAGAAAGCTGGCAAGTAGCTACAGCCGAAATAGCGGTCAGGTAGTGCAAGAGATTGAAGACGCTGGCAAGCCGCTACATGACCATGTCATCATCTGCGGTTATGGGCGTAGCGGCCAGTACTTAGGGCGGTTTCTAAGAGAGGAGAATATTCCTTACATTGCACTGGACATTGACCCCACACGCGTTTTAGAAGCTGCAGCGGCGGGCGAAATGGTTATGTTTGGCGATGCTGCACGGCGTGTAGTGCTTGAAGCCGCGGGTGGCGCACGCGCCAAAGCTTTAGTGATCAGTTATGCAGATAACCGTGCCGCGATGAAAATTCTACATATCGTGCAAGAAAACTACCCGCAGTTGCCTGTGATTGTGCGCACGGTGGATGACTCCAATATGGAAACCCTGCGTGCGGCAGGTGCCGCTGAAGTTGTGCCTGAAATTCTAGAAGGTAGCCTCATGCTAGCTTCGCATGCGCTCATGCTACTTGGCGTGCCGCTTAATCGTGTGGTTAAACGTATTCGTTTATTTCGTGAAGAGCGCTATAAATTATTTAAAGGCTATTTCCATGGCATTTCAGATGTAGAGGAAGAGTCGCTAGAGAAACGACAAGTACGTCTGCACTCTGTCATTATTTCAGCGGGGGCTTATGCGATTGGTAGGCATCTTGGCGAAATACAATTAGATAGCTTTGAGGTTGAAATCAAATCCATCCGCCGTCCCAACTCTAACGGCGCCCAACTTTCACTCGAAAGCCCGCTCGCAGAAGGCGATGTTATTGTGCTGCTTGGTCAACCTGCCGGGCTAACCAACGCCCAAAATGCATTGCTTACCGGACGCGTAGCCACTAAATAGGAAACAAACCATTCGCTTATGACACATGTAATGATTATCGGTGGCGGCATCGTGGGCTGTATGACCGCGATGGCGTTAGTGAACAGAGGCTGTCGCGTCACCATTGTAGAACGCAACCAAATTGCTAGCCAAACCTCAGGAGAGTCTTCATGGGCTGGTGGTGGCATTATTTTTCCACTCCTGCCTTGGCAGTACTCTGAGGCTGTAAACAACTTGACCCGCGATGGCGCAAGTTTTTATCGAGAACTTAGCCAACGCTTGCAACTTGAAACGGGCGTAGATGCAGACTTTGCACAATCAGGTTTTTTACTGCTACCCGCGTTTGACAAGCATGCAGCCATGTCCTGGTGTGATAAAAACCAGATGCCCGTACAGGCTGTTAAGGCAGCTGCTTTCAATGTGCAGTCGTTAAGTGGTGAAGATGCACTGTGGCTACCCAGTATTTGCCAAGTTCGCCCACCCTACCTGATGCAAGCTATGCGCAAATGGTTAGAACAGCACAATGTGACCATGTTAGAACATACACAACTGGCGCCACTGCAAGAAACACAGCAGCTCAACGAGTGGCAAACTGTTAACGGTGAAAAATTAAGTGCAGATAAATTTGTTGTCACCTCAGGCGCATGGAGCTTTGATTTACTCAAAGAAACCAGCGCTAAACTCAACATCAAACCGATGCGAGGACAAATACTGCTCTATCAGCCTGACAAAAACCTTGAGCAAATGGTGTACCGAGAAGGCTTTTACATGATTCCGCGCCTTGATGGCTACCTGCTTGCTGGCAGCACGCTTGAAGATGTTGGTTTTGATAATGGTGTAACAGAAAACGTTCGCGACGAACTACGCTTAAAAGCCGAGGCAATTATGCCCGAGCTAAAAAATCAGCCTATTATCAAACATTGGAGCGGCTTACGGCCTGGAACACCAGAGAACCTGCCGACCATCAGCGCGCACCCTACCATTAAAAACCTGTATCTAAACACTGGTCATTTCAGATACGGCTTGACCATGGCGCCTGCCAGTGCCAAATTAGTGACATCACTGATACTGGATGAACCCACGGAAATAGACGCTCAGCCATATAAATGCGCAATATAAAGCGCTGTTTAGTTGCAGTTTTTTGTGAGAAATTTTATGTTAACAGCTAATTTTAAATAAGCAGAAACAAGCACATCATGAGTCAATCTACAGACAGCCCAATTAAAAATGAACATCCAAACCTCGATGAGGAAAGTACCGAAAAACTGCGACAGTTCCGTGAAGTCATGTTGCAGCGCTTCAATGAACATACTGCAGGTAAAATGCCGCTGCCTCCAGAGCAATCACTATCATTACGCTCCAATATCTCCAAAATCACTGAGATGATAGAACCAGGCACTCAAGCAATGTGGCCTGAATACTCTTCAGCCGAGAAAGCTTATCTAGCAGAGCAAAGCGCCAATCACAAACGTGATGCCAACAATCTCGGTATTGCTTTACTGGGGCCAATGGCTAGCCCTGCCATATTGGCAAAAGAGTTAGGCGCACCTACTGAAACTGTCAGCGACCTGTTGCAGATAGGCTTCAACATCGCGGGCGCTAAAAGCCTGAGCGGCGCTGGGCGCACTAGCAATGCACGCGGTGTGATTGAACCCAAAGTTGAACTGGAAACCGTGCGCGGAGAAGGTCAGGTTCATCAAGAACCGCATGCTAATCAGGTTGAAAGCACTCCGTATAGCCCACAAACTGCCACTGACAATATAATGAAAAATGTCATGCATACTATCCCGAATGCACCTGAGGTTAAGCCCATTCTGGAATGGTATCAGGCTGGAAAAGAGAGTTCAGTTGGGAAATATGACACCGGCAGACTTGCGGTACTCGTTGAACAATATGGTGGCGAAGACGCTAAAATCATTGCCGAACTAGGCAGCGCCAAATCAATTGACACGCTGACAAAAGAATTCGAGCAGCCAGGAAAAATGTTCGAAGCCTTCGATCATCAGCATCAAGTGACGATGGACTTTGTAGATTCCATTTCAACGCAAGGTAGCCTCGACCCAGCTAAATTAGCAGAAACACTTAGCGCGATTAAACACGGTAACTTTTTAACTGCGACCGACTTTGCTGCGCTAGAAGTGGCACGGGGGAAATATCATGAACATTACGTCAATAGCAGTGCTGGTCAAGTTGTAGTCACAGCAAGAATATCGGGAATAACAGACCAAACAGTGTTAGATGGTATTGAGTCGCACGCTAAAACTGTCGCCGAAAAAAATAGTCCATATCAGCTACCTAAATCCTCTAATCATGATTTACCACCTCCGGACAAAGGGCTTGAACCTTAGGGCACCTCTAATAATTCAACTTTAGCCACTGATTGATGTGGGTCGAGGCTATCTGCAAAATAAAATACTTAAATGACAAACCTACTTTTGCGCACTTTCTGCTGCTGGCGAATCTAAACTCTCAACTGCTTTTAACCGCTCTTCAGCAATCGCTGATGCTGCGTTAATGTCACTGGTGACCTTATCAAGGGTTTGTTTAGGTACCGCACCAACTTCGGCGGATGCTTGTTTTTGTTTCTCGCAAGCGCTTAATGAAAGCAAACATAGCGCACAAAATAACCAGAACTTAGACAATATCTTCTCCTTAAGTTTTCAAATGCTACTAACTGGCTAATCACCTTAGCCGCGTTTTTACAATTCTACACGCAGAACCACTATATTAACCAAGCTACAAAACCGCTCACCTCTTTTCACCATTTTTGCGTATTTACCTGTACGTAGTTTTTAAGCGTTGGTAAAATAGCTCGCTATGCAGGCGTTTTAACGTTTAAGATTAGTCTGCAAATTAGCGATTAAATGTTTGGTTTAATAATTTTGATACATTAGGATGCCGCATGCTGTTAATGATAGATAACTATGACTCGTTCACCTACAACTTGGTCCAGTATTTAGGTGAGCTTGGTGCAGATGTGCTGGTGTATCGCAATGATGAAATCGATTTAGCCAAAGTCGCTGAACTTAAACCTGATCATATCGTTATTTCACCGGGCCCTTGTACACCGAACGAGGCTGGCATCAGCGTACCGCTGATTAAAGAGTTTGCAGGTAAAATCCCGTTACTAGGCGTATGCTTGGGGCATCAAAGTATCGGTCAGGCATTTGGCGGCAACATTGTTCATGCCAAACAATTGATGCATGGCAAAACTTCACTCATCCATCATAAAAACATCGGCGTGTTCAAAGGCTTGCCCAACCCATACACGGCAACGCGCTATCACTCATTAGTCATAGAAAAAGAAACACTGCCTGACTGTTTAGAAGTCACCGCCTGGACAGATGACGGCGAGATTATGGGCGTGCGCCATAAAACATTAGCGGTTGAAGGCGTGCAGTTTCACCCAGAGTCTATCCTCACTGAACATGGCCATGCGCTTTTGAATAACTTTTTGAAAGCCTGAAGCTGTGAACTATTCGCAAACCCTTAATCATGTCATCAACGGTCAAGATTTAAGCTTTGATACAATGCAAAACCTGATGCATCAGGTGATGGCAGGCGAGCTAACCCCTGTGCAAATCGCCGGCATACTGGTGGCGCTTCGCATTAAAGGTGAAACTGTAGATGAAATCGCCGCTGCGGCAAGCGTGATGCGAGAACTCTCAGCCAAGGTGAACATTCAGGACTCAACCCATTTAATAGACACCTGCGGTACGGGTGGTGACGGCATACAAACTTTCAATGTCTCTACCGTAAGCGCCTTTGTCGCTGCCGCCGCCGGCGCAAAAGTCGCCAAGCATGGTGGCCGCTCCGTATCATCTACCTGCGGCAGTGCCGACGTGCTGGAAGTGTTAGGGGTCAATGTCAACCAAACCCCTGAGCAAGTAGCGAATTGCGTCAATGAAATCGGCTTGGGATTCATGTTTGCGCCGAATCATCATAGCGCCATGAAACATTCAGCCCCTGTCAGGCGTGAGCTTGGCGTACGCACCCTATTCAATTTATTGGGTCCACTCACTAATCCCGCCAATGCTAAACGCCAAGTCATGGGGGTGTTTTCTGCTGCACTGACTGGCAAATTAGCACACGTGTTGAAGCAACTTGGCAACGAGCATGTACTGGTTGTTTGCGGCGCTGATGGTATGGATGAAATTTCATTTACCGGCGACACCTTTGTGGCAGAACTTAAAGATGGGAAGGTAAGTGAATACACACTTAATCCAAAACAATTTGGGTTAGGCTTACACGAATTAGCCAGCATTAAGGTCAGTGATGCCCATGCATCGAAAGCCATGATTTTAGATGTACTGTCTGGCAAAGCAGGTGCCGCGAGAGATATCGTATTGCTCAATGCAGGTGCCGCTATTTATGTTTCCGGCATTGCAGCCAGCCTGCAAGCTGGCATCGTAATCGCAGCCGATATGCTCGATAACGGCAAAGCCATGCAAAAGTTGCAGCAGCTCATCACAAAAACAAACGCATGAGTGTGTTCACGCGACTTTTATTTGCCCTGCTTTTAGCGCTTGCTTTAGGCGCTTGCAAACAACCTGACGGCAATGCACAACAGCTTGAAATTACCGGCACAGTAGCCAGTGCGGATACTATTAACTCAAGCATCGAGCAAGCTTTTGCTGCAAAGCGTAGTGATGTACAAGTCAGTGGCAAAGGTAAGGTGATCAAGCTTTTGGCAGACGACAACAAAGGTTCACGGCACCAAAAGTTTTTAGTAAAAATCAACGCCCAACAAACCCTTTTATTCGCGCATAATATTGACTTAGCGTCGAGAGTGCCGCTGCAAATCGGCGATGAAGTTTCTTTCAATGGTGAGTATGTATACAACCCGAAAGGTGGCATTATCCATTGGACCCACCATGCCCCGCAAGGTGACCATGAGGCTGGGTGGGTCATGTTGAATGGCCAAAAATATCAATAAGTTATAAATTAAAGTAGCGAAACCAATATGTCAGACATCCTGAATAAAATCATTGCCACTAAAACAATCGAAGTGGCGGCCGCAAAGGTGCGAAAGCCGATGGCTACTGTACAAGCTGAAGCGGCTACAGCCCTCCCAGTACGCGACTTTGTCGCCAGCATTCGCGCCAAAATCGCTAACGGCCAATCTGCCGTGATTGCAGAAATCAAAAAAGCCAGTCCGTCTAAAGGTGTTATCCGTGCAGATTTCAACCCTGCAGAAATTGCGAAGAGCTACGAACAAGGCGGCGCTGCTTGTTTATCAGTATTGACAGATGTTGAGTATTTTCAAGGTTCAGCTGAATACTTAAAAGAAGCGCGTGACGCTTGTAAGCTGCCAGTGTTACGCAAAGACTTTATGATTGATGCTTATCAGGTATATGAAGCACGTGCGATGGGTGCCGATTGCATTTTGCTGATTGCAGCGGCTATTGATTTAGCTAAAATGCGCGAATTAGAAACCATTGCCCACAGCTTGGGTATGGCAGTATTGGTTGAAGTGCATAATGGCGAAGAACTAGACCTTGCACTGCAATTAGACACCCCATTATTAGGCATCAATAACCGCAACTTACGTACTTTTGAAGTTACTCTAGATACAACGCTGGGACTACTCGCACGCATCCCAGAGCATAAAATCGTGGTGACGGAATCTGGCATTTTCACCAGTGATGATGTTAGGTTGATGCAAAAAAATAACGTGTATACCTTCTTGGTAGGTGAAGCTTTTATGCGCCAGCCTGAGCCTGGAACAGAATTGGCAAAAGTATTTGCTTAAGCGCGTCATTTCTTAAGTGCACGTTTGTTAAAAACACTAACGCTACTAAAGGGCGCTTCTATAAATGCAGAGTTTGGGAAATGCAGAGTTTGGGATGCAGTACAAGGCGCACGGAACGCAGGAGCCGAGATAGTATGCGGTATACAGCGAGGTTACGAGTACCGCGCAACGCAGTAATGCCCCCAAGTGGGTTAAGCAGGCAATCAGCGAAGCTGATGCTCGCAAAAAATGTATTTATAGAAGTGCCCTAAATATCAGGAATCCATCATGAGCTACCCTTATTCTCGCCCACGTCGTATGCGTAAAGTTGAGTTCTCACGCCGTTTGATGCGTGAAAACGTACTCACCACCAACGATTTGATTTATCCCGTATTTGTTTTAGATGGCGAAAATCGCGTAGAAGAAGTCGCCTCCATGCCTGGGGTAAAACGCCAAAGCATTGACGTGTTGCTTAAAACTGCAGCCGAATGTGTAGCGCTTGGCATCCCTGCCATCGCTTTATTCCCAGTCGTTGATAGCCAATATAAGAGTTTAGATGCCGCAGAAGCATTCAACCCTGAAGGACTAGTGCAACGCACTGTGGCCGCGCTCAAAGCTGCATTCCCTGAACTTGGTGTGATTACCGATGTGGCATTAGACCCTTACACCACACATGGTCAAGATGGTTTGATAGACGACTCAGGCTATGTTCTGAATGATGAAACGATAGAAGTACTGGTAAAGCAAGCCATCTCTCACGCCAATGCAGGTGCAGATATTGTTGCTCCTAGCGACATGATGGATGGCCGCGTCGGACAAATTAGAGAAGCATTGGAAAGCACCCGCAACATCCACACAAAAATATTGGCGTATTCAGCTAAATATGCCTCTGCTTTTTATGGACCATTTCGCGATGCAGTCGGCTCAGCAGGCAATTTAGGCAAAGGTAATAAATACACCTACCAAATGGATCCGGCCAATAGCGATGAAGCCATGCAAGAAGTCGCCTTGGATATTTCAGAAGGTGCCGATATGGTTATGGTAAAACCAGGCCTGCCATATTTGGACATCGTGCGCCGCGTGAAAGATGAATTCGGTGTGCCCACCTATGCCTATCAAGTAAGTGGTGAATATGCCATGCTAAAAGCGGCAGCACAAAATGGCTGGCTGGATGAAAAATCTTGCGTGTTAGAAAGCCTGCTGGCATTTAAACGTGCAGGTGCCGATGGTATATTGACCTATTTTGCATTGGATGTAGCGCGCTGGTTGAAAGCGGTTTAAACAAAGCCTATGATGTAGTAATCAAAAAAAAATAAAGTATTGGAAATATCGTGGATGAAAATCTAGCCAAGCGCTTTCGCTTTTGCACGACATTACCTAGCATTCCAGCGGTTGCAATCAAAGTCATGGAACTCGCCAATGACCCATATACGGATATGATTCAGATTTGCAATCAAATCGCCTATGATCCTGCACTCTCCATTAAAATAATTAAAGCGGCCAACTCGCCTTTATATAAATCACGCCGCGCGCCAGATAACGTTCGCCAGGCTGTGAGCATGTTAGGTACACATGCGGCTATTATGATTGCGTTATCATTTTCATTAACAAACTCGTTGATGAAACATAGCGCGGGTCATGGCGCTAATAACAATATTTTTTGGCGCCGCACTATTTTATCTGCGCTCGCCAGCCGCGCACTTGGTGAGAAACTGGGTTACAAAACACCTGATGATTTATTTTTAGCCGCATTATTGCAGGATATTGGCATTCTTGCTTTTGACGCTATGATGCCGGAAGAGTATGCCCCTGTTTTTACTGCCGCCACCAGCCATGATGCACTACTGCAAGCAGAGAGAGCCTCTTTTGGCGCCGGACATGATGAAGTAGGTTATGCGCTGCTTAAGCGCTGGAGTCTGCCGGATTATATTGCAGTCGCATGCCTTGCCAGCCATGGTAAACCGGGGCCCAACGATTCTGAATCCATTATCACTGGCTGTGTTGCTACATCTGGCTATATTGCTGACTGTTTTTTGAACCCAAAAGCTGAAGGTGCTGTTACCGCTGCGGCTAATGCGGCTGAAAATTGGCTGGGGCTAGACAGTGCCGCATTAACAGAAATCATCGAGATTATAAAAATAGGCCTACACCCAGTAGAAGAGCTATTTGAAATCAGCATCATTCATCCTTCCGAACTCAATGGCATTATCGCTGAAGCCAAAGAGTTACTAGAGATGCATACGTTTATCAAGATGCGTGACCTCGAAGAAGAATCCCAACGTGATGCGCTCACCGGCGCATACAATCGCGGTTATTTTGATAACGCATTGCAACGCGAGTTTGATTTATCAAACAGGCAGGGTCTGCCGTTCACGGTAGCGATGATTGATATTGACCACTTCAAGCAAGTCAATGATAAATATGGTCACCCGGCTGGAGACGCCATTTTGGTTGCCGTAGTGCGCGAGATTTTTGGGCAGATACGCCAAGATGACATCTTTGCACGCTATGGTGGTGAGGAGTTCGCCGTTATTTTACCTGGCACATCACTGCTGTCCTCAGCCAAACTATTAGTGCGGCTTAAAGATAGCGTCGCTAACATCGCTCACGAACATGAAGATGGCAGCATTATCAAAGTCACGGTATCAATCGGCGTAGTTTCTAATATGGATGGCGGCCAACGCTTTGAGCATCACGCTGATTTGACTCGTGCGGCCGACCAAGCGTTGTACGCGGCCAAATATGCGGGTAGAAACCAAATTGTGGTGTGGAATAAATCGCTACCCTCGGTTTATTAACCCGACTTAGCTTCTGCAAGCAATGATTTTACGCCTTCGGTATTGAGCCGCTCGGCATTACTTCCATCCGCCGAGCGTTTGGTTGCAACTCTAATATCATCAACTTCAAACACGCTCAGTTTAATTAAACCGGCAACGGTCTCCAGTGTAAAAACAGGCACTGTTTTTCGAAAATCGCCTTTTTTATCACGCTTGCCGTCATTCAAAACGCGATAAGATTTTTCATTCACATCAAACGGAATTTGCTGATTAAGCAAAAACATTTCCACTTCTTTGATGCTATCTGCAAATAGATGAATATGTGTCTCGGAAAGTAGCCCCGCAGTGCCATCTAACACCGATCCAGTTAAATGTGGATTAAACTTGTCTAGCAACTGCATGGTAAACAACGCATTTTTACGTAATTCACGTAAATTTTCTGGTTGCTCGTCACTTAAAAAAAGTGAGTTGTACAGCTTGAGCTCGTGTTCAATCTCGGCATTTGAGGGCAATACGCTGTTATCAATGGTACCGAGTTGGCGCCCGGCTTTCTTTTTAGCGTAAGCAAAGTCAGAAATGCCATCTTCAGCCATCATGCGGGCGGCTTGTTGTGCGACCAGTTGCCGCAAGTGCTGTAAGTTTTCTTTTGACATTTTTTTGTGATTTAAAGAAATATGGTAACGAGGCGCCTTATGCCCACCATCCGAGACAAATGCATAACATTGGAAAATTGAACGCACCTAATGGAAAATCCGAGTTTAAGCTAACCCTTAATTTTAATATCTAACTGTTTTAATTTTCGATATAAATGCGTGCGCTCCAAGCCGGCTATTTCAGCTAACTTACTCATATTGCCCGTTACATTTTTAATGTGATAAGCAAAATAACGTCGCTCAAAATCGTCACGCGCCTCTCGTAACGGCTGATTATAATGAGTAAGCCCTTCCGCATTCGTATCCGTCGTACTTGAAATTTCAACACTTTGTAGCTTAGCGTCCGCCTGCGTTGCATCGTCAAACTGATGCAACACTCTCTTGACGTCTTCTAATGTGATTTTTTCACCCAAGCTGGTTTGAATTAAGTTGCGGACCACCGCATCCAACTGCGCTAAATCTCCAGGCCAGCTTGCATTGCGCAATGCATTTAATGCCGCAATATCAAACTCACGATAAAGGATATCTGCCAGCTCAAATTGCAAGTTGGCAATGGCAATGGCCAACTCCGGAATGTCTTCTTTATGCTCTTCCAGCGCTGGCACGCGTAATGAAACCGCCGACAAAATTTGCAATAGATTATGGTCAAATAAGCCTTCAGCCTGTAATTTAGGTAGGTTTTGGCTAGTACCGCACACTACGCGCACATTGTATTTATCTGCCTTTGTAATCAACAACAGTAAGCCTTTTTGCTCGGTCTTATTGAGCTCAGCTATTTCTGCAATATAGACCACACCCTCTCGACCCTGCTCTAGAATATCCAACGGTGCGTTAACTAATTCACCTAACTCAGTGAGTTGCAGCCATGGTGTGTCAGCGTTTTGCAAAAAGCGTGCGCATAACTCAGCACCGCCCCCCTTGGGCCCGATAAACAATACCGGGCTGGGGCTATCGTTTGCGCTGGTGGCTATTTTATCTAATCGCTCTTTTAACACTAATATGATTGGGCTTTTGCCCAAGTTAGCCAAGCTCATTTCAGATTTTGGCAGCTGCTCACTATGCTTTAATGCAGCGGCCACCGTTTTTAATAGTTTTTGTAGCGCGATTGGTTTTTCTAAAAAATCAAAGGCACCAATACGCGTTGCCTCAACCGCAGTATCAATCGTGCCATGGCCCGACATCATCACTACAGGCATAGTAAGTAGGCCGGCATTCGCCCACTCTTTAAGTAAGCTAATGCCATCACAGTCGGGCATCCAGATATCGAGCAACACCACATCTGGGCGCTCCTGCAAACGTAATGCGCGAGCAGCGGCAGCATTTTCAGCTAAATCAACACGATAGCCTTCATCATGCAAAATATCGCTTAATAATTCGCGTATGCCTATTTCATCGTCAACGACTAATATATGTTTTGATGCCATGCTGTTTTTCTATCTATCAATTTAGTCTTGGAATTAACTCAATAATGGAATGCTAATGGTTACAATTGCACCGGTTTCATTGGCATCGCTTGTTGCCAATGAAACCGATGATGCATTTTCAATTTTAATACTGCCTTTATGTTCTTCAATTATTTTTTTTACAATCGCCAAACCTAGCCCGGTGCCATGAGGTTTCGTGGTCATGTAAGGTTCAAAAATATGCGACATCATGCCGGCAGAAAAACCAGTACCATTATCTTGCACGGTTAGCACCATTAAGTGATCTACTAGTGCAGTTTTTACAACAATCACGGGAGATAATGCTGTTGCAAGCGCATCTTGTGCATTTTGCAGCAAGTTATGCAGCACTTGGCGCAACATGGTGCCATCGCCTCTAATCGTACAAGCTTGCGTTGCCAGTGACAATTCTATTTTAATTTTTGGCAAATCATAAAGTGACACCACCTCTCGAATCAATGCGTTTAAATCCAGCTTATCTAAATGCGGTGCTGGCGAACGCGCATACTCACTAAATTCGTTCACCATTTTCTTTAAGGCATCAACTTGATTCACAATGGTGGCCGTTGAGCGTTTTAACATTTCAGCATCGGCCACATCTAATTTACTAAGCAACTTATGCGCCATGCGCTCTGCCGATAATTGTATCGGTGTAAGCGGATTTTTGATTTCATGCGCCAAGCGTCTTGCCACCTCTCCCCACGCGGCGTCGCGCTGCGCCTGCACCATGGCAGTCGCATCATCAAATACGGCGACATAACCACCATCCGGCAGGCGGGTGCCACGCAATGTAATAATTTGCTTACCTTGTGCAGTCGCTAGCTCAACTTGCGTCTGCGCATCGTCTTTTTGCCCGTTGCGGCTACTTGCGTCTTGTTGGCTATTGATGGCAATCGCTTCAAAAAAATTAGCCAGCTGCGCTTGCTTAGCGATAATTTTATCTGGCGTAAAACCCACGTACCCTTCTAACGAAACGCCCAGTATATTCACTGTGGCTTCATTAAAGGTACGCAACTCCCCGCGCTCGTTTAATGCCAACACACCAGAAGATAAATGCGCCAAGATGGTTTCTAAATAACCACGTGCCGCCTCAACCCGCGCACGGTTTCTATCTGCCGCTTTAGTCGCATCGCCTAATTGCTGCGTCATGCTATTAAAAGACTGCACCAACACGCCTAGCTCATCTTTACCGTGTGCCGGTAACATGGTGCTGTAATCACCACTGGCAATCGCTTTAGTACCTTCAGCTAATACCGTTAGCGGCGCAGATAACCTGCGACTCAACACAAAAGCAATCGCCACCGCTGTTAGCATCGCCAACATCATCACTAAAGTGAGCGTGAGCGCGAACACCTCCCTTAAGGCGGTACGACTATATGATAACTGCTGGTACTCTTGATACACATCTTGCACCGCTTCTGCCGTGGTTGCCAAAGGCTTCGGCACCGGTTGCAATAACTGTAAAATTCGCGTTTCACCAGCAATAGCCTGCACACTGATGGGTGCTAATACGCGCAAATACAGACCCTTGCCCGCAATTGGCTCAATGTTGCCATAAATGCGCAAACGCGCTTGCCTTAACTGCGTCACGCTGGGTAGCTCCGGCAAAAAGCTCGTAGAATCACTGCTGGAAACCGCTAAAATTCTACCTTGTGGCGTCAGCAAGGTTACGTCTTGAATACCGCTTTTTTCACGCAAATCATTCAACATAGAAAAGTGCGCATCTGCCGGCTGAAAGGCGAGGCTAGTAGCCATGCTTTCACCTTTTTCTTTTACATCGGCCAGCATAATATCTAAAGCGGTTCGACCCAGATTTAACCCGCCCTCAAGCGCCGACTCCACTTTGACGTTAAACCATGATTCAATTGAGCGCGTTAAGAAATTTACCGAAACCACGTAAACGATTAAACCTGGAATAAACGCCATCAACGCGAATGAACCTAACAGGCGTAGCGTAAAACGGCTACCCATGACGCGCTCGCGAATATTGCGATATAAATTAAAAAGCTGAACTGCAATCAGCGTAATCAGCAACACCGCTAATGTGATGTTTAATGCGACTAACAGCGTGTAATACTCACCTGATGCCGCAGTACTTGCGCTCGCATTTGATAGCAAATACAGCAACAACGTGCCTAGCACAGCACTAGCGAGTACGATGTATTTCATTTAAACAAGTTGGGTGACCATGCAAAACGCTGCGAAGTCATTTTCCAATCCTCAGCACCCATCGCCTCTGCCTGCACAGCTTTGGGTAGTTTTTTATGGTCTAGGCGCATCAGCAGTAGCGCCTGGTAGCGTTCGCCCTTATCGACGTGTGCTTTTTGAAATACTTTTAAATCCTGGATAACCGATAAATCCTCGATGGCCTCATCCAGGCTCGCGTAGCTTCTTTGTTGCTCATTGCGAGCAATAATATATTGTCGCGTCAGCGCATGATAACTCAAGCTCACCTCCTGCACTGTGGTGACAATCTCATCATCAAACCAGTACTGGCGAGGCGAGCGCAATTGAAACTCTATCAAAAAATTAAAAGTAAATCCTTTAAGAATCGCTTTTTCCATCTCCGGGCTAAAATTAATTTCAGCGTCCGCATTCAGCAAATAGTCATCTTCATACACAATTAAATTGGCGCTTCTAATATGCAGGCTATTGCCAGCCGCAAACGACAAATGCGCAAATAACACCAAACCTACAATGCTAAAAAACTGTTTAATTCTTTTGCAATAGCGCATAAAAAAAGCCGTCATGTGCATTCGATGGAGTAAGCTGGCCATTGATATGCGTGATATTTGCCTGTGGATTGTTAAGTGCTGCATCCAAAGGCAACTGGCTAGCATCTGTATGATTCTTTAAAAACTGATCAATCTGTCTTTGGTTTTCTTCGTCAAAAACAGAACACGTTACATAAAGCAATTGCCCGCCTTTTGCCAACATCTGCCATAAATTTGGTAAGATTTTAGCCTGCTGTGCGACAAAAGAAGCCACATCCGACTCTCGGCGTAACCATTTAATATCTACATGGCGCCGCACAATGCCAGATGCAGTACACGGCACATCAGCCAAAATTCTATCGAATGGTTTGCCATCATACCAGTCAGTGGATGCGGCATCTCCCACCAACAGCGAGGCTTTTAAATTCAATCGGTCGAGATTACCCTGCACCCGCTGCAAACGCGTTTCATCGCTATCCAAGGCGGTCATTTGCACCTCGGCCAACTCCAGAATATGCCCAGTTTTGCCACCGGGCGCGCAACAGGCATCTAACACGCGCATATTAGCTTGCACATCTAACAACTGCGCCGCCAACTGCGCACCATAATCTTGCACAGAAACCACACCATCGATAAAGCCTGGAATTTTATCAACGGCAATCGGTTTTTTAAGCTCCACGGCTTGCGCACCAAGGTGGCTAGCCTCAGTTTCTTGACGCGCTAATAATTGCAAATAGTCTTGTACACTGATTTTTTTGGTATTTACACGAAGTGTCAACGGCGGATGCTGGTTACCAATCGCCAAGATGTTTTGCCAATGCTCAGAATATTGGGTTTTGAGTTTGTTTATCCACCACTGCGGATAAGAATAAGTCGCCACTTCATTGGTTTTAGATTGCACATTCAGCACTTCTTTTTGCCGTAAAAAATTACGCAAAATTGCATTCACCAAGCCCTTGGCCCAACTTTTTGCCATTGGCCTTTTAAGCTGGCTAACCGCGTGCACCGCCTGATTGACCACGGTAAATGCATCCGCTTTGTCATGCAGCAACTGATAAATCGCCACTAATAACACGGCGTGAAGACGCTCATCGGTGAGCGGTTTTTCTAGCAACTGTTTTAAATAGGTATCAATCTCGCCATAAAAGCGCAAAGTGCCATAGCTCAAATCTGCGGCAGCCCCTTTTTGTTGTGGCGTAGCAGCTGGAAATAAAGACAATGCAGCAGGCAAAGCTAAGGTAAGGTTGCGACCTGAAAACACTTGATGCACAGCATCAGCGGCGATAAGTTGAGAAATATACAAATAAAACTTTCTTAATTTAAAGATATTGATTAAGCCTTGATTTTACTTGATAAACGCCGCGGCGGGTGCTTATTACGTCAGTGAAACTTCGCGCTTTTACAATCGCCAGCTACCGTGCCAGTGATGGTTCGTAAATTTAAGTTATATGAGGGGGAGGCGATCTGAACGTCTATGCCAGTTTGAATCCGGCCACTTGATTAAGTTGAAGGCAGTCGCTTAATTTTCACCCAGGTCTAAACGACCATCGCCCTCAACCGCGCCACCCGTTCCGCTGTCTTAGGATGCGTACTAAATAAGCTATCGAACGAAACGCCTGACAACGGATTGATAATCATCATTTGCCCTGTTTCCGGATGCGCTTCTGCGGTTTGATTGGTAATCTGATGCGCATAATGATGGATTTTCTCCAGTGCGCTCGCTAGCGCGTTTGGGTCACGGCTAATTTCAGCGCCGGCTTTATCTGCCTCAAACTCACGCGCCCGTGAAATAGCCATTTGAATTAGCGCCGCAGCTAATGGGGCTAAAAACATGAGCAATATGCCAATAATTGGATTTACGTTACGTTCGCCGCTACCATTACGGCCGCCACCAAACAGCATGCCAAATTGGGCAATCGACGCAATGGCACCCGCCATCGTTGCTGAAATCGTTGAAATTAAAGTGTCACGATTTTTTACATGGGCTAACTCATGCGCCATGACCCCGCGCAATTCGCGCTCACTTAAAAGCTGCATAATGCCTACCGTGGCTGCCACCGCGGCATGTTCCGGGTCGCGCCCCGTTGCAAATGCATTCGGTTGACTTTCGTTAATCACATACACCTTAGGCATCGGCAGTTGTGCATTTTCGGCCAGCTGTTTAACCGTTTGGTAATAATTGTGAAATTGACTATTGTCAGCGCCAACCTCCTGCGCACCGTACATTTTCAGTACCGCTTTGTCTGAAAACCAGTAAGCATAGGCGTTCATTGCAGCAGCAATCATGAGCGCAATCATCATGCCATTTCCGCCACCCAACGCTGCGCCTACCGCACCAAATAAAGCAACAATCGCCGCCATTAAAACGGTTGTTTTTAACCAGTTACCCAACATGTTTCATCCTTCGCAATCAATCAACGAGTTTAAAATGGTGATAACCTACAAAAAATCAATCTGATGTAGCCACCGCAGTGAACGCTTCACCTGCCTGTAAGTGATGGCCCTGTACAAAAGCAGGTGCACTTAAACGCTTGCCTCCCGGCGCTTGCAGTTCGGTAATATGTAATACGCCCTCGCCGCACGCCACCCGCACGCCATCATGCACACTAATAATTTCACCCGCCTTGGCATGGACTGAATTAGTTGGCGCTACATCAACGGTTGCCATCCAGATACGGCACACCTCGCCACGCAAATAGCTTTGCGCCACTGGAAACGGGTTAAAAGCGCGTATTTGCCGCGATATTTCATGCACACTTTTTTGCCAATCAATAGCAGCTTCAGCTTTTTCAAGCTTATGTGCATACGTCACCAAAGCTTCTTCTTGTGGCGTGGCCGGCAGCGTAGCGTTTGTTGCTAAGGTTGCCATCGCTGCGACCATTAGTTCTGCGCCCATTTTACTGAGAACATCATGCAAAGTTTGTGTAGTATCGGTATCTGTAATCGGCACCACACCTTTACAAACCATCGCGCCCGCATCTAAGGCCGGAACGACCTCCATAATAGTCACGCCGGTTTCTGCGTCACCCGCCAATATTGAGCGATGAATCGGTGCCGCGCCGCGCCAGCGCGGCAACAACGAGGCATGAATGTTATAACAGCCAAAGCGCGGCATATTTAAAATAACAGTAGGAATAATCAAGCCATAAGCGGCAACAATCATCACATCGGCGTTCACTTGTTCAATTTGCGCCTGCACTGCTGCGTCTTTTAGCGTTTCTGGCTGAAACACAGGCAAATCATGTTGTGTTGCCAGCACTTTAACTGGACTCGCCTTTAACTTCATACCACGCCCTGCGGGACGGTCTGGCTGAGTAAGCACCATTACGATGTGATGGCCTGCATCAATAAGCGCGGCTAAAGCAGGGACAGCAAATTCAGGGGTACCCGCAAAAATTATGTTCAATGTTGTGACCTTTATACAAATGACGCGGCTGTAAATTACATGGCGATAAATTAAATAGCGCGGTGATGCTTCAGCATTTTATTTTTAATACGGCTACGCTTAAGTGGAGACAAATACTCAACAAACACCTTGCCTAATAAGTGGTCAATTTCATGCTGAATACAAACGCTCAGCAAGCCGTGTGCTTCTAACGTGAATAGTTTGCCGTTTTCATCTAAAGCCTCAACCGTGACTTTTTCTGCCCGTGTCACACTTTCATACACCCCAGGCACAGATAAGCAACCTTCTTCATATTGCTGCTCACCATCTTTTGAAGTGATTTTTGGGTTAATAAAAACTTGTAACTGATTTTTAGTTTCACTGGTGTCAATAATCAGCAACTGTATATGCCGATTCACTTGTGTTGCCGCCAACCCTATTCCAGGCGCGGCATACATCGTCTCTGCCATATCATCAATCAAACGACGTAATGCGGCATCCACATCTTTCACTGGCTTGGCTACGGTGTGTAAGCGTGGATCTGGGTAGTTAAGAATATCTAAAATTGCCATAAAAACTCATTATATTTATATATATATCTATTTGTAAAAATTCAAATTTATTATAAATCCACGGCTTTTTCCATAAAAGCTTGATTGTTGAATGAATTACGTGCTAAATTTAACGTAAATTCACGGTATGCGCGCGTGTTTTATTTGCTTCAACCGCATATCCTCTCAATGCGTTTTTGACTGAGGTCATCAATCTATGTTCCGCAATATTATAACGCTGCTGATGTTTTGTTGCTTAAGCTTCCATCTCAATGCGCAAGAAGTTGCGCTTAAACCTAACCATCCTGATCGTCATGTTGTCGTTAAAGGTGATACTTTATGGGGTATTTCCGGCAAGTTTCTAAAAGACCCATGGTTATGGCCAAAAGTTTGGCAGTTAAATCGCGCCCAAATTAAAAATCCACACTTAATTTATCCCGGTGATGTGGTTTTTCTTGATATGAGTAGTGGCAAGCCAGAATTAAAACTGCTACGCGAAACCATTACATTACAACCGGGAGCCGTAATAGAGCCCTTAGAAAAAACCGCCATCTCAACCATTCCACTCAATATCATTGCACCATTTTTGAGTCAGCCACTGATTATTGAAAAAGACCAATTGGCAGAATCCCCAAGAATCATTGCAGGACAAGATAATCGCGTTGTTTTAAGCCCTGGCACACGTGTTTATATCAATAAAATTGAAGAAGGCAATGGACTCAATTGGTTTGTTTATCGTCCAGGCAATGACTTAGTTGATCCTGATAGTAAAGAAGTTCTAGGTGTTGAAGCCACTTACCTAGGTGATGCTAGAGTCACAAAATATGGTGAGCCGGCAAGTGCCGACATCACAAAAGCTAAAGAAGAAATTTTCACTAAAGATAGATTAGTCCCTAGCGGCGATGAAGTCATTGCTAATTTTGTTCCCCACGCCCCTGACACAGAAATTACCGGCCGCATTATTAAAATTTACGGCGGCGTAGCAGAGGCCGGGCCACAAAGTATCGTGTCTATCAGTCGCGGTAGCGCAGATGGTATTGAAGTGGGACATGTGTTGGCAATCAGCCGTTATGGCCGCGTGATTAAAGACCCTGAGCCACAAAAAGAATCAGATGAACAAAAACAAGCAAAAGCCAATGCAAAGCCAAAACTCAAAGAATTAAACTTTAACGTGTCACGTGATGCAGATGGCAAGCCTCTCGTTAATTTTGAGAAAAAACCCGAAAATACAGGTGAATTAGTACTTGAACCCGGCATGATTAAATTGCCAGATGAGCGTGTAGGCTTACTTATGGTGTTCCGCGTATTTGACCGTGTATCTTATGGCTTGATTATGCAGGCATCTGAGCCAGTTAATACCTTAGATACCGTAAAAACACCGTAATTTTTTAATGGCTAACGGTAGCGAAGCCCACTACGACCAGACGCTCATAGAAAAGTCGCTGTGGATTAGCCTAGGCAATATTCGCGGCATAGGACCACAAACGTTTTGTCAGCTACTTAATGCTTTTGGTAGCCCCAGCCATATTTATGCGGCAAGTCTTAAGCAATTAAAAGAAGTCGTTTCAGATCAAATTGCTTGCGAAATCAATCAAGGTGTTAATCACGATACCTTGGCTGATTCTTTACACTGGCTTTCCCTTGCTAACAATCACCTCGTCACGCTTGCAGATGTCGAGTATCCGCAATCTTTACTTGAAATTGCCGATCCACCGCCTTTTCTGTATGCAAAAGGCAACCTCGCACTACTCAATCAGCCTAGTATCGCCATCGTTGGTAGTCGCAATGCTTCTGTTCAGGGTGAAAAAAATGCCGAGGCTTTCGCCCATGGTTTATGTGGTTATGGCTTATGCATAGTAAGTGGTCTAGCGCTAGGCATTGATGGCGCAGCACACCGTGGGGCACTTAAGGCGGGCGGCGCTACCATTGCCGTTGTAGGCACTGGGCTTGATATTGTTTACCCCGCTAAACATCGTGATTTGGCACACCAGATTGTAGAGCGCGGGCTTGTGGTTTCTGAGTTCGCATTAGGCACACCATCAAAACCGCAAAATTTTCCTAAACGTAATCGTATTATCAGCGGGCTTAGTTTAGGCTGTTTAGTAGTAGAAGCTAATTTACAAAGTGGCTCACAAATTACAGCACGAATGGCCGCTGAACAAGGTCGTGAAATTTTTGCTATTCCGGGCTCGATACATTCACCGATGTCTAAAGGGTGCCATCAACTCATTAAGCAAGGGGCTAAGTTAGTCGATTGTTTACAAGACATCGTTGAAGAACTTAAACTTAATGAAAAATTAAATCAGTTAGAAAATGAAACTGTTGCCAAAGCCAATGGGCCCGATAGCAGTACAGAGGAAAATCCTAGTAACTTAATCCTCAAAATAATGGGGTTTGAGCCCATCGCTTTAGATCAAATAGTATCAATAAGCGGCTTGACGGTAAGCGAAGTTTCATCCATGCTTATGTTACTAGAACTTGAAGGAAAGCTAGCCAGCCTAGCAGGAGGTCAATACCAGAAAATTGTGTAATTTGTAATTTTAGAAGTTTGCATAAACCATCTCACTTAAGTTAAAAAATAATTTAAAGGACAAAAATCATGTTTGAAGTATTGGTTTATATGTTTGAAAACTACATTGATACGCAATTTAGACCTGACGAAAACACCTTATCTAAAGAGCTGTTTGCCGCAGGTTTTGATGAAGAAGACATTAACGGTGCATTTGATTGGTTTAATCAACTTGAACTGATGACCGACAAGCCAGAATTGTTTGAAGCCGCTCATCACGCCAATACCCGCATTTTCACCGAGGCTGAGCTTAAAAAGATCTCTGGCGAGAGCATCGGTTTTATACTGTTCTTAGTACAAGCCAACATACTCAATACCGCACAGCGCGAACTGGTATTAGAGCTGGCTATGAATTTACCGCAACTAGAAATCAGTATTGATGAAATGCGCTGGATTGTACTGATGACCACTTGGGGTGCGAGCAAATCTGGCCCGGATAAGACCAAAGAATATTTATTTATTGAGGATGTGTTGCTTAACAAACAAAAACCTACCCTACATTAAGTATGTGGGTAGGTTTATCGTTGATCAAAAAGTAGGTGATAGGGTTGTTGATAAACAACCGTTTATCACTCACTGATATTGTGAATAATATTACTAATGGTGCCAGCCTGATTCAAGGTATAAAAGTGCAGGCTTGGTGCACCCCAAGCTAACAATGTGTCACACAGTTCGCTCACCACATCTATACCAAAAGCACGTAATGACACCATGTCATCACCGTATTCTTCAAGGCGCATTTTTAGCCAGCGCGGAATTTCCGCACCGCAAATGCTAGAAAAACGTGCCAATTGGGTAATGTTATAAATCGGCATAATGCCAGGCACAATCGGAATCGCAATCCCTAATGCGTCACATTGCTCAACAAACCTGAAATATGCATCAGCATTATAAAAATACTGGGTAATGGCTGAGTTAGCCCCCGCATCCACCTTGCGTTTTAAATTCTGTAAATCTGCTGCTGGTGTTCTGGCCTCAGGATGAAACTCCGGGTACGCCGCCACTTCAATATGAAAATGACTACCTGTCTCGCCACGGATAAACTGCACCAACTCAGAAGCATAGCGAAAATCACCCGCGCTTACCTCACCTGACGGGATATCGCCACGTAAAGCCACCAAACGGTTGATGCCTTGCGCTTGGTAGGCATGTAATAAATCGCGTATTTCGTCTTTACTGGATGATATACAAGAAATATGCGGTGCGGCCTGAAAGCCTTCACGCTGTATTTCCAGCACGGTGTCCATGGTTCTATCGCGGGTTGAACCACCCGCGCCAAACGTTACGGAATAAAATTCAGGGTTAAACTTGGCTAATTGCATCCGTGCTTCACGCAGCTTATCCATGCCTTCTGCGGTTTTAGGCGGAAAAAACTCAAAGCTCAGCCCAAATTTATTAGGCGACGTTTCCATTTGTAATTCTTTTTCTATCATGGTCTATTTATCTTCAATAAAAATCGCGGTTAATAGCCAGGAAAACACGCTATAAACTATTGCACCAATAATCCCTGCCATCAGCGTTCTAACCTCAAAACCTTGCAGCCAATGACCAACCGTATAAAACAATACGCCGTTAATCACCAAAATAAAAAGCCCCAACGTTAATATCGTTATCGGCAAGGTTAATATGACAAGGATCGGCCTAATCAACATATTGACTAAACCGATAACCAATGCGGCTACCAAAGCTGCAGTAAAACCGGCCACATGAATGTTTGGCACAAAGTACGCCACTGCAAACAGCGCTAGCGCGTTTAATAACCAAATCAGCAATAATTTCATGTGACCTCTTTTAGGGCACCTCTATTAATTCAAGTTACTAAGCCAGACAAGGCGCGAGTAAAAAATTATGACGCAGCATATAGATGATATGTAAGGAATAATTTTTTATGATCAACGCAGTATAGCGACGGAAATTGAATTATATAGAGGTGCCCTTTACTTATTTAAAATAAACTAATAACGATAAGTATCTGGCTTATAAGGGCCTTGCTTTGATACGCCAATATAGGCTGCTTGCTCATCGGTAAGCGTCGATAATTGCGCATTGAGTTTTTTCAATTGCAACACAGCCACTTTTTCATCCAAATGTTTAGGTAAAGTATAAACGCCCACTGGATAGTTTGCAGTTTGCGTAAACAACTCGATTTGCGCAATGGTTTGATTGGCAAACGATGAACTCATCACATAACTTGGGTGACCGGTGCCGCAACCTAAATTCACTAAACGGCCTTTTGCCAGCAAAATAATCTTTTTGCCATTAGGGAAAATCACGTGATCAACTTGTGGTTTAATTTCATCCCACTCATATTTTTCTAGTGATGCAACGTCAATCTCATTATCAAAATGGCCGATATTACATACAATCGCCTGATCTTTCATTTTGGCCATGTGGTCATGCGTAATCACGTGATAATTACCGGTACAAGTCACAAAAATATCGCCATATTCTGCCGCATAGTCCATAGTCACGACACGGTAGCCTTCCATCGCCGCCTGCAATGCGCAGATTGGGTCAATCTCAGTCACCCAAACTTGGGCAGAAAGCGCGCGCAAAGCTTGTGCAGAGCCTTTACCAACATCGCCGTAACCTGCAACGATGGCCACTTTACCAGCTATCATGACGTCAGTTGCGCGTTTAATCGCATCTACTAAACTCTCACGGCAACCATATAAATTATCAAATTTAGACTTAGTAACTGAGTCATTCACGTTGATTGCCGGAAAAGCCAATTTACCTTCTTTATGCATTTGATACAAACGATGCACGCCAGTGGTGGTTTCTTCAGTCACACCGATAATTTGCGCCAAGCGTACTGAATACCAAGTTGGATCTGCTTTTAATTTGGCTTTAATGGCGTCGAATAAACAGATTTCTTCCTCGCTTGTTGGGTTTGCAATCACAGATAAATCTTTTTCTGCGCGTGTACCGAGGTGTAGCAACAAGGTTGCATCGCCGCCATCATCCAAAATCATATTGGTGAATACGGGTTGCCCAGCTTGATCATTCGCCCATTCAAAAATACGGTGCGTATAATCCCAGTACTCAGTCAGCGTTTCGCCTTTAATAGCAAAAACCGGCGTGTCGCCAGCCGCAATCGCGGCAGCTGCATGGTCTTGCGTTGAGTAGATGTTGCATGACGCCCAACGGACATCCGCGCCTAAATCTTTAAGCGTTTCAATCAATACCGCAGTTTGGATCGTCATGTGCAGGCTGCCAGTAATGCGTGCGCCCTTGAGTGGTTGTGCTTTGGCGAACTCTTCACGAATAGCCATCAAACCAGGCATTTCTGTTTCAGCAATGGCAATTTCTTTGCGGCCAAAAGTCGCTAAGTTGATATCGGCAATTACATAATCTTTAAAATCAGTCACAATATTCATTCCTCGAATGTGTGTGACCGGAAGGGAAGGGGTGTTAATACACTAAGAGACCTAACGCTTATCTCACCCTTATCCCGTGCCCGGCACGGTTAATATAGGTGAGCGTCGTTTGTTGCATTGTTCTGAGCCTAGGAGGCTGTATGAAACCAGCAGCTCTCGCAACGCTCCTCAGAATAATCTGGATTATACGCGATATTTTTTTAAGCACAAATATCGCTATAGTAAAGTTAGAGAAAATCTAGATAAATTATTGGGGTAACAATTATTGCGCCCATAATTTATCAACATCAGTGATGCCCCAAAGCGCAGGACTTTCATGTCCAATAATTGAATCTTGCGCACTTGGGCTAGATAAATCCAACACCTCTACCGGCAGGCGCGTTTTAGACTTTGTTGAAAAAAATACTTTTAAAATAGGCGTTAATAAAGATTTTGGGCTTTGGTCAACCACCACTGCCAAACGACCAGACTTTAACTTCACCATAGAACCTATCGGGTAAATGCCGACGCTTTTCACAAAGGCTTTAAAAATATGATCATCAAAATGGTCTGCCCATTGCGCCATGCGCTGCAGAGATACTCCAGGCTCCCAGCCAGCTTTATAGGGGCGATTAGAAGTAATGGCATCATAAACATCGCAAACTGCACCCATTTTTGCGAACTGGCTAATATCATCCGCTTTTAATTGGTGTGGATAGCCCATGCCACTGACTTTCTCGTGGTGATGCAAACATACATCCAGCACTACTTCATCTATGATATTCGCCTGAATTAACAGCGCATGACCACGTTCAGGATGTAGCTTCACTAACGCAAATTCATCGTCTGTGAGCGCGCCGGGCTTATTAAGTACGTCCATAGAAATAGCGGCTTTTCCTATGTCGTGTAACAACCCTGCCAAACCAGCCTGCTTGGTTTCCGCTTCCGACAAACCCAGTTCGTTAGAGAGCGCGACCATCAAAGCACAGACTGCAACCGAGTGCATATAGGTGTAATCGTCTTTATTTTTAAGCCGCACCAAACTAAGCAAAGCCCCTTCATTGCGAGAAACAGAGGCTGCAATATCATCCACAAGCTGCATGGCAGCTTCAGCTTTAATTGCCTTACCCATACGTGCATCACTGAACATTGAGGTTACAGCTTGTTTAGAGGCGTTAATAATTTGCTTGGCGCGCACACGTTCTTCATTTGCTGTAACGCGCTTTGGTTTAGGGCTAGGGACAGGCTTTAGCAAAGGCGCAGGTTCGGCTAGAGCAACCTCGGCGGGTACTTCAGTCTTAGGCATGAGGGGAGCTTCTACAACCACCTCAGGCTCAGCAACATCCAAACCCTTACAAATATCAATCACAACTTCTTTAATGACGCTTTTTTGTAGCTTGGTTAAATCAGCAGCGTCTTCCAACTTAAATGCTTTTTTCCAAAAAGGGTGGTCTATCCAAGCGCCTTTAAGCTCTTGGATGAACATTCCTAAACGCACTTGTTTTGTTGAAACCGTTTTTAACATTTAACGCACCTGTGTATCAAAAAAATGACCGCAATAGCCGCCATGTATGGCGACTATTGCAGGTAATTACAAGCCTGCTGCCGCGCGTAGCGTTGGCGCTTTATCAGTCGCTTCCCAGGTAAACTCCGGCTCATCACGGCCAAAATGGCCATAAGCAGCAGTTTTGGCATAAATCGGACGCAGTAAATCCAACATTTTGACAATGCCTTTGGGGCGCAAATCAAAATGGTCTAATACCAATTGCGTTAATACTTCATTTGATACTTTACCTGTACCATAGGTTTCTACCATTACTGATGTCGGGCGTGCCACACCAATGGCATAACTTACTTGCACCAAACAACGCGAGGCTAAACCGGCTGCCACAATGTTTTTAGCCACATAACGCGCAGCATAAGCCGCACTGCGGTCAACTTTTGAAGGATCTTTACCTGAAAATGCGCCGCCGCCGTGAGGGGCTGCACCGCCATAAGTATCCACAATGATTTTACGGCCGGTTAAGCCACAATCACCTTGTGGACCGCCAATTACAAAGCGCCCTGTCGGGTTTACCAAGTATTTAATCTCACCTTTAATCAACTCTTTAGGCAATACCGGCTTAATGATTTCTTCAATCGTCGCTTCACGAATCGCTTCCAGGCTCATCTCTGGCGCGTGTTGTGTAGAAAGCACCACCGTATCAATTTTATATGGCTTGCCATCTACATATTGCACTGTCACTTGTGATTTGGCATCTGGGCGCAACCATGGCAAACGGCCATCTTTACGCAACTGCGCCTGGCGCTCCATTAAACGGTGGCTCAGCCAAATTGGTAATGGCATCAATTGTGGGGTTTCATCGACTGCATAGCCGAACATCAAACCTTGATCGCCTGCGCCTTGGTCTAGCGGATCATCAAGCGCGCCATCAACGCCTTGCGCAATGTCTGGGGACTGTTTGTCATACGCCACTAAAACAGCGCAACCTTTGTAATCAATGCCGTATTCTGTGTTGTCGTAACCAATGCGCTTGATCGCATCGCGCGCTACTTTAATGTAATCAACATTGGCGGTTGTGGTGATTTCACCCGCCAATACAATTAAACCTGTGTTGGCTAAAGTTTCAGCGGCTACACGTGCGGTAGGGTCTTGGGTTAAAATAGCATCTAAAATACTATCTGACACTTGGTCTGCGAGCTTGTCTGGGTGACCTTCAGAAACGGATTCTGAGGTAAATAAATATGAGTTCATGGCCTGCCTTGGAAGATGTTAAAGTTTAAAAAAATACTGACTAAAGGCTGAAGCCAGCATTAAAGAATATAAATTATACCCGAAATAGCGCCCTCAAAAGAAGTAAACCACACGCCCAAAACTTAACTTGCTAAAATAGCATTCAAATCAATTCACCATTCATGATGCATGCCTAAATTCATCCTTAAAATCATCGCCATGCTGCCGCTGCCCATTATTCACGGCTTAGGGATTATAGTCGGCTGGGTCTCATATTGGAGCGATGTAAAGTTCTCGCGTAGAATCCGCAACAATTTGCATAACATTAAATTTTGCCCGGACTTAAAAGCACATGCGCGCTTAGTCCGCTTAAATGTAAGTGAAACAGGTAAGGGGATGCTGGAAACCTTAGCGATTTGGCTAAAATCTGAGCGTAGCGTATTAAAGTGGGTTAAAAACTGTGAGGGTTGGCAGCATGTTGAGGATGCACTTGCCGCAAAAAAAGGCATTATCTTTCTAACACCGCATTTAGGCTGCTATGAAATAGCCGCCAGGTATTACACCGCAAAACACCCAATGACAGTACTGTACAGCCCTGCGCGGCAAGGCTGGTTAAGCAACCTTATGGAACAAGGTCGCCAGAGAAGCAACACCTCACTCGCACCCGCTAATTTAAGTGGTGTACGCAACTTATTAAAAACGCTAAAACGCGGCGAGGCCGTAGGCATTTTGCCCGACCAAGTCCCCGATTTAGGCGATGGCGTTTGGGCCACCTATTTTGGCCAGCCTGCCTACACAATGAATCTGGTGGGAAAGCTCGCTGAAGCAACGGAAGCCAAGGTGCTACTTGCTTACGGTGAACGTTTATCCTGGGGACGCGGCTTTACTATTTATGTTGAACCCTTAAATACAGGCACTTCTGCACAAGACATTAATAATGCCATTGAACAATTAGTCCGTAAAAAACCTGAACAATATCTTTGGAGCTATCGACGCTTTAAACAGCCACAACTGGCGCGAGAAAAACGCATTAAACCCCAATAACTTAACAACACCAATCGCCACGCTCATACAATAATCACATGACACACTCCATACGCTTTACCAAAATGCAGGGCGCTGGCAATGACTTCATGGTCATTGACGGCATCAACCAATCTATCAACCTGTCTGCAGAGCAAATCAAACAACTCGCGCATCGTCAGTTTGGCATTGGCTTTGACCAGCTATTACTGGTTGAAACTTCTAGCATTGCTGATTTTAAATATCGTATTTTTAATGCAGATGGCAGTGAAGTAGCGCAATGCGGCAACGGTGCGCGTTGCTTTGTACGTTTTGTGGTTGACCAGCAACTCACCCAAAAACGTGAAATCAGCGTTGAAACTGCCAGTGGCATCATTACACCGAAATTAGAAGACGATGGTTTAGTGACCGTGAATATGGGCGCACCTAGATTTGCACTGAGCGAAATTCCATTTACGGCTGAAGCCATCGCCCCGACCTACAAACTTGATGTAAACGATCAACCCGTTGAAGTTGCTGTGCTTTCCATGGGCAACCCGCATGCAGTGCAAATTGTAGATAATATTGAAACCGCGCCGGTATTGGCACTTGGCAGTAAAATCGAGCTGCATCC
Source organism: Methylotenera sp. (assembly GCA_041675545.1). GTDB lineage: Bacteria > Pseudomonadota > Gammaproteobacteria > Burkholderiales > Methylophilaceae > Methylotenera. The sequence continues at coordinate 73,462 of JBAYTS010000001.1, forward strand.
GCGCTTTCCTCAGCGCGTAAATGCAGGATTTATGCAAATTGTAGATGCACATCACATCAAACTCCGCGTGTTTGAACGTGGCACTGGCGAAACGCTGGCTTGTGGCACTGGTGCATGCGCGGCCGTAGTCGCGGGTATTCAACTAGGACGATTACAATCGCCTGTTCACGTTTCAGCACGTGGCGGTGAGCTACATATAGCATGGCAAGGCGACAATAGTGCCGTCATGATGACGGGCCCTGCCGTCACCGTATTTACAGGTGAAGTAAATTTAGCATAAGCTCTAGCAATTATTAGGAAACATGACTCAATGACAAATATTCAAACACAAAATACCGAGATTTCAGCCGAGAAAATTAAACGCTTTTTACATACGCACCCCAATTTTTTTGAAGAAAACGCAAGCCTGCTGACCGAGATTTCATTACCGAGCCCGCACGGCAGCGGCGTCATCTCGCTGGCAGAACGCCAGCAATTGGCCCAACGCGATAAAATTCGCGTATTAGAAGCCATGATGGCGCAAATGATTAAGCATGCTGAAGAAAATGACGCCACCAGTGAAAAAGTGCACCAATTTAGCCTCAATTTACTCAATGGACAAAGTTTTAGCGCCCTGCAACATCTGATTGCAGAAACCTTACAACTGGACTTTGCCGTAACGCAATCACTTATCCGCATTTGGATTAAACCAAGCAATAACACTATTGCGCAAGACGCGGTTTTCACCCCGGTATCTGAGGCCCTCAGTGACTGGGTCATGACACTAAATCTTGCGCACTGTGGTGCAAAACCTGATGTTACGGACCACTTATTAGATGACAACCTACAATCATTCGCGTTTATTCCGCTCAGCAAAAAAGCGCTTAATCAACGTCCCTTTGGCGTGTTAGTTTTAGGCGCAGAAGATCAGCAGCGCTTCAAAGCTGACATGGGCACACTTTATTTAGAGCGCATTGGTGAGCTAGTAAGTGCCGCGCTGCTGAATCACTTATTCGCACTACATCTCTAAGACTTGAGCATTGGCAAAGGTGAACATGCTGTATCTAAATGATTATCTGCAGCACCTCACCTTTGAGCGCGGACTCAGCACACTCACATGCAAAAACTACACTCGAGATATTGAACTGTTAGCAAACTTGGCCGGGAGCGCTACGCTAGAAGAAATCAAAAACCCTCAGGTTCGACGCTTTATTGCCACACTGCATGGCCGCGGCTTAAGCAGCAAAAGTATCGCGCGCGCCCTCTCTGCCTGGCGTGGATTTTATGATTATTTAATTGGGCATAAAGGCTTTACCCACAACCCGGTTACCGGCCTACGCGCACCCAAATCAGCCAAAACACTGCCGCAAGCACTTTCGGTCGATCAGGCGGTTAATTTTGTCGACATTCAAGGCGACGGTGTGTTGGAACGCCGCGATCACGCCATATTCGAACTATTTTATTCATCCGGTTTGCGTTTGGCAGAACTCGTAAACTTGGATATTGATCGTCTGGATTTTACTGAAGGTACGGTAACCGTGACCGGTAAAGGCAATAAAACCCGCATTGTGCCGCTAGGTAGCCATGCTGCAAAAGCCATCCAAACCTGGATGCAGCAACGTGTACAAATTAAAATTGACGATAAAAACCCAAAAGCGTTATTTATTACGCAACAAGGACGAAGAATCACGCCGCGTGCCGTGCAATACCGCATGAAAACGTGGGCAGTCAAACAAGGTGCCAATAGCGATATGCACCCGCATTTATTACGCCACAGCTTTGCAACCCATGTATTACAATCAAGCGGAGATTTACGCGCGGTGCAAGAAATGCTGGGTCACGCCAACATCAGCACCACGCAGGTTTATACGCATCTAGACTTCCAGCATTTAGCCAAGATTTATGATGCAGCACACCCGAGAGCTAAGAAAAAATAAAAAATTGCAGGAATACCCTACTAAATTACCCTGTTATTATGGCAAAATAAGGGTTCAGACTTTTTCACGAACAAAGGAATTATCATGGAACATCAACTACCCGCTCTACCTTATGCGAAAAACGCACTTGCACCACATATTTCTGAAGAAACATTAGACTTTCACTACGGTAAGCATCACCAAACCTACGTCACCAACTTAAACAACCTCATCAAAGGTACTGAGTTTGAGAACGCAAGCTTAGAAGACATCATCAAAAAATCTTCTGCTGGTATTTACAATAACTCTGCACAAGTTTGGAACCACACCTTCTTTTGGAACAGCATGAAGCCAAATGGCGGCGGCGCTCCTACAGGCGCACTAGCAGATGCCATCAATGCAAAATGGGGCTCATTTGACGAGTTTAAAAAAGCATTTCAAGCATCGGCAGTCGGCAATTTCGGCTCTGGCTGGACATGGCTGGTTAAAAAAGCTGACGGCTCTGTGGATATTGTTAACATGGGCGCTGCCGGCACGCCGCTAACAACCGGTGACAAAGCCCTGCTTACCGTTGATGTTTGGGAGCATGCGTACTACATTGATTACCGCAATGCGCGCGCAAAATATGTTGAAGTATTTTTAACTTCTCTAGCTAACTGGGATTTTGCCTCAGCTAATTTTGCTTAAAGGCTAGCTTGGTATTTCTGCATAATAAATACGTAACTTTTGAAAATTTAGAAATAATAAATACGTAACTTTTAAAAGCCCTAGATTTTCAATTTAGGGCTTTTTCTTTAAACTCGTCCTGATCTACCAGTTGCAGAGGAAGTTATGGTAAGTGAACGATTTGCTGAGGAATTTAAATCTGAAGCAGTAAGACAAGTAGTTGAACGTGGCTATACAGTTGCAGATGTTGCTAAACGATTATCCACACTTCACTAAGAGTATTGCAGCTGCAGACCTGCGCTACGAGCATGCTAAAATGCCGGCCTCTGACTGCGCTTCTGCTAGCTTACAATTTGTTCGGCGACAGCTTCTTTGAGGCCAGCTGCCGCTTGAGCCGCAAGAGCATAAGCAGCTGCTTCTGAGTCTTGAAATTCCTCAAGCGCATAAACTTTGCCCCACTTCAGGGTGAACACGTGGAGACCGCGGTTGACGTATGCATCCCCGTTAAGCAGCGTTGCCGTGCCGTCCCATTGGACAAATACAGTGGTATGCCATGGGGAACCCACTACCCATATGTTATTGACCTTGATTGTAGATTGGGTTGGACGCGGCCAAGGCGCTCAAACCAGCGGAGCAGGGCTGCTTTGTCGTGGCGCTCACCGCCAAGCGCGTGAGTGCCGGAAACGCGATGATGGACATCTGGTGCGACTGCTTTCACTGCCTCATCCCAGCGATGGTTGTTGACGTCGTCAAAGGTTTGTTGAATTTTTTGCTTAACAATGTAACTGTATATCATGATAAGTCCTCCATTATGAGAAGAGATGGCCGACACGAGACACCCAGCCGAGCTTGATGTCAAAGTAGTTGGTCACATTTAAATTTTCATTCATTGTGTAAGCAAGTGCTTATCGACAATCTGTTTAAGTGCATCAGGGTTATCCACACTGAGAAAATGTCCAGAGTTAGCAATCGTCTCAAGTTTAGCATTACGTACTTTATTCAAAGTACTTACTCTCTCATTGTTCTTAGACCAGTCATTTTCACCGTAAATCATGGTAACTGGACTATTAATCTGTTTGTATAGCGTTGGTGCTTTTGCCCAGCTTCTCCAGTTTTTTAAGATATTTCTACCAAGATAGTGATAACCAGGTCTATGACCTGTTTTATCAAAAAGCTTCATTAACCATGTAGGTATTTTTTTAATATTGGTAACGCCACCGTTCATCACTAGGCTCAAGAAAAATCGATTTTCTAATGCTGCAAAAATAGCGCCGTTGATGGGAATTGAATAGTTCCACAACATAAAGTTAGCGATAAAATTACCTCGCCTAACACCATCGGCATAGCGCGTTTCATAGTCGTAAGTATTGACAGCAATTACCTGTTTGATTCTATTTGGAATTGTGGCTGCTACTGTTAGGGATAGCGTGGCACCAATTGATTCGCCGACTAAAGTGATGTTTTTAAGTCCTAATTTATTAATCAAATCAATGATGGATTTTCTTAAATACGGTTCATCATAATTAATCTTTTTATTGATAGACGATTGCCCATGACCAGGCAAATCGACTGCATAAACTGTATAGTTCTTTGCATAAAATGGAATCATTTCACTAAAGAACTCAATTTGAGTCCTAATGGTATGTATGAGTAAAAGCGGCTCGCCTTGCCCAGTTTTAATCACCCTAACAGTTTCGCCATCTGTAAGTTTGATAAACAGCTCTTCCCCATTAAATTTCAAATCTTTTGGTGCGATTACCATTTCGTTCTCCTAATCAGGTTATTAATAACATTTGTTTAATGACAAATCAGATTGCTTTTTTGCTACCTAATTATTACGCTCATTCAAGGTTTGAATTGTTTGAATATTATTGATGCATTGACTCCACCATGCATCGGGCACTAATTTCTCAACAGTTGCATATATTTGTGCTGTTGGGTTCATTCGTAATCTCAATCGCCAATTTTGTAAGTGATATAGGCCACATACCAATTAGAATGTGGCCTGTTTAATATTAATGACTCAAGAAATAGTCTGCCGTGTTCACAAATGAATCGTGATATTGAAAAATAGAGCCGTGATTTGAGTCTGGATAAAGTACTAATTGCGCGTTTTTCAATTGTTTGTATAAAGTACTCGAACCTTCGGTAGACAGCATGGTGTCGTTGCTACCAGTTACAACCAAGACTGGTTGGTTGATTGCTTTCAATGTTTTAAATTCAGGATCAGGCGTACTGGTCCAAACAATGAGCGCTTTACCATGCGCATCAGCTATTTCTTTACCACTTTCAGGGTCACGATCTTTTGTTCTGGCATACACTCTTGCCAAAAATTCACCAGCAGCTTTTTTACCTGCATCTGTTTGAGAGAAGAATAAATAATCACGTGGATCAGGCGCATTTGCTCTTGAGAATGCTTCACCAAGAACCTTCATCAAATTGTTACCACCACCTTGATAAGTAGTCCCAGCAAAAATTACTTTATGTACTAACTCTGGGTGTTGTGCCGCTAATTCTTGAGCAACAAAACCACCCATTGAAAAGCCAAGCAAATCCACTTTTTTGTAGCCTAATGCTTGAATAAACGCATAAGCATCAGTTGTCATTTGTGCAATGTTATCTGCCACTACACCATTAGTAGCTCCGATACCTCTGTTATTAAATACAACGACAGGACGGGTTTTTGCTAAATCATTAACTACAGCTGGATCCCAAGAGTCCATCGTGCCAGTGAAGTGCTGAAGAAATATTAAGGGCGTACCTGACTTAGGTCCTAACGTACGATAAGAAAATTTGATGCCATTGGCTTCAATAAATTTAGTCGATGCTGTTTCAAGAGTATTTTGTCCTGCACTAGCTACGCTCGTCTCAACCATTGAGAAGGTAGCTGCTATAAATAATAGCGATTTTAAAAACTTGCTCATCATAAAGTCCTCATTAATGTGTGTGAATGTTAATTTATGTACTACAGAGTACAATATATGAGAGGCGAGTGCATATGTCAACAATTATTTGTACTTTAAAGTACAAATATATTAGACAACTCATCAATAACGACTTAAGATATAAGCTATGGAAACTAAAGCCTCAACTAAAGTACTTGGTAGACCCCGAAAGTTCGACAAAGACCTTGCGTTAGATACCGCCCTGAAAGTATTTATGCAAAAGGGATATGAAGCCACCTCGCTTACTGATATCACTAAAGCATTGGGGATTAATCGACCAAGTGTATATGCGGCATTTGGTAATAAAGAAGCGTTGTTCGCTCAAGCATTAGGTAGGTATATTCAAGGACCTATCGCTTATCTTAATGATGTACTATCAGAAAAGACCAGCAGGGATGTCGTTAGAGCAATGCTAATGAAATCCGTGGAGTTGATAGTCTCCTGTGCTGAGCAACCTAGAGGATGTTTGGCAGTTCAAAGCTCAATCAGTTCTGAGCTTGCAGCTGCAGGCATTCAGCAAAATATTGTTAATGGTTTACATCAGATTGAAGTCAATATAAAAAATCGTTTTGATCGTGCCATAGATGAAGGTGACTTACCAAATGACACTGATTCTTGGTTACTTACTAAATACGTGACAACCCTTCATAAGGGACTTTCAATTCAAGCTTCTAACGGAGCAAACGAAGAAGAGCTTCGTGGGATTGTAGAAATCGCCCTGAAAAGCTGGCCAGGGAAATAATTTATTTATTAGCATGACTGAGTTGCATACGCATATCGGTGTAACAATGATTCTTCTTGAGCTGTTCTAATGATTATTACAGTTTGCCCATCGGCAATATCTCGAAATGTGCGGCACATTTAATTTTTATATCTTTTGTAGTCATATTGCTCTCAATATATTCATTGCTGTTTAGTTGATGCGTGTATATCTGCCATGCTTATATCGTTAGAAGATTGCGAAGTCACATTGCTTTCTTCCCAGCCACCTCCCAGAGCTTTAAATGTTGCTACAGCCGATCGCGCTGATTCGGTTTTCGCTTGAGCTTTTGCATCAGACGTTCTTAATAGATTTTCATCTGCGTGCAACACCTCAATCAAGCTGACCACGCCTTTTTGATAAGCAGTGAAGGATGAATTTCGCGCTTGGCTAAGCGATTGCTCACCTTGCAACAAGGCTTCTGTCTGCTCTTCACGTTTGACTAAAGCAGAGATGGCATTCTCAACATCCTCGGTCGCACGAAGTGTTGCTTGTCGATATGCGGCCAAAGCTTCTGCTTCTTGCCCTTTTGCTTGATCAATTTGTGCATCAATGCGTGCAAAATCAAAAAGGCGCCAGCGTAAGCCCACAACTCCAGCTGCTTGGTTTGCGGCACTGCTGAATAGATTTCCACCCGATATTGCTGTCGCACTACCAATCAACAGGCTCAGCGCGAGCTTTGGATAATATTCAGAAATTGCCACGCCAATTTTTGCATTGGCTGTCGCTAACCGACGTTCCGCCACTATGATATCTGGTCTGCGACGCAGTAAATCTGCAGGTGAACCCATTGAGGATATTTGAGGAGCAACAGGAATCGGGCCGACTTTGCCAAGTTCAGCTCTATATGTGCCAGGTGCAACACCCAGCATCACATCAAGGGCATTCATGGCCGCATCGAGCCCAGCTTCTAGAACTGGAATAGTTGCTTTAACCTGAGCAACAGCACCTTCTGCTTGCTGCACTTGAAGCCTTGGAGCAAGACCTTTGGAATAAAGCATATTCACTTTTGAAAGAAGCTGCTGCTGAGTTTCGAGTTGCTGCCTTGCGATACCTAGCCGAGACTGTAAACCACGGATAGTAATGTAAAAATCTGCTGTTTGTGCTGCGACCGCGAGGCGAGTTACGGTTCCGCCAGCCTTAGCCGCTTGGTATTCAGCCAGCGCAACCTCTTGCTCACGACGCAATCCCCCAAATACATCTAACTCCCAACCTGCACTCAGGTTTGCTTCATAAAGACTTCCATCTCTGTCATAGCCAGGAACAGCGTTAAGTAATTGCCCTATGGGAGTTTCAAGCGACTGACGATTTTTTGTAGCTTGCGCACTAATATTGCCTGACGGAAGTAACGCTGCATGTGCCGCCCCAAGACCAGACCGAGCTTGCACTATACGCGCTGAAGCTTGCGCTATATCCAAGTTTTGTTCTAACGCCAATAACACGAAATGACTTAATTGCGGATCGCCGAATCCATCCCACCAAGTAGCAAGCTTCGCGTTTGATATAGCGTTTCGCTTTTCAAGTTGAGCTTGACCCAGATAATGATCAGGGAGTGCTATATCTGGCTTTTTATAATCAGGGCCGACAGCACAGCCTGTCATAAAACCAGCACTTAACAAAAGAGCAATAGGGCGAGAAAAAAACATGGCGATCCTTGAACTTATTTAATTTAATAGTGACTATATTACAATATGGTCACTATTTGTCAATCCCCCAAAGTCAAGGTATGCTATAAACATGATTAAAAAATTACAACCCATCCCAAGAGGCCCTTCAGAGCACAGCGTTCGAGATCAGATTGTTGAGGCTGCAGCTGAGTATTTCAGCCGCTATGGCTACGAAAAAACGACCGTTTCCGATCTGGCTAAAGAAATTGGTTTTTCTAAGGCCTACATCTATAAATTTTTTGCAACAAAGCAAGCAATAGGAGAGGTTATTTGCTCCAACACATTGAATGCGATTTTGAAAGCTATTGATGAAGGAATGGCGGATGCCCCCACAGCTTCTGAACGGTTCCGGCGTATGTTTAAGACGGCGGTAGAAGCAAGTACCCAGCTATTTTTCGAAGATCGTAAGCTCTATGACATTGCAGCGTCCGCCGCGGGTGAGCAATGGCAGTCTTGTATTGTCTACCAGAACCAAATCAAAAAAATCATCCTACAGATTATCCGCGATGGGCGTGAAGCAGGCGAGTTTGAGCGTAAGACGCCAATAGATGAAACCGTAAATGCCATCTATTTAGTGATGCAACCCTACTTCAACCCTTTGTTGCTACAACACAACCTTGATCTCACTGAGCAGGCTCCAATAATTCTCTCTAGTTTAGTATTGAGAAGTTTAGCCCCATAAAATATTTTAGTGACTATTGACTTATTTGGTCACTAGATGGAAAATGTAGGTTCTCATTTTTCGAGGGGACCTTCATGCTTCATCGTAAACTTACCTCAGCTATCGTTATTGGCTTATTACCACTGGCATTAATTGCATGCAGTGAAAAAAAACCGGCTGACCCACGCACCCAAATTCCATTGGTTAAAACGGGTAGCGTTCAAACCGCTTCTGATTCATCACGCTCATTCACGGGAACAGTCGCTGCCAGAGTTCAAAGTGATCTGGGGTTTCGTGTCCCAGGTAAAGTGCTCGAACGTTTAGTCGATACCGGCCAAATCGTCAAACGTGGTCAACCACTCATGCGCATCGACCCTATCGATCTGCAATTGGCGGCACATGGACAACATGAGGCAGTGATGGCCGCAAAGGCCCGTGCTGATCAAACAGCAGAGGAAGAAATTAGACATCGTGGCCTTGTGGAAGCCGGGGCTATATCAGCTTCTACTTATGATCAAATCAGAGCGGCGGCAGATTCAGCCAAAGCACAACTTAAAGCAGCTGAAGCTCAAGCTGATGTGGCAAAGAATGCATCAAGCTATGCAGTTTTAATCGCTGATACGGATGGTGTAGTCGTGGATACGCTGGCTGAACCTGGTCAAGTTGTTAACGCTGGTCAGACAGTCATGCGCATAGCACATTCGGGAAAGCGCGAAGCTATCGTACATCTACCAGAAACCTTGCGCCCCTCGTTAGGTTCTATTGCGCAGGCTAATCTTTTCGGAAAAGACAATGTGGCCGTACCGGCAAAACTTAGGCAACTTTCGGAGTCAGCTGATGGGGTATCTCGCACGTTTGAAGCGAGATATGTATTAGATCAAGCATTAGCTAATGCTCCTCTTGGTGCGACTGTTACTATTCAAATCAAGGAAAGCGGCACTTCGACTGAATCCAGCTTAGAAGTGCCCATTGGAGCAATTTTCGATTCCGGGAAGGGTTCAGGAGTTTGGGTACTTGAGGGAAGCCCAATCCACGTAACTTGGCGCCCAGTAAAAATCCTAAGCCTAAGTGATGATGCCGCACGTGTAGAAGGCAATCTCAAAGTCAATGATCAAATCATCACGCTTGGTGCCCATCTTCTTCACGAAGGCGAAAAAGTCAAAGTCGCGACTAATGACTCGCGTATCTCAGCTTTAAACAATGGGGAAGTAAAATGAGCAGTTTTAATCTTTCGGCCCTTGCAGTACGTGAGCGGTCGATCACCTTGTTCCTGATCATTCTGATAACAATTGCGGGCACCATTGCCTTTTTTAAGATGGGTAGGGCCGAAGATCCTCCATTTACGATAAAGATAATGACCGTGATTACAGCTTGGCCAGGGGCGACAGCACAGGAAATGCAGGATCAAGTCGCGGAGAAATTAGAAAAGCGCATGCAGGAATTGCGCTGGTACGACCGTACGGAAACCTTCACCCGCCCTGGTCTGGCTTTTACCACAGTGACCCTGCTCGACAGTACCCCACCATCAGAAGTTAAAGAAGAGTTCTACCAGGCGCGAAAGAAAATAAGCGACGAATCAAAAAATCTACCGGCTGGAGTCATCGGCCCTATGGTGAATGACGAATATGCGGACGTTACCTTTGCTCTATTTGCATTAAAAGCAAAAGGAGAACCACAAAGATTATTGGTTCGAGACGCTGAAAAAATGCGTCAGCGCCTGCTACATGTGGCTGGCGTGAAAAAAGTGAACATCATCGGCGAGCAACCCGAGCGTATTTACGTAGGCTTTTCCCATGACCGCCTCGCGACACTGGGTATTTCACCGCAGGAAATTTTTTCCGCACTAAATAACCAAAATGTATTAACACCTGCGGGTTCGATTGACACCAAAGGTACAAAAGTATTTATCCGAATTGAAGGCGCTTTTGACCAACTGCAGAAAATCCGTGACACACCGATATCGGCTAAAGGCCGAATACTGAAGCTATCGGATGTGGCCACGGTTGAACGTGGTTACGAAGACCCCTCGACATTTTTCGTTCGTAACAATGGTGAACCGGCACTACTGCTAGGTATTGTAATGCGTGAAGGGTGGAATGGCCTTGATCTGGGAACGGCATTAGATACAGAAGTCGCATCTATAAGTGCTGATTTACCATTGGGCATGAGCTTAACTAAAGTGACTGACCAAGCTGTAAATATCGATACATCGGTCGATGAGTTCATGGTTAAATTCTTCGTTGCTCTTCTCGTCGTTATGCTGGTGAGTTTCTTGAGTATGGGTTGGCGCGTCGGTCTTGTCGTTGCGGCGGCCGTGCCATTGACGCTGGCCATCGTGTTTGTCGTCATGGCAGCCACAGGTAAAAATTTCGACCGTATCACATTGGGGTCTCTGATTCTAGCGCTTGGTCTACTTGTTGACGATGCAATTATCGCGATAGAAATGATGGTTGTGAAAATGGAGGAAGGTTATAGTCGTATTGCCGCTTCGGCTTATGCATGGAGCCATACAGCAGCTCCAATGTTATCCGGCACTCTAGTAACTGCAATCGGTTTTATGCCCAATGGTTTTGCCCAGTCCACTGCTGGGGAATACACCAGTAATATGTTCTGGGTCGTGGGTACTGCGTTGATTGCATCCTGGATCGTTGCCGTAGTATTCACCCCCTATTTAGGTGTAAAGATGCTTCCGGAACTCAAGAAGGTCGAGGGTGGTCACGAAGCAATCTATAGCAGCCCGAATTACAACCGTTTTCGATCGTTACTGGGACGAGTAATTAATCATAAGTGGATCGTTACTGCCATCGTCATAGGCGCTTTTGTTGTGGCTATCCTCGGCATGAGTATAGTGAAGAAGCAGTTTTTTCCAACCTCTGACCGCCCTGAGGTGTTGGTCGAGGTTCAAATGCCTTATGGAACCTCTATTGCGCAGACTAGTGCTGCCACGGCTAAACTTGAAGCATGGCTGGCAAAACAAAAGGAAGCGAAGATTGTGACGTCTTATATTGGTCAAGGTGCTCCACGTTTCTACTTAGCCATGTCGCCCGAACTACCTGATCCGTCCTTTGCGAAGCTCGTAGTGCGGACAGACAATCAAGAGGAACGCGAGGTTCTGAAGCTAAGACTGCGTCAGGCCATCGCTGATGGATTGGCACCTGAAGCTCGGGTGCGTGTGACACAGTTAGTTTTCGGACCGTATTCCCCCTATCCAGTGGCTTTTCGAGTTGCTGGGCAGGACCCCGAAAAACTGCGCACAATTGCAGCCGAAGTACGTCAAGTGATGGACGCAAGTCCGATGATGCGAACCGTCAATGCCGATTGGGATGCACGGGTTCCAGCCCTGCATTTCACTCTTCAGCAGGACCGACTTCAGTCTGTCGGACTGACTTCCAATAGCGTCGCACAGCAACTTCAGTTTCTTCTAAGTGGCGTACCAGTCACGGAAGTTCGTGAGGATATTCGCTCAGTGCAGGTTGTTGGTCGTGCAGCAGAAAACATGCGATTAGATCCAGAGAAAATATCTGCCTTTACACTAATCGGTTCAGCAGGGCAACGTGTCCCTTTATCGCAGATTGGTTTCGTTGATATCCGTATGGAAGAACCAACTCTCCGTCGACGCGATCGCACCCCGACGATTACTGTACGTGGTGATATTGCTGAAGATTTGCAGCCGCCAGAGGTATCGGCCGCAATCCTTAAACAATTGCAGCCCATTGTTGCCAAACTTCCAGCTGGCTACCGGATCGAAGAGGCAGGGGCTACCGAGGAGTCGGGTAAGGCAACCAAAGCACTATTGCCTTTGTTCCCGATTATGATTGCGCTTACGTTGCTGATCATCATCCTTCAGGTGCGTTCGATAGCGTCAATGGTTATGGTATTTGCAACCAGTCCGTTAGGCCTGATCGGTGTGGTGCCAACGTTGCTATTGTTCCAACAACCCTTTGGTATCAATGCCTTGGTTGGCCTGATCTCCCTGTCTGGTATCTTAATGCGCAATACGCTGATCCTCATTGGGCAGATTGAACATAATCTTAAGGAAGGATTGAACCCTTTTGACGCAGTAGTCGAAGCCACTGTCCAACGTGCCCGGCCGGTTATCCTTACCGCTTTGGCTGCGATTCTGGCGTTTATTCCACTCACTCATTCAGTATTTTGGGGAACGCTGGCATATACCCTGATTGGCGGTACTTTTGCAGGTACAATATTGACACTGGTGTTCCTTCCAGCGATGTACGCCATCTGGTTCAAAATTAGGCATCCTAAGAATGCTGCCGACAGGGTATCACCTGAACAAATTACGGCTTCTTGAACTAAGAAAGCCATCTTGTGTAGCGAGCACTCCTAATTTCAAGAAGTGCTCGAACAAAGAGGTTAATAAGACCATGGACACTCTATCAATCTGATGCACTGTCTTCGTGAGAGCAAATCATTAGACTTACCACTATGGTTATAATGAGCTAAATTAAATTAATTATTCGAAAGTCCGCTTTGGGGCGATCAAAGTCGGTTAGCTTCTATAGTTGACCGTCAGCTTTGCGGATTTAGCTGTCATTTGAGCAATTAAATTACTAAGTTTGATATCTTTTAATTTGAATGCATATACAGCAAACCCAAAGTTACGTATTTATTCTCGTGAAATATGCGGCCACTTTTATTTAAATTCAAAAACCACACCATCAGAATCTGTTAAAATCAAACCCATGCTACAACGTTTAACCGTTCATATCGCCTTAGTTCTTTTATTTGCTTTCACGCAAATGGGCGTTGCTACGCATGAAATCAGCCATTTAACCAATAGTGCCAAACATGGCCAGCAAGACCAAAATACGCAATCCAAGCACACGCCTGCTGAACAATGCGAACAATGTATCAGCTATGCCAAAGTAGCAAGCGGACTACAATTATCGGCTTTTGTGGTGCCTGCCATCAGTGCAGGCACCACACAAATAGCCAATGATTATTTTAGCGTTCAATCTTACCCCACCACCGCTTACACAGCTCGCGGTCCACCTCAAAAACTAAACATTTAATCTCACTATTCCAGCAATTTTTGTAAAAATTTTGCTGGTTGTTTGCTTTTATTTTTTGAGGTCACCCCATGAATTACCCCCAAAATCAGCAAATGCTTAAAGCCTTTGCGCTTAAACCTATGTTATTCATTTTGGCAACATCATTTGCCAATCACGCACTTGCCAAAGACCCGAATACGGCGATAGATTTACCTTCCGTACCAGTCACTGGCAATCCGCTCGGTGTGGGCTCGGACGAAATGGTCATCCCTGTGTCTGTGTTAAGCGGTCGCGAGTTATCACTCAAACGTGAAAGCACGCTGGGCGATACCATTAATGGCATCCCTGGCGTTTCAGCCACACACTTTGGACCTAACGCTTCACGCCCAGTCATTCGTGGCCTGGATGCGGAACGGGTACGCATTATGCAAAATGGCATCGGTGTTTTAGATGCCTCATCTTTAAGTTTTGACCACGCGGTGACTATTGATCCGCTGATTATTGAACAAATTGATGTTGTACGCGGCCCCGCCGCTTTGCTTTATGGCGGCAGTGCTGTTGGCGGCGTCGTTAACGCAATCGACCACCGCATTCCTACTGAAAAAGTTGAAGGCGTCATTGGGCGCGCTGAGGCGCGTGTTGGTGGCGCCGATAGCCAAAATAACCTGGCAGGCGTCGTGGATGTAGGTAATGGGAAAATTGCGATTCATGGCGATGCTTATACCCGCAAAACCAGCGACTTGGATATCAAAGGTTATGCAATGTCGAGCCGAAAAAGTCGCGCTGACGGCACACTTCGTGAAAACCGCGGCAAACTGGTCAATAGCAGTGCAGATGCAGAAGGTGGTGCAATTGGCGCATCCCTAACGTTTGATAACGGTTATCTTGGCACGTCCTATTCAGGCTTTAGAAGCAACTACGGCACCGTGGCAGAAGAGTCTGTTCGTGCGGATATGAAAAGCGACCGTTGGGATATTGCCAGTGAGTTCAAAGCATTAGGTAGCATTGTAAATCGAGTAAAAGTGCGTATGGCTTATACCGACTACCAACACCAGGAGATTGAGAATGGGGATGTCGGCACTACGTTTAAAAACCGCGGTGTTGAAGGCAGCGTTGAGGCAGGTCATGCAAAAATAGGGGATTTAGAAGGCATGCTAGGCTTCCAGTTTCAAAATACTCACTTTGAAGCTTTAGGTGACGAAGCCTTTGTGGCCCCTGTAAATACACAAAGCAAAGCCTTGTATGTGTATGAGGAAATGCCGCTAAGCCTATTTAACCAACAAGGATTCAAACTCAGCTTTGGTGGTCGTGCGGAACATACTACTTTGGATGCTAGTCCCTGGGCTAAATCACCTATTGCACAAAATAGCAGCTTCAATGCTTACAGCTATGCTCTTGGTGGACTTTATATGTTTAACCCCAACTGGTCATTGGCAACCAATTTATCGCACAACGAACGCGCACCAAGCTATTTTGAACTGTATGCTGATGGCGCACATTTAGCCACAGGACAATATGAAGTAGGTAACCCCAACTTTAGCAAAGAACGTTCTAACGGATTAGATGCGCAGATACGCTGGAAAGACGGCAGAAACTCGTTCAGTGTTGGCGCCTATTACACCCGCTTTAGCAGCTTTTTAGGCTTACTGGACACAGGTGCAATTGACGGGGGCTCAAATTTACCTGTAGCCGAATTCACAGCCTTTGCAGCAACGTTCAAAGGTTTGGAAGCGGAAGGTCAGTTTAACTTAGCTGATAATTTAGATTTAACACTACGAGGCGACTACGTACGTGCAAGCAATCGAGATAACGGTGATGCACTTCCCCGCATTACACCGCTACGTTTAGGTGCAGGCTTACATTATCAAAAAAATAGTTTAGGTGCGCGCATCGATATACTCCATGCTTTTAATCAAGGCCGCACCGCCCCCGGTGAGCTGGCAACAGATGGCTATACCGATGTAAGCGTTTTGGCCAGCTACAAACTGCCGACCAAGGTCAATCTTGAGCTTTTTGCCAAGGCCAACAACTTGCTCAATCAAGAAATTCGCGAGCATGCGTCATTCTTGAAAGATATTTCACCCGCAGGAGAAAGGTCTGTACTACTAGGATTACGCGCTGAGTTTTAGCAAGTAATGTTGTTTGCAGGGGCGGTTAGATAACCGCACCTGCAACATAAATTTAACCCAGCAGCACAAACCCCCAAACCACAGCCACAATCACCAATGCAATAAACACCGCTGAACTTCCAATATCTTTGGCTTGTTTCGCCAGCGCATGGTGCTCTGTTGACGTATGATCTACCGCTGCTTCAATCGCAGAATTCAATAGCTCCACAATCAATACCAACAGCACACTTACAATCATCAGCGCTTGCTCAATGGGGCTATTGCCTAAATAAATCGCAAGCGGAATCAGCACCACGGCTAAAAACACCTCTTGCCGAAAAGCATCCTCATGCACAAACGCCGCTTTAAAGCCTTCAATAGAGTAACCGAAGGCGTTAATTAAACGACGGATACCCGTTTTACCTTTAAAAGGACTCGCGCCAATATGCTTTGAGGCGGGATGTGATTGGGAACTGTTTGGTGATTCATTTTGAGAGCTTTGCATTACGAACTTTCTAAATAATGAGTAGTGCCAGATTTAATTTTAAATTTAATTTCTAGGTTTATCTTTTAAATTTTAACATGCGTTATCATAACGTTTTAGAGTAACCACTCGCAGATTAAATTAAAGGTTAACCATGGCACGCACAGTCAATTGTATTAAATTAGGCAAAGAGGCCGACGGTTTGGACTTTCCTCCATACCCAGGCGAACTCGGCAAACGCATTTATTCAAACGTTTCAAAAGAAGCTTGGGCAACTTGGCTTAAACAACAAACCATGCTGGTGAATGAAAATCGCCTGAGCCTAGCCGATCCTTCAGCGCGTAAATATTTAAGTGAGCAAACTGAAAAATACTTTTTTGGTGATGGCGCTGACACTGCAAGCGGATATGTACCACCAAAGGGTTAACTAATCCAACTCAGACCTTTGCAAAAGTCCTTATTGCGGCGAATTTCTGCGTTGCGCGGTACTCGCAACCTCGCTGTACACCGCGTACTATCTCGGCTTCTGCGGACCAAACGCCTTTGGCGTATGAATAATGCGCTTCAGCGCATATATTCTACGGACATGCCCTTTACGGGTACACTTCATCCACAATAAGTACTTTTGCAAAGGTCTTCAACCATGAAAAAAGCGCCGCTATCGGCGCTTTTTTCATATCACTCAGAAACTAAATCTACAACGTCTCGCGTTCCATCTCCTGCACTGAAATATGGCGTACATCCTTGCCTTTAACCATATACACCACGTACTCTGCGATGTTTTTGGCATGGTCACCAATGCGCTCGATGGCTTTTGCAACAAACAATACTTCGAGCGACATTGAAATAGTGCGTGGGTCTTCTAACATAAATGTAATGAGCTGACGCATTGCGGCGCGGAATTGCTCATCCACTTGCTCATCCTGCTTCGCTACCTCAACCGTTTTACTGATATCTAAACGTGCAAAGCCATCTAAAGCTGTGCGTAACATTTCACGCACCAACGCCACCATGGCTTTAATTTCATTAAAACGTGGTTTATACATGCGATCTTCATCAAAGATTTTTTGTGCAGTACGCGCAATTTTAGTGGCTTCATCGCCGATACGCTCTAGATCCGTAATGGTTTTCACCATCATCATCACCATGCGTAGATCGCCAGCTGCGGGCTGGCGGCGCGCAATAATATGACTGCAATCTTCATCGATTTGCACTTCCAGCGCATTCACGCGATGATCGTTTGCCATGACTTCTTTGGCTAGATTGATATCCAGCTTCACCAGCGCCTCTAATGCTTGCACAATTTGCTGCTCAACTAAGCCGCCCATTTCAAGCACTTTTCCACGCACAGCTTCTAACTCAGCATCATATTGCTTAAAGGTATGTTCAGATTGCATATAGATTCCAAATTTTATTCAACGCTTATATTAGCCACACAATATGACAAAATTATTACAACAAACGATTAAGTCATTATTTTTTATAAGTCTTTACACCATCGGCTGTCGCCAACAACAGCACATTAGCCGGACGGGCAGCAAACAAGCCATTAGTCACCACACCAACTATTTGGTTGATTTTAGCTTCCATGGCTACGGGGTCGCTAATCGTCAAACCATGTACGTCTAAAATCAAATTGCCGTTATCGGTCGTAAAATCTCGCAGTTGCGGCTGTCCGCCCAATTTAACCAACTCGCGCGCCACATGACTTTTTGCCATGGGTAACACTTCAACTGGTAATGGAAATTTACCAAGGACGGGCACGTATTTAGTCTCATCACAAATACAAATAAACTGTTTGGCAACTGCCGCCACGATTTTTTCGCGCGTTAACGCACCGCCACCGCCTTTGAGCATATGCAGGTGCTCGGTAATTTCATCAGCGCCATCGACGTAAATATCTAGGCTATCCACGCTGTTAAGGTCAAATACTTCAATACCATGGCCACGTAAACGTTGTGCTGTCGCTTCTGAGCTGGCTACTGCGCCGTCAATTTTATGCTTTACTTTGGAGAGTTCTTCAATAAAAAAATTAGCTGTTGACCCAGTACCTACGCCAATAATGCCACTTTTAACATATTCAACGGCCGCTTTTGCAACTTGTTGCTTTAACTCGTCTTGCGATAACTTATTTTCGTTTCCTGACATTTTCGTAAATCCTTAATAAATTCTTTATAATACAAACAATTCAACATAATACACCGCACAGGCATTTTTAAAAATAACGCATGACTACAAACTCAACTATAAATTATCGCGACAAAATAGAACATTCGCATGTTTACGATGTTGCTAAAAAAACACCTCTAGAATTTCAATCTAACCTATCCGCCCGTATCAATAACCGCGTATTACTTAAACGTGAGGATATGCAGCCTGTGTTCTCGTTTAAGCTGCGTGGGGCGTATAACAAAATGGCGAGCTTATCTACCGAAACCCTGCAGCGCGGCGTAATTGCAGCTAGCGCGGGCAACCACGCGCAGGGCGTGGCGATGAGCGCTAAAAAGTTGGGCTGTAGAGCTGTCATTGTCATGCCAACGACCACGCCGCTGATTAAAATAAATGCAGTAAAAGCCCGTGGAGCTGAGGTGGTATTGTTCGGTGACAGCTACTCGGATGCTTACGTAAAAGCGCTTGAACTAGAAAAATCTGAGCAACTCACTTTTGTGCACCCTTATGACGACCCAGACGTCATCGCGGGGCAAGGCACAATTGCCATGGAAATACTGGACAAACATCCCGGACCAATTCACGCTATATTCTGTTGCGTTGGCGGTGGCGGCTTAATCGCAGGCATTGCAGCGTACGTTAAGGCATTGCGCCCTGAAATAAAAATCATCGGTGTTGAAGCAAAAGATGCTGAAGCCATGACTGAATCGCTAAAAAAAGGTGAGCGCATCACGCTTGATCAAGTGGGCTTATTTGCCGATGGCGCTGCGGTTAAACAAGTGGGGGAACATACATTCGCACTATGCCAGCAATATGTTGATGAAATGATTGTGGTGGATAACGATGCCATATGCGCCGCCATTAAAGATGTGTTTGAAGATACCCGTAGCATATTAGAGCCTGCTGGCGCGCTTGCTGTCGCAGGGCTAAAAGCATATGCCAAACGTGAAAACCTGCACGATAAAACCTTGGTTGCCATTGCCTCTGGTGCCAATATGAACTTTGACCGCTTGCGTTTTATTGCCGAGCGCGCTGAAATCGGCGAAAAGCGCGAGGCGGTATTGGCTGTCACTATCCCCGAAAAACCAGGGGCATTTAAAGCCTTTTGTCGTCTATTAGGTGACCGCAACATTACCGAGTTTAATTATCGGTATTCTGACCCCAAAAATGCACATATTTTTGTCGGTGTTGCCATTGCTGACCCTGCAGAATCAGCCAAGCTGGTAGATGCCTTGCAGCAACAAGGTTTGCCAACCATAGATTTAACTGATAACGAAGTTGCCAAGTTGCATCTGCGCCATCTGGTGGGTGGCCACGCACCGCAAGCTGAAAATGAAAAGGTATTCAGATTTGAGTTCCCTGAAAAACCAGGCGCATTAATGAAGTTCTTAGAGTCAATGGGGCACGACTGGAATATCAGCCTATTCCATTACCGCAACCATGGCGCCGATTTTGGGCGCGTATTAGTAGGAATGCAAGTCCCACCAAATGAACTATCTGCGTTTTCTGACTTCTTAAGTAATTTGGGTTATCCGTATTGGGATGAAACACAAAACCCAGCCTACAAATTATTTTTAGGCTAATTTTCGGTTGTTTTAAACCATTGCGGTTGTTTTCAGCCGCCTTAATTGGTTCAAAACAACCATGATGGTTAAAAGATATTACTAACCAACTGTTCTATTAAGATAAAAATAAAACTCATTGCTGAGTATGATTCTTGCATAAGCAATTACACTTCGGCTCGTCGCATCAATACGACGTTAACCGACTATAAAATGTACCTTTAACTAGATCACTTTAAACTAGATCGCTTTGGAGATTATGAATAATGAAGTTCACACCTAATTTTAATAAAGTACGTATCAGCTTGGTATTATTAGCATTAATCACAAGCATTGGCGGTTGCAGTAAAGAAAAATCTGAAGATATCTCAGCCGTTGCAGGCGCAAATGCAACAACAAGCGGATTTGCCTATGTCACCAGCCAAGATGCCGGCGTGAGTGTCATCGACCTTGCTACCATGGAAGTGGTAAAACAATTTGATGTCAAAGCTGAAGGGCCTCGCGGCCTAGGAATAACAGATGATGGGAAAAAACTCATTGTCGCCACACGTGAAAACGAAAGTATCTCAGTAATAGACACAGCAACAGGAGAAGTATTGCAGCAAATTCCAGTAGGCAAAAACCCTGAGTTCGTTCGTATTAGCGGCAATTACGCTTTTATTTCTTCTGAGCCTAGCGCTAAAGGCGGCCCTCCACCAAAACCTGGAGACAAAGCTGAAGCCGAAGATGATGACGACGATGCAGAGCCAGCACGTATTGCCGTGGTGGATTTGACCAAAGGTGAAAAAATACGTGAAATTATTGGCGGTCCAGAAACTGAAGGCATTGAATTTTCAGCGGATGGCAAAAACCTTGTGATTACCAACGAGGCTGACAATACTGTTACCGTACACAATATAGAAAATGGTAACCTGGTAAAAACAATCCATACCCACGAATATGGCGACCGCCCACGTGGCATCAAAGTTTCACCTGACGGCAACACCTACGTTGCCACGCTCGAATACGGCAATAAATTTATGGTGTTAGACAAAGATTTTAACTTTGTACGCACCGTTGAAACAGGCGAAACGCCTTATGGGATTGCTTACGACCACACAGGTAAACATATCTTTGTTGCAACCAACAAACAAAAAGCCTTGCAAGTTTTTGATGCTAAAACATACGAAAAAGTGAAAGACATCCCTACCGGTAATCGTTGCTGGCACTTTAGCTTTACCCCAGATGACAAACAGATTTTGCTAGCTTGCGGTAAATCAGATGCTGTATTTGTGATTGACGCAGAAAAACTGGAAGTGACCAAACAAATTGAGGTGAAAAATATGCCTTGGGGCTTGGTCACCTACCCTAAATCCATGGGTAGTCTAGACACCAAAAAGTAACCTATTCAATAAAGAAACTGTTTTTATTAAGCCCCGCTCCTGCGGGGCTTTTTTATTGTTATTTTAATTTATCTAAGATAATCTGCCAGTCCTTGGGGTCAACTGGAGTAATAGATAATCGGTTGCCACGTTGCAATATGCGCATATTTGCCAACTCCGGTGTTTCACGTAACTCCTTCAAACTTAGCAAACGCGTTTTTCGCACCAGTTTCACATCTACATTGAGCCAGCGCGGGTTCTCTGGGGTAGATTTCGGGTCAAAGTACTTATGATCTTTTACAAACTGCAAACGATCCGGATAAGCCAGCGTACTCACCTCGGCAATGCCAACGATGCCAGGCGCTGCGCAATTTGAATGATAAAACAGCACGCCATCACCCACCTGCATTTGGTCGCGCATAAAGTTTCTTGCCTGATAATTACGTATGCCGTACCAATCAACCGTTTGATTTACAAAACCTGCTAAATCATCAATAGAAACATCTGTCGGCTCAGATTTCATTAGCCAATAACGCATTGGTTTACCCTGTTAAAAATGATTGCTTATGATAATCTATTAACAGATGATTATTACTGAAATTTAACAAAGAGGCATCATGGCAAAACTACAAATTAAAAACGTACTGGGCACGGCATTACAAGTTTGTAGCCTTGATCCCATCACAGGCTTTACCCGAACAGGTTGTTGCGAAACTGGCTTGGAAGACAAAGCTAGCCACACAGTTTGTGCGCAGATGACTGAAGAGTTTTTAGCTTTTTCAATTTCGCGTGGGAACGACTTAAGTACGCCCCGCCTGGAATTTGGTTTTGAAGGCTTACAAGCGGGAGACCGCTGGTGCCTATGTGCAAGTCGCTGGCTAGAGGCTTCAGAAGCAGGTTTCGCCCCGCCGGTTATTTTAGAAGCATGCCATGAAAAGTGCCTGGCGATTGTCAGTTTGGCTGATTTAAAATATCACG
Source organism: Methylotenera sp. (assembly GCA_041675545.1). Taxonomy (GTDB): domain Bacteria; phylum Pseudomonadota; class Gammaproteobacteria; order Burkholderiales; family Methylophilaceae; genus Methylotenera. Next base: position 95,727 of record JBAYTS010000001.1, read on the forward strand.
AATTAAGATGATTTAAAAAAGCAATACTCATGCAAATGGGGAGTTCTCTACGGATAAAGCCTAAGCCAGCATCCTGAACCAAAAAGGCTCAAGTGGTAATAGCCTAGAGCGCATTAGGTACACCCGCCAAGAGGCTCTTAAAAGAACACTCAATTTAGGGCGCGCACACAACAACTCGAATGACCAAAACCGATGCTATAAACTAGTTCAAGGAATTATTAGCCTAAACCGCACCGCAGAGAACAAACTTTAAAACTTGACGTTTTATCATTACGATAAAACCATTGAAATAATTCTACGCTATCTTACTCATACTTGTTGTGATGCTTAAATATTTATTTTTCAGCACAGGCCTGATCAATTTGATCTTGCATTAACGTGAGCCTACGTTTGATGTCACCCACATCAACATTGCCACTTTTACTATTGAGTAGCTCATGCGATAAATTAAGCGCAGTCATAATTGCAATACGCTCAACGCCGATCACTTTACCGCTGTCACGAATATCACGCATTTTTTTATCTAAAAAATTAACCGCGTTGATTAAGCCGGGGCGTTCTTCATCTGTGCATGACACAGTGAAGTCACGCCCCATGATATTGACATCTACGCCTTTAATTTCACTCATTGTTTTATACTCAAATTAGATAGGCAAGCGCTGCATCAGCGCCTCAATACGCTCACTAGCCTGCGCCATATTAGCTTTTAATAAGGCAGTGTCAGATTCCATTGCGCCCAAATCAAGACGCAGTTGCGCGTTTTCATGGCGCAACTCACCACACAGTGAAATTAAGTGTGACAGTTTTCCCTCTAACGCTTTTAAGTCTGCATCCATGCTGCCACTATAATTGAAAAAAATGATTATAGTCAATAGTTAACGTGGATTTTTCAAAGTATTACAAGACATTGTAAATTTAACTCAACTAAAAATAGTTACTATCGCTAGAAATTTAAACGTTATAATGCGCACTTGTTGTTAGGTGCCCTGTTTGTTTTCTTTCAAACAAGGTGAAACTGGGAAATAGGTGCGTTTTTTGTTTTAATTAAAAACATAAACAAACCCTATGCTGCCCCCGCAACGGTAAGTGAGTGTAGTTTTGCAATAGGTCACTGAGTCAAAGCCTTGAATAAGGCAAGATTTGGGAAGGCGCAAAACATCTCCTCACAAGCCCGGAGACCGGCCTCGCAACAACGCCTTATTTCAAGGCACGCTAGGAAATACCGCGGGGTGACGGTAAACAAAGGCTGCGCTTTTGCGTCGTTCGCTCGACCGCGCTTTCTTTTTTATTTCAATTCTTCTGTATTCCCTGGTTCTTAAGAATCTACATGCGGGGTCGCATGTAATTAGGGAAAAACCATGAAAAAAACCATCATTGCCAGCGCTATTAGCCTGGCATTTACCAACCCAATTGTTGCGGCAGAAAACATCAATTTAGAGGATGTTGTAGTCACTGCCAGCCGCACGCAACAAGCGCTCACCAGCGTAGTAGGAGATGTGACGGTGATTGATCGTGAAGAAATCGAACGCGCAGGCGCGAGTTCCATCACCGATCTATTGCGTACGCAACCAGGGGTGCAAATTAACGCCAATGGCGGTGCAGGCACTGGCAGTAGCGTATATTTGCGTGGCACTAATGCTGATCATGTGGTGGTGTTAGTCGATGGCTTACGCATCAACTCCGCCACGCTAGGCTCAACTTCTTTTGAAAATATTCCACTCGGGCAAATCGAAAAAATTGAAATTCTGCGTGGCCCTGCCTCTAGCCTATATGGTGCAGATGCGATAGGTGGTGTGATTCAATTTTTTACGCGTAAAGCTGAGGCTGACAAACCGCTTATTCATGCGGCGGTAGGGCTAGGCAGCTACAATACCAAAACTGCAGAAGCAGGTATCAGCGGTAGCGTTAATACACTTAAATATGGCGTCAATTTGAGTAGTTTTGATACAGGCGGCTTTTCTGCCAAACGCATACGCACGGGCATTGATGCAGACGATGACAGTTATCGCAACTTAAGTGCTTCAGTTTTTTTAGAGCTAGCATTAGCCCAAGGTCATACTTGGGGGCTACAATTTTTTGAAAGTAAAGGACACGCTGAATTTGACAACAATTATGAAAATTTTGGCGAGCAGACCCTACAAAGCTATGCTTTTACCAGCAAAAATCAATTTACAGATACTTGGCATAGCACTTTTAAGTTAGGTGTGGGTGTAGATAATTCTGACAGTCAAGCCGAACCTAACACGAACCCTGCCAGCACCAGTTTTAACCCAAAAGGGATTAGCAAGTTTCTTACAGACCAACTACAACTGACTTGGCAGAACGATATTCACCTACCACTAGGCACACTCACGCTGGCGTATGATCGCCTTGAGCAAGACGTGAATAGTAGAAGCAATGTCAAAACTAAATTCAAAAAAGAGCGTAATAACGATAGCTTCTTAGCAGGTTATGTCGCAGACATGGGCAAACACGCGTTACAGCTTTCATTACGTGAAGACCATAACACTCAGTATGGCAACAACACAACTGGTGGTATTGGCTACGGTTATCACATTGCACCTGAATGGCGCGTATCTGCGAGCTATGGCAAAGCATTCAAAGCACCGACCTTTAACCAGCTATATTTTCCCAATTTTGGTGACCCCAATTTAAGTCCAGAAAAGTCAGATAATGTGGAGGCCAGTGCCAGATATACCGGACAGCAATGGAATGCTGGTCTCACTATTTTTGAAAATAGAATAAGAAACTTAATTGCATCGGTTGGTCCTGCAACTAGCGGATGTACGTTTTCTGGCTTCTGCCCAGTCAATATCGGTAAAACCAAAATACAAGGTGCCACTCTTGACGCCAACTGGAATATCACTGACTCGCTATTACTCAGCGGGAACTTAACGGTGCAGGCGCCTCGTGAAAAAGAATCCGAGAACCTAGCCCCACGTCGTGGCAATCGTTACGGCACAGTCAATCTATTGCACACTTGGAGAGATTTACAATGGGGCGCTGAAATCACAGGGGCATCTACGCGTTACAACGACCTCGCCAATCAATTCAAAATGAGTGGCTATGCCTTAATGAATTTGACCGCAAATTATCGTATGACGCCAGAATGGAAACTGGAAATGCGTGCTAACAATGTGCTGGATAAAAACTATGTGCTTAGCACCACCAAAAGTAGCTTTTCTCTAAACGGCCCCGACTACAACACCGCAGGTAGCAACCTGTTTGTGGGTTTACGTTATGATATGAAGCCATAAATTCACCAACTAGGGCGAGTAAAAACTCGCCTAAATAAAATAATTAAGCAAAACACATTTACGCTAAAATCATGCTCTACTAATTTTGAGTTATTTAATGGATCAACTGGAGGCACCACCTACTATGCAAACACTTTCTAAAACCTACCAAATTATCATCGGCATCGTACTTGCGGGGCTAGTCATTGCCACACGCGGGCATCACTTCGCCTCAATTAACGTGCTACCAAGTGCATCACTTGCAGTATTTTTCTTAGCGGGCTTATATCTGCGCCCAACATGGATACTCCCAGCCCTACTTGCCTTGTGTGCAGGTTTAGATTTTTCTGCAATTACTTACGGTGGCGTTAGCAGCTTTTGTGTCACTCCGGCTTACGGTTTTTTATTGCCCGCTTACGGCGTAATGTGGTTAGCAGGCCGCTGGTTTGCCAAGCGCATCAGCTTTAGCATCAGCGCGCTTTTACCTTTAGTCGGCAGTGTAGCAATTGCGGCAACGGTCAGCGAGTTATTTTCTAGTGGCGGTTTTTATTTCTTTGGTGGCCGTTACCCAGACCCGACATTGGCGGTATTTAGTGAACACTTGATAAAGTATTTTCCGCACCAATTAGAAAATATTAGCTTCTGGCTAGGTGTTGCACTCATCGTACATGTTGCGTTTGTATTGGCAAATAGGCAACAACGCGCTAAAGCTTAATTTTGAGCGATAGCAACAAAGTCACCCGCCACAATGCCCGCATGCAGCGTAAAAAGTCGGTAGTTGATGCAAAAATTGAATCTGCCAGCATTGCCAAAGGCCTGCTGTTAATTCACACTGGCAACGGCAAAGGTAAATCAACCGCCGCTTTTGGCCTACTTGCCCGCGCGCTAGGCCACGGAATGAAGGCCGCCGTGGTGCAGTTTATCAAAGGTCGTTCTGACACGGGTGAAGAAGCGTTTTTTCGTGTCAATCCGAACCTTACTTGGCATGTGATGGGTGATGGCTTCACATGGGAAACGCAAAATGCGGAACGCGATTTAGCTTCAGCTCGAAAAGCTTGGGAGCTGGTGTGTGGCTATTTGCAGGACGAGTCCATCAATGTGGTGGTTCTAGATGAATTCACCTATGCCCTTAAATATGGTTGGCTGACAATAGCCGAGGTATGCGCAGCATTACAAGCACGGCCAGCCATGCAGCATGTAGTGATTACCGGGCGCGGGGCGCCTGAAGGCCTAATTGAAATCGCTGATACGGTAAGCGAAATCAATTTGGTTAAGCATGCTTTTAAGGATGGCGTGCAGGCTATGCCCGGCATTGAGTGGTAATAAATCACCGCGTATGGTAAGTCCTTCGGCCTTGCTCAGGAGAGCCTTGTCGAACCCTATTAGCTTTATATTTTAAATAATCATTAAATTACGATCGCCCTTCGACAAGCTCAGGAGGCGCGTGAAATTAAATTGGCATTTTCCTAAACACCATGAACACTTTTACATGCCCCGCCGTCCTCGTTTCTGCCCCGGCCTCGGGTCAAGGCAAAACACTGGCAACCGCAGCGCTGGCCAGAGCTTGGAAAAATCGCGGACTTAACGTTCGCGCCTTTAAATGCGGGCCTGACTTTCTTGACCCCATGGTATTAGAAAAGGCCACGGGACAGCCCGTTTACAATTTAGACCTTGGCATGTGTGGTGAGCAAGATGGTTTGGCGCGTTTATATAGCGCGGCACAAACTGCCGATGTCATTATCGTTGAAGGTGTCATGGGGTTATATGACGGCACGCCTTCTAGCGCAGATATTGCGGTGCGTTTTGGTTTGCCTGTCATCGTTACCATTGATGCCAGTGGCATGGCGCAGACTTTTGGCGCAATTGCTTCTGGGCTGTTAGCCTATCAACCAAAGCTAACGCCGGCAGGCGTGTTGGCCAATAAAGTTGGTAGTATTGGCCATGCCAGCATGTTGCGTGAAAGCTTGCCAGCCCATTTAAGCTGGTTTGGCGCGCTACAAAGGAACGAAGCCATTGCCTTGCCAGAACGGCATTTAGGCTTATTTCGCGCGAGTGAAATTGATGACATAGAAGCTCGAATTGAAGCCGCAGCCATTGCCTTAGCTAATTCTGGCGAGCTGCCTTTACCACCACCGGTTACATTCCATGCGCCATTAACTTCACCCATGCCAGCGTTATTGGCAGGCAAAACCATTGCCATTGCGCGTGATGAAGCTTTTTGTTTTATTTACCCAGCCAATTTAGATTGTTTGAGTACACTAGGTGCAACCGTTGAATTTTTCTCGCCACTACACGATGAAACCCTGCCCGAAGCCGATGCCTACTGGCTACCCGGCGGCTACCCTGAACTGCATCTCAAACAAATAAATGAAAATAGCGCAATGCGCGCAGCTCTACACGCGGCTTTTAATGCAAACAAATCTATTCTTGCCGAGTGTGGCGGCATGATGGCGTTGTCGGAATCTATCAATGGCGCATCTACTTTTGGCTTGCTGACTGGCAATTGTCAAATTGAAGCGCGCTTTCAGGGCTTGGGCACTCAGCATGCCACGCTGCCTAAAGGAAAAATTAGCGCGCATACTTTTCATTATGGCTCATTCACTACGCCGCTAGCGGTAGCTTTTCAAGCAGAAGCTAAGCGAGGTAAAGGCGAAGCCGTTTACCAACATGGCAGTATCACCGCAAGCTTTTTACACTTTTACTTTGCCTCTAACCCGCAAGCTACTGCAAGCTTGTTTTTGCCATGAATGAACCATTACGCCCACACCGCTATACGGATGCTGAAATAGCCGCAGTCTACCGCGTGATAGCCGAGCGCCGCGACATGCGGCACTTTGTGCCAACACCCGTAGCACCTGAATTGCTGACTAAAATTTTGCAAGCAGCACATCAGGCGCCTAGCGTAGGCTTAATGCAACCTTGGCGCTTTATTAGAATAATTGACACCAATACGCGTAAAAACATACACCAACTGGTGGATACCGAACGCGTTAAAACTGCACAAGCGATTGGTGAAGTTGAAAATACCGCGCGCATGGCGGAGTTTTTACGGCTTAAAGTAGAAGGTATTTTAGACTGTGGTGAGCTATTAGTCGTAGCACTGTGTAATGACCGCGAGCGCCACATTTTTGGGCGCAGAACCTTACCAGAAATGGACTTGGCCTCAGTCAGCTGCGCCATTCAAAACATGTGGCTGGCGGCGCGCGCTGAAGGCTTGGGCATGGGTTGGGTTTCAATTTTCGACCCTGTTGCATTAGGGCAATTACTCAATATGCCAAGTGACGCCAAGCCCATTGCCGTATTGTGTTTAGGCCATGTTAACAGCTTTTACAAAGAACCCATGCTGGTGGAAACCGGCTGGAAAACAGCAAGGCTATTGGCCGATATGGTGATGGAAAACAGCTGGGACAGTTCTAAATGAGATATCCCCAACGCATTGTCTGCCTAACCACCGAGCCGACGGAAGTGCTTTACTTGCTTGGCGAGCAGAAACGCATTGTTGGCATTTCAGGTTTTACCACACGCCCTGCCATCGCACGCCGCGAGAAACCCAAAGTTGCAGCTTTTACCAGTGCAAAAATTGATAAAATTCTAGAATTAAAGCCAGATTTAGTCATTGGCTTTTCTAACTTGCAAGCAGATATTGCCGCATCACTGATTCGCGCCGGGGTTGAAGTGCATATCTTTAATCAACGATCTATTGCTCAGGTATTAAACATGATTACCACAGTCGGCAGCCTGGTAGGCTCATCAAATAAGGCTGACAAGCTCATTGCCGAATTGGAAGATACCATGAGTGAAGCGCGTGAAACGGCGCGCCATTTAATTACAAAGCCAAAAATATATTTTGAAGAGTGGGATGAGCCTCTCATCTGTAGCATCCGCTGGGCAATGGAGCTCATTGAAATTGCAGGCGGCGTGGATTGTTTTCCTGAACTTAGCCATTTTCACAGTGCAAAAGATCGCGTCATACAAGCCAATCAAGTCATAGCACGGCAACCAGACATCATCATCGGCTCGTGGTGCGGCAAAAAATTTCAATCTGGCCAAGTAATGGCACGTGCAGGCTGGGCAGACATCCCCGCGGTTAAAAATGGTTTTGTACGTGAAATAAAATCGGCTGATATTTTGCAACCCGGGCCATCACTCATTACGCATGGCTTAAAGCAAGTGCAAGCGATTATTCATGAGTGGAGCGCGACACAAATACATAGAAAAATGGGAGTAAACTAAATGGCTATACACTTAATTCTAGGTGGTGCGCGCTCTGGAAAAAGTGCATTTGCGGAGAAACTAGCCATAGAGAGTAACTTAAACGTTACCTACATTGCTACCGCACAAATTTATGATGCAGAATTTGGTAAACGTGTAGCGCATCACAAAGTGCGTCGCCCTGAACACTGGCAGACCATCGAACAACCATTCAACCTGGCTAAAACATTGCAAACTTATGCAAAAGCTGACAAGTGCGTGATTGTAGATTGCCTTACACTTTGGCTAGCACAGTGTATTTGCCCTGATTGTGCACCCCCTGAAGGTGTAGATTGGGCAGAAGAGCGCGCCGCTTTGTTAGAAATATTACCAACACTGGCGGGCACAATTCTACTAGTCAGTAATGAAGTTGGCATGGGCATTGTGCCGTTAGGTGAAATCAGCCGCCAGTTTCAAGATGAACAAGGCCGATTAAACCAAGCCATCGCGCAATTGGTGACCAAAGTAAGCTTTATTGCGGCCGGCTTACCGTTAACATTAAAAGGATAATCATGGAAACAACAACATTTAAATTAAAGGGCGAATACATTGCGCTTTGCGACCTACTTAAAACAGAGGGTATTGCTGATAGTGGCGGACAAGGGAAAGCGTTTGTGGCTGAAGGACTCGTCACCGTAGATGGCGAAGTTGAACTACGAAAAACCGCCAAAATACGCTCAGGGCAGGTCGTGGAATGTTCAGGGCATAAAATTAAAGTGGTGACATTGTGAGCTAACTTTTCACGAATTCTAAGCCGTTATCGCGAAAATTTTTCGCCCTACAATAAAACCTAAATGTATTTGGCCAGCTTCACCCAATCCAAGTGCTGCTCTACACAGTCGGCCAGCCGATCCAGTTCATCGTTACGTAATTTTTCATAATTAAAATGCTGTGTTGTTTGCAATCCTGCCCATTGCAACCAGGCCGCGCTAGATTCTGCTTGATCAAATAAGCCGTGCACATAAGTGCCTGCAATTTGATTGTCCTGCGAAATTGCACCCTCGTCCTTGCCGTTTATTACTAACGCAGGCTTAATTAATGCTAAACCAGTGCTGACACCCATATGGATTTCATACCCCGTTACGCTAGCATCGGCAAACGTAAGCGTGCCAGATACTTGTTTGAGCTGTTTGGTCTGCGCTAAGGTGGTTTCCATATTGAGCCAGGCAAACCCCGCACTTGAACCCGTCTCACCTTCTATTGCGTGCGGATCATGTATCGCCTTGCCTAACATTTGAAAACCACCGCAAATGCCTAATATTTTCCCGCCATAACGCAGGTGTTTAGTGAGCGCTTGCTCCCAGCCGTTATTACGTAAATACGCAAGGTCGCCTCTTACGTTTTTACTACCTGGCAAAATAATTAAATCTGCGGAAGGGATGGTTTCACCCATTTTAACAAATTGAAAATCCACTTGTGGATGCAAGCGCAATGCATCAAAGTCAGTGTGATTGGATATGTGCGGCAACACGGGAACAATAATTTTCAGCCTATCACCCCCCCCAATCTCTCTGGCAAATGTGGGATTTAAAGGCACCGCATCTTCAGCCTCAATGTGCAAATCATGCAAATAAGGCAATACCCCTAACACGGGTTTACCTGTTTCTTGTTCTAGCCAATCCAAACCCGATTGCAACAAAGCAATATCACCACGAAAACGGTTAATGACAATACCGATGATGCGCGCCCGCTCACTTTCAGAAAGTAACGCCAGCGTACCCACGATATGTGCAAACACGCCACCTTTATCAATATCAGCGATTAAAATTACAGGACAATCTACCGCCTCGGCAAAGCCCATATTGGCAATGTCGTTGTCGCGTAAATTGATTTCTGCCGGGCTACCTGCGCCTTCTACAATGACGCAATCATATTGCATTGTTAAACGTTGCCAAGAATCCAACACCGCGCGCATCGCAATTGGTTTGTAGGCATGGTAACCAGTAGCCTCCAAATTACAGACTGCCTTGCCGTGAATAATGACTTGGCATCCAGTATCTGAATTGGGCTTGAGTAATATAGGGTTCATATCCGTATGCGGTGCTAACCCACAGGCTTGTGCCTGCACTGCTTGCGCGCGGCCAATTTCGCCGCCATCGACCGTCACAGCAGAATTTAACGCCATATTTTGTGGCTTAAACGGGGCAACGCTCACGCCTCTGCGATACAATACACGGCACAACGCCGCGGTTAACGTGCTTTTGCCCGCATCAGACGTCGTACCCTGAACCATAAGTGATGTAAATGCCATTCGATCATTATCCCATTTTAAGCGTATATATCACAGCCTTGTACACATACGGCACCGCCTTAGCAGTGATTTTAGCTGTGTTATTAGACGCACTCCTTGGTGAACCAAAACGCTGGCATCCCTTAGTAGGCTTTGGCTGGCTGGCAAATTGGATAGAGCACAGGTTAAATCGGCGCACGCAACCACTTGCCGCACGCATGATTGGGCTACTCTCCTGGATGTTATTATTAGCGCCATTGGTTGCAATCAGCTATTTTGCAACGCACGGTATTTTAGGCTGGTTAGCAGATGTCTTGTTACTCTATTTTGCCATCGGCGCGCGCAGCCTGATGCAACATGCGCAGCAAGTTTACCTACCATTATCACAGCACAATCTTGAAGAGGCCCGCCATGCCATTAGCATGATCGTCAGCCGCGACACTTCACAACTCAATGAAACTGAAATTGCTACGGCTACGGTTGAATCAGTGCTTGAAAACGGCAATGATGCCATTTTTGGGGCGATATTCTGGTTTATGCTACTAGGCGGTACGGGTGCATTACTATTTAGATTAGCCAACACCTTAGATGCAATGTGGGGTTACCGCACACCACGCTTTAACTACTTTGGCTGGGCTGCCGCACGCTTGGATGATTTACTCAATTTAATTCCAGCACGATTAACCGCTTTAAGTTACGCACTATGTGGAAACACACGAAACGCCATAAAATGCTGGGCTACACAAGCTGGCACATGGTACAGCCCTAATGCCGGACCTGTGATGGCAACTGGCGCAGGGGCGCTGCAAGTAAAGCTGGGCGGGGAGGCCACGTATCACGGCACAACAAAACAGCGCCCTGTATTGGGCATGGGCAATCCTGCCACTGCAAGCCACATATTGAGTGCAATGCGCTTGGTGAAACACAGCCTACTGTTATGGTGTGCAGTGATTGCCCTCGCAGCAATTTTAAGGAACACATATTTTGCTTGAACACGGCGGAAATTTAAGCTTAGCGGCAACGCAATACGGCATTCCACTTGAAAGTTGGCTGGATTTATCTACCGGCATCAATCCAAACAATTATCCTATTGCAGAAATCCCGGCCAGTGTTTGGCAAAAGCTACCAGATGATAACGATGGCCTAGCAGAGGCGGCGTGCGCCTATTACCGCAGCCAGTTTGCGCTCCCAACGGCAGGCTCTCAAGCTGCATTGCAAGTTTTGCCCAAGTTACGGCCACCTTGCAAAGTGGCAATGCTAGATCCCATGTATAAAGAGCACGCACGCGCCTGGCAACGGCACGGTCATCAAGTGAATACTTTTGCTGGTTTAGACGACGAGGAAGCAATCAACGCAGTTGACGTCGTGCTACTTTGCAATCCTAATAATCCAACCGCCACACAATTTTCAGCACAAGCTTTGCTCAATTTACACGCCAAACTCACAAGCCGTGGTGGTTGGTTAGTTGTAGATGAAGCCTTTATGGATGCCACACCACAACACAGTATTGCTCAGCATGCGCATTTAGACGGGCTATTTGTACTGCGCTCTTTGGGCAAGTTTTTTGGTTTAGCTGGTGCCAGAGTGGGCTTTTTAATCGCAGAAAAAGCACAGCTTAACAAAATACAAGAGAAACTTGGGCCTTGGACTATATCAGGGCCAAGTCGCTTTGTTGCCAAACAAGCCTTGAATGATAAAGCCTGGCAACAAAATACCCGCCAACAGCTCGCAGAAAATAGTCGGCGCCTAGCGGTTTTGCTAAATCGCTACAACTTAACGCCGCAAGCAGGCACCGCATTATTTCAACATGTGCCGACAAACGTGGCTAATACTTGGCAACAGCATTTAGCCAAACAAGGTATTTGGGTCAGACTGTTTACTGAAACGCCAGCGTTGAGATTTGGCTTACCCACTGAAAATGGCTGGGATAGGTTAGAAAATGCACTTAAAACATTTTAGTTGGCTAAGCTTAGCCAGCAACGCAATTACAGCTTAGCCAGTAAAATCAACGATTCACAAAGTGAATTCTAGGCACTGTCTCATTAAACGAAATCTGCGTCACACTCGCATGATCAATCACTATTCTAAACAAACCTTTGAGCGGCATATTCAGCACCTCCGCCAGCATGGCACGAATAACGCCACCATGCGTGACCACCGCAATGTTTTTGCCATGTGAGTGATTACTCACATCTGCCACAAATGCTTTAGTACGCGCATGCAACTGTGAAAAATTTTCACCATTGGGCGGCGATAAATTGGCATAGTCGTTTGCCCAAATATCAAATACGTCACGCGGAATGCTATCCCAGGTCTGCATTTCCCAATCACCAAAATGCAGTTCTTTCAAGCGCTCATCAGTCTGGATCTGTCCTAAATTAAGCGCGTGTGCTAATTTAGTGCATCGCTGTAGCGGGCTAGCATACACTGCATCAAACTGAATAGCCGCAAGCTTCTTTGCCAAGGTATCGCGCTCAACATCAAAGTTTAATGAAACATCTACATCACTTTGACCGTAGCAAACACCTGCTGGAATACTTAATGAAGTGTGGCGAATCAGATGTAAATTCATAGCTGCTGACACCACGCTAATAAGCCAAAATAAAACGCCAGCTCAGTGATTTGCTGCATGGCGCCTAAACAATCCCCGGTATAGCCACCTAGCCAATGTTTGATTTTATTCCGCCACCAAATCCAAACTGCGGCAACGGGAAGCAAGCAATATACACCTAGCCATAACCAATCATTTATATTCAAAATAAACGGTGAAAAATTCCAATAAATAAATGGAATCGGCAAAATACCTAATAAAGTTGCCCCCGTTAAATCTGCTGCACCAACCTTTGTCGCTAGCGGTTTAGCTTTACCAATCGCCTTCACATAGCTTAAATCGGCCATGACATATAGTGCGCACAAACGGCTGAAAGCATGACCGACGATTAATATAAACGGTAAAAAATAAACGGGTAGCGCATTTAATACTTGAAACTTTGCGAACAACATCAGAAATAATGCAACGGCGCCATAAGTGCCAAGGCGTGAATCCTGCATAATAGTGAGTATTCGCTCTTTATCGTACCCTCCACCTAAGCCATCAGCACTGTCCGCCAAGCCATCCTCATGGAATGCTCCGGTGATATAAATAGTGGTCGCCATACTGACTAATACCGCAATACTACTTGGTAAAACTTTGGCAGCAAGTATAAAAGCACCTGCCCCCACCATGCCGACAAGAACCCCTACCAAAGGGAAATATTTGGCAGAATAATTAAGGTCATCATCATGAAAATCAGTAAAACTCGGTACAGGCAACCGGGTAAAAAACCCCACCGCTAACAAAAAGTGTCGTCGCTCACGGCGCAGGTAACTCAGCATGCTTCATCCACTTTAGCGCTCACGCCAGCACTTTCAAACGAGGCCATTTCGTTTAAAAAATTAACCGCCGCCAACACCAGAGGGTAGACTAATACTGCACCAGTGCCTTCGCCTAAGCGCAACCCAATATCCAGCAGCGGTTTTACACCTAAATATTCCAACAATTTACGATGCCCGGACTCACCGGAGCAATGCGTAAACACACAGTAGTGCAATATATTTGGCTGCAATTTGTAAGCCACTAACAAAGCAGCAGTCGCGATAAACCCATCAATCAGCAATAGCGACTTTTGTTCTGCCGCGCCGAGCATAGCGCCCACCATCATCGCAATTTCAAAACCACCAAATGTGGTCAGCACTTGCAATGCATCTGCACTATTCACTTGATGAAAATTGAGTGCCTGTGTTAAAACAGTCATTTTTTGAGCTAGGCCTGCATCATCCAAACCCGTGCCACGTCCAACACATTGTTCGACTGGCAGACAACACAACACGCTCATTAAGCAACTGGCAGAGGACGTATTGCCAATGCCCATTTCACCAAAGCCGAATACATTGCAGCCTGCATTTATTTCTTTGCCACTCATTGCCCCACCAGCAACAAGCGCTTGCTCGCATTGTGTTAACGACATCGCAGGTTCGGTCAAAAAGTTACGTGTACCCAACGCAACTTTGGCGTGCGTTAAGTCTGGATACGCTTCAAAATGATAATTTACGCCAGCATCCACCACACGCAGTTGCATATTGTTTTGGCGTGCAAATACGTTAATTGCCGCACCGCCTTGCAAAAAATTGAGCACCATCTGTGCGGTCACCGCTTGCGGATAAGGGCTAACGCCCGCCGCTACAATACCGTGGTCCCCTGCAAACACCAGCATGGTCGGCTGGCTTAAGCGCGGACTTAGCGTTTGCTGTATCAGGCCAACCTGTAGTGCGATAGCTTCCAACCCGCCCAAAGATCCTAGCGGTTTAGTTTTGGTGTTAATTTTATTAAGCAAAGCACTTTTAAGCGTCGAATCATGGGGAGCGGAGCTTAGCTGGGAGATGTTAAATTTCATAGTCACAGATTTTACATCAGAGCGCACGACTTAACACCAGTAGCTAATACATACTTCACCAACATGATGATAAAAATTGAAAAATAGTTTTGTCAGATTGTTATGAAGTTTGCTATAATGCGCGGCTTGCAAACATTTACCTCCGTTTGCACAAGTTGATTTAATGGCCGAGTAGCTCAGTCGGTAGAGCAGCGGATTGAAAATCCGCGTGTCACTGGTTCGATTCCAGTCTCGGCCACCAATATCTAAAGGGCTCACAGCGATGTGGGCTTTTTTACGTCTATTGCTTATAGCACATGTGACCTGCACCCCTGTTGCCATACCAGGCTAAAATGAATAAAGTCCACTTTTAGGAGTGGAAGAATGAATCCCCTTCAAAAAGACTTACACGTAGTTTACGAAATCGGATACAGTCGCAAACTATTAATTAAGCCTCAAAGATAATTTATGTCTAATGCAAAAGTTACAGTAGCATGGCTATTCTCATTACTTGCTCTAACTATTGCTCAGCCATCTGCTACTGCCGCTGATTCGGCTGGTACACTTCCAGATTTAGGTGCCCCTGTAGCCAACACGGGCACAATACAACCGAACATCAATGCGCAGGGTGCGGGGTTCTCTTATCGTGAAAATATCAACGGCAAGTTAATCAGCATCACCCCTCAATACAGTAAGCAAAATGGGGTTGCCGTTGGTGCTAGTCTTGCTAGCCCAATTTCACCAAACATGGCGGCTGGTATTTTACTCACCGCCGGTTCTGATAAGAACGAGTGGTTACTTAACGCCGGCTTTGACTTAAGTAGCAATCAACGCTTTATCTTCTCACTCGGGCAATTACGTCAGAAGCTCGACTTTAACTTCATCTCAGGTAACCAAAAGACTCAAGTAAGACAAGACAATATCGCAGCCAGCTACCAATACCTCTTGGGCAAAGGTTGGCTCAATGCCGCTGAGGTAAATGCGTACCTTAGTAATACTGCCAGTATTACGCTGGGAGACAAAACTTACTTTACCGATACGGCTACGTTATATGAATTATGGAGTGACCCACGCCGTATTGCGGGTGGCCGTGTCACTGGCGTACAAGGTCGCTTGGTGTTTACCCCTACCGCTAAAACTACTATTAAAGTTGGTTTAGGGGCAGAACGCCTGGCCTATGACTACTTAGCCGGAAATGAGTCAACCAACCGTGCGACTGGTAGTGCTGAGCTGACTCAGCACTTAGACAATGACTTTAACTTCCGCGCCTCGGCGAATGCAGCCGCTTCACAAAGTCGTTACGCCCTAGGCTTAGGTAAAAGCTTCAAAAGTGGTTCGCAAGTAGGTGTCGATATTGCCGCAATACAAGGCCGTGATAACACCTTCAATGACAACCAATTGTTGTTGAGCTACACGCAAAGCTTTGGTGATAATAATGCCAATGCCTTTGGTAGGGGCCCACTGGGGATGAATAACCCTGCACTTAACAACTTGGATGCCTCAGGAACCCCAACTAATCAAGCATCCGCCAACACGGCAACGCCTAATTCAACAACCAATACATGGACTAGCTCTTTAGTTGAGCAAGTTTCTCGTCGCCCTAGCTTCTTGCCTGCGCAGGTTATTGCTAAGGTTGATAATACCGCTACACCAACACGGCTAATTGCGATTGATAAGAGCGCCCTCCCAACAGGTACCAGCGTAGCCAACGCTACCGGCATATTAACTGTGCCGATTGGATTGGCAGTTAGTGGTATCGCTAGCGTGACTTTAAATGGCTCAGCCTTTAGCAACAGTGGTCAATTTGGATTATCTAACACTATCAGCCTGATCATCAATCCAAACCTGATCACCCAACCAGCAGTGGGCGTTGTTGATACTTATGTAGTCACCATGAACAATAGCTCAGGTGGCGGCACCACATTAGCTACAGTGACGGTATCTCACGGCTCAACCAAAATCGACAGCGTAGTAATAAGTTCAGGGGCATTGGTAGTCAGCACAGCAGCCATTGCCGGCCTCACCGCCCCAGTAGCAGGGGCAGCGCCTGTAACTACCGTGACGGCTACTGCTGGTTATACTGGCACAGTTGCATGGAGTCCTGCGGTTAGCGGCACTTTTTCGGATAGCACAATCTACACCGCTACGGTTACTTTAACTGCTACTACTGGTTACACCTTCACCGGCGTAGCCGCTAATTTCTTTACCGTGAGTGGAGCTACCGCAACCAACACAGCCAATACAGGGCTGGTGAGCGCTACGTTCCCAGCAACAGCTGCATCACTTCCGGCAGGCTACGTCACCACACAGAGTCTTGGCACTACAGGAACTCCCGGATCCAACGCGGGCTGGGCTCTCGATGGTGGGGGCACTTTAATTTGGTCGAAAAATAATACTGCCCCAGGGGGCTATTTAAGATGGTCTGTTGCTGATCCGGCTTGTGCAGCATCGACTGCTTTAGGCTACACTGACTGGCGGCTACCTACTCAGGGAGAACTCTCTGCGCTATATAACGCAGGCAATGCTGCACTTACAGCCGCAGGCTGGGATGTGTCGACATTCATGTGGTCATCTACACCAAATGGCGATGGCAGCCAACACTATCTTGTTCACTTTGGCACAGACTTCATAACATTTAGTGGCGATAATATTTACCCTGTATCCTGTGTTCGTTAGATAGTATAGATTGTCATTTGGCTAGGTAAGGGCAATGCGCGCATGGTGCGGTGCGTGCATTGCAGTAAGCGCAAATAAAAGGTCTATTGGTGGTAAATATCACCCGCCCGGTATCGTGATCAATACGCAAACAATTAAATTTTACGACATCCCCTTGATGCTCCTGCAATTCTTTATACTTCAACTAGTGCAGTATGCGTACATAATTGCTATGATTTGCATTGGTTAATTTAGGTTTATTTTAATGAGTACTTATAGTGAAATTCAAGCGCATGACTTATTCGACATGATAGCTTCACGCCCGTTGTTGTTAGTGGATGTTCGTAATGATGATGAAGTGGCGCGCGGCGTTATCCAGGGCGCCGTACACATCCCACTCGCCATGTTGCCTGTGCAGTATGACTCGCTGACTAAAGCTGAAAATGTTGTGTTTTATTGCCATAGTGGTATGCGCTCTGCGCACGCGGCCGCTTTTGCGTCCAACAAGGGCTGTAAAAACGTTTATAACCTGGCTGGCGGCGTTTTAGCTTGGAATAAAGCAGGGTTTTCTTTTGTGTAGCCTAGCCACACGCAAAAAAATGAAGGGTAACTAAAAAATAATGGAATTTGATAAAGAAGTTGATGCCACGGGCTTGAACTGCCCTTTGCCTATTTTGCGCTGTAAAAAAGGCTTAAGCGATATGGCGCCGGCGCAAGTGTTAAAGATTATCTCGACCGACCCTGGTTCGGTGAAGGACTTTAACGCTTTTTGTGTGCAAACGGGCCATGCACTTTTACAATTGGATGAAGATGACACGTCTTTCACGTTTTATATTAAAAAACGTGCCGGTTAGCGTAAAGGTATTACACATAAGAGAGGAACAGTAGAAAAGGTGCTTTTAAGCACCTTTTCTACTTATAGATACCGTCTCACGACATAACCGTCGTTTGACTTTACAGGCTTAAAGCTTTATTTACTTTAACTTAGCCAACTGACTCTGCAGCTTGCCTAAACTGCTACTAAATTCCGCCACGCGCGCTTTTTCTTGCTCTACTACTGTTGCCGGTGCACGCGCTACAAAGCTTTCATTATTGAGCTTTGCATTGGCTTTGTTAATTTCGCTTTCTAAACGTGCCATTTCTTTACCTAAACGCTCTTTTTCAGCCGCAACGTCAATTTCAACTTTTAACATGAGCTTAAAGTCATCCACTAACATTACGGGCGCATCAGCTTCCGGCAGCTCAGCCACAATCGCAACCTCTTCTAACTTAGCCAAGGCTTTCAGATAGGGCGCATAAAGCGCTAACTTTTCAGCATCGCCTGACGCAATTAAAGGTACGCGTGCGGCTGGTGAAATACTCATTTCACCACGCAGGCTACGGCAGGTATCTACCATTTGCTTTAATTGTGCCACCCAGACTTCAGCGACTTCATCAAGTTTATCAGGCTGCGCACTTGGGTAAGCTTCCAGCATGATGCTGGCACCGTGCTTCTCGGTCATCGGTGCAATGGTTTGCCAAATTTCTTCGGTAATAAATGGCATAATCGGGTGCGCTAAGCGCAAAATAGTTTCCAACACACGCAACAAGGTTCGACGTGTGGCACGTTTTTCTGCATCATCTCCATTTTGAATCTGCACTTTTGCCAGCTCTAAATACCAGTCGCAGTATTCATCCCACACAAACTCATAAATCGCTTTTGCTGCCAAATCAAAGCGGTAATCTGCAAATGCGCGCTCCACTTCAGCTTCTGTGCGTTGCAATTTGCTGACAATCCAGCGATCCGCTTGTGAGAACTTGCGCCCGCCGGCATGGCAGCTGGCGGCATCAAAACCATTGTCTTGGCCTTCGGTGTTCATCAACACAAAGCGCGTCGCATTCCATAATTTATTGCAAAAATTACGGTAGCCATCGCAGCGCTGTAAATCAAACTTGATGTCACGACCAGGCGAAGCTAGTGCAGCAAAAGTAAATCTAAGCGCGTCGGTTCCATAAGCATTAATGCCATCGGGAAACTCTTTACGCGTATGTTTCTCGATTTTTGGCGCATCTTTCGGGTTCATTAAGCCCGTGGTGCGTTTTTTAATTAAGTCATCAAGCGAAATACCGTCAATCAAATCAATCGGGTCAAGCACGTTGCCTTTAGATTTACTCATCTTTTGGCCTTCGGCATCGCGAATCAAGCCGTGCACATACACATGTTTAAACGGAATTTTTCCGGTGATGTGCGTAGTCATCATCACCATACGCGCCACCCAGAAGAAAATAATATCAAAGCCTGTTACCAGCACAGAAGACGGCAAATATTGCTGCAAAGCGACATTGGCAGCATCTTGTGCTTCGTCACCAGTCCAGTCTAAGGTTGAGAAAGGCCATAAGGCTGATGAGTACCATGTATCCAGCACATCATCATCGCGTTTTAAATTGCCTGTATAGCCATCTTTTGCTGCAAGTGCTTTAGCCTCTGCCTCACTATGTGCAACGTATACTTTGCCGTCATCAGAATACCAAGCAGGGATTTGATGCCCCCACCATAACTGGCGAGAAATACACCAATCTTGAATATTATTCAGCCATTGATTGTAAGTATTGACCCAGTTTTCTGGGTAAAACTTGATTTCACCACTGGCAACAACATCCAATGCTTTTTGTGTAATTGATTTACCGTCAGCCGCAGGTTTGCTCATGGCCACAAACCATTGGTCTGTGAGCATAGGCTCGATTACCACATTAGTACGGTCGCCACGCGGCACTTTGAGCTTATGTTTTTCCACCTTGACCAAGTAGTTTTGAGCATCTAAATCAGCAACGATTTGTTTGCGGGCTTCAAAACGGTCAAGACCTTGATATTTTTGTGGCACTAAGTCGGCTGGGAACATATCGACAAAGGAAGTTTGAACTACACTTGTACCTCCCAATTCGTTAGTTGCTCGACTTCTAGCTCTTTCTGATTTCTGAACATTATTTGATGGACTGATGATTAGACCATCCAGAGAGATAACCGAATACATCGGCAAGTTATGTCTTTGACCAACTGCGTAGTCGTTAAAGTCATGCGCAGGCGTCACCTTCACTACGCCAGTACCAAACTCTTTATCTACGTAATCATCAGCAATAATGGGGATTTCACGGTCACACAACGGCAATTTAACGTGTTGACCAATCAGGTGCTTATAGCGCGCATCTTCAGGATGCACCATCACCGCCGCGTCACCCAGCATGGTTTCTGGACGTGTGGTTGCAACGGTCAACACACCTGAACCATCGGCTAGCGGATAGTTGATGTGCCACATGAAACCGTCTTCCTCTTCCTGCACCACCTCTAGGTCTGATACTGCAGTACCTAGCTTCACATCCCAGTTCACTAGGCGTTTGCCACGATAAATCAAGCCTTCGTTATACAGGCGCACAAAGGTTTTAGTCACCGTTTGGTTTAAACCTTCATCCATCGTAAAGCGCTCACGCGACCAATCAGGCGACGTGCCCAACCGGCGCATTTGGCGGGTGATGGTAGAGCCGGAATGTTCTTTCCACTCCCATACTTTTTCCAGAAATTTTTCACGGCCAAGCGCATGGCGCGACACGCCTTGCGCGTCGAGTTGACGCTCCACTACAATCTGCGTGGCAATGCCGGCATGGTCTGTGCCCGGCTGCCACAGCGTGTTATCGCCACGCATGCGATGGTAGCGCGTTAACGTATCCATCAAGGTCTGGTTAAAGCCGTGCCCCATGTGTAGTGTACCGGTGACGTTAGGTGGCGGCAGTAAAATACAAAAATTGTCTTGCTTGGATGGGTCTAACCCAGCGGCATAATAACCTTTGCCCTCCCAGAACTCATACCATTTACTTTCAATGGCTTTAGGGTCGAATGATTTTGCTAACTCTTTATTTTCTTGCATCTTTTGTGTGGTGTTGTCAGTTGTCATAAGCTAGCATTTTATCACAGGGCAAACCTGCTGTTATATTGCCAAATAGCTTGCGAGAAAAGAAAGCAAAATAGCTACAAAAAATATTGAGAAATGCACAATGGCCCAATAGCGGTAACGCAGCCTTAATGCCTGCGGCGTGATACCAGATATCACAAAAAGGCGTTTATTTTTAGGCTTTGCAATCAGATGCCGCTCGCTTTTTAGCAACTGCGCCTGCTTGAGTTTTACTTCAGAATAAGCCTGTTCGCGCGCTAGTGCCCATTCATGCATATCAACCTCACCATCTCGATTGAGGTCAAAGCGCTGTAAAAGCCTAGCTTTAGATTGTTTCCATTGCGTCAGTAATTTTCCGACTTCCTGATTGATTTCAGATTCAGTATTGGCTTGTGTATTGGCATCTAAATCACCCAATACATAAATAGATTTATCCGCAAATAAAACATCCTCAATATAACGATGCCCATTTTGCGTAATCACATGGCGGCTAGCTGCATAAACATCAGCACCTTTTGGGTCAACAATACACACGCCAGATTCATCATGCAGCTCAAATACTTGCTCGCTGACTTTGTAATCCTCTAACCGCCACATGTAATTAGTATCACGCGCGTACACCCACAACCGAAACCAAACGCAATGCACGCCTTGTATCGGGCTACGCATGGGGATTAGATGTTTGGATCTTCCAAATAGCTCAACATAGCCTTGGGCCGCCGATGCGATTGTTGAGATGGGCACTTCAGATATCGCAAGCAGTCTTTTATAGTTAAATGCCCAAGCAAATATAGCCACCAAGGCAGTTAAACCAAACAGCATGGGGAGTTGATGGGCTTGCTGGTCATGATAATCTAAATACACACCCGCCAGTACTAGGCCAACACAAACACATAAAGCGAGCGGATTTAAATAGTAACTACGAAACTGCACACACTACCTAAAGCTTCGCATTAAAACGCTGACCAACCTCAACATCGGTTAATTCATCCGAGGAGAACTTAAGTAGCTGTTCTTTTACAAAACCAAATAGTCTGGCCACAATTAAATCAGGAAACTGCTGAACACGGACATTGTTAATATAAACGCTGTCGTTATAAAACTCGCGTCGATCTGCAATTTGATTTTCAAGCCCTGTGATGCGGGTTTGCAACATTAAGAAATTTTGGTTTGATTTAAGCTCAGGGTAATTTTCCGCCACCGCAAAAAGTCCACCCAAGCCCACGCGAAGCGCACCTTCAGCCTGCCCTAATGCCGCAACATCATGATGATCACGCGCCTCATTAACTTGGGTACGCGCTTGAATGACTTTTTCGAGCGTTGCTTGCTCATGCTGCATATACTGCTTACAAGTATCAATCAGCTTGGGCAACTCATCATGCCGCTGCTTTAGCAACACATTGATATTGGACCATGCTTTTTCTACGTTATTTTTAACACTGACTAAACTGTTATACGTAATTACAAAATACAACACCACTACCGCAGCTATCATCCACGTTAACATCATATCCCCTCATTTTTATTCATATGGCCTACATGATGAAGGATAGTATCACTGACTGTTTGGATATTAAATATCAGCCATTAATAATGGGCCCATTTTCTCCCAATAGCGTGAAAACCGTTTCAGCCGTTTACTGCTAATTTTCACATCGACTAATTGCGCTTCTGGCTGCCATTTAGGTGCAAAGGGCGCTAATAATGCTTTGATTTTTCTATTGGGCGTATCTTGCGTAATCACTTGGCCCACACCGCGGCTCATCAACACCTCATAGGTATCGCCAAACCACACCTCAACGCCATCCATCTCACTCAAACAATCTGCTAAAAACTGCAATCTATTCAGTGACCAATGTCCATAAAGCTGCGGATCAAACACAAAAAATTTAGGAAATGGTCTTTTAAATAAATCGTGCGAGGCAGATAGCATTTCATCATGCACATAAATAGCAATCGCTTTAAAGCTGGAGGGCACCGTCATCGGTAAAAGTTTAATGGGGTATTGTTTTGCATTAGACGCTGGCGCCTGATTAAACAAGCGCTCATTTAAAGCTCCATAACTGTCATCAAACGGGCATATTGCCTTGCAGTTTGCACAATACCTTTCACCGGTATAGCGGCTTATATTCTCTTTGTTAAAGTAATAAGGTTTGGAGCTAAACGTTGACGCCACCCACTGCCAGGACAGATGATTGCTGGCAATATCACCATCTAATAAATGTTGCTCAAACCAATCAGCGGCTGCGCGCCAATCCATTTTTAAATGATGCACAATATAACTGGCAAGCCACATGCGCGCATGGTTATGCACATAGCCGGTAGCAAGCAAATCATTAACAAAAGCATCCATGCAAGGCAAACCTGTTTTGCCCTGCACAATAGCATCACTTAACGGCGCATAACCAATAGCAACTTTTGGCGGCTCAATCTCACTATAAATTGCATCGCCTTTTTCATACCAAACTTGCCGCCAATAGTCTCGCCAGGCTAGCTCGGTTAAGAGCTTTTCAGCCTCTAAACCAAAACGATTTTTAATTGAAAAGAATGCTTCATTTAAGGTAACGCAGCCATGGCGTAAATACGGAGACAGGTGTGTAACAGCGCCATTAAGGAAGTTTCGGTTTTTTGCGTAGGCAACAACATCAATACTATTGAGTTTTTTTTGCGCACTCAGGCGCCCACCCACCCAGCCCGACTCCAAGCCGGCGCCTTCTGCGTCAACAAATATGCGCTTAATATAATGCAGTCGTTCAACACGATCAGCAGGAATATGTAATCTTTGTGCAGGGCTCATACGTTAATTTTCCTACATTTTTCAGTTAGTGTACTATTTTTTAACGCATGATGCGTGGGATATTTACCCATGAGATTTTTGTCCAAAAACATCTAAATAACGTGCCATAATAAGCACTCGAATTAAGGGCACCTCTATTAATTCAATTTGTAACCGTAAAGGTCATCACCACCAATCTAAGTCGCTAAAGCGACAAGATTGGTGCGATAAGCTAGACAAGGCGCGAGTAAAAAATTGTGACACAGCATATGGTCGATAGTAAGGAATAATTTTTTATGAGCAACGCAGTATCGCGAAGGAAATTGAGTTAATAGAGGTACCCTTAAGTGTTGGATTCAAAATAAGTTTTGGTAAAGGAACATCATGATAGAACCTATGTGGGCTTGGGGTGCCCTCGGCTTAATACTGTTTGCCCTTGAGATGACCACTGCAACCCTTTATGCCATGTGGTTTGGTATTGCTGCTTTTTGTGTGGCCATTGTCTTGTGGCTGTGGCCTAATACGCCCGTTGGTATCCAGTTTGCAATGTTTGCCGTCATGTCTTTGGGTGCCTTGGTAATTTGGCGATTTAACTACAAAAAAACAGAAACACACTCGCGCGTTGGCCAAGCACAGGGTGAAGAGATTGGCAGAACCGGCATCGTGATTGAAGCAACCAGCCCAACACAAAACGGTGTCATTCGCTTTACGCAGGGCTTAATGGGTAGCCGTGAGTGGGCAGCGGTGTCAAATGAAACCATTGAGGTTGGAAGCCATGCAACTGTGGTTGCGGTTGAAGGCAATGCCTTAAGAATTTCAAAATCCAGTTAAATTTCATAAATAATTAATGTTTTAACCTCATATAAAAGGAAATAAAAATGACCGAATTTAGTTTCGTACTGATATTTTTGGTAATCGTCGCCATTATCAAAGGTGTACGCATTGTGCCGCAGGGTGAAGAGTGGGTAGTAGAACGCCTGGGTAAATTTGCGGGCGTACTCACACCAGGCTTACACGTAATTAACCCGATTTTTACCAAAGTAAGCTACAAAGTCACCACCAAAGACATTATTTTAGATGTGCCAGAGCAAGAAGTGATTACCCGTGACAACGCGGTAATTTTAGCCAACGCCATCGCCTTTATTAAAGTTTCAAACATTGAGCGCGCTGTTTATGGCATTGAAAACTTCCGCGAGGCAATGCGTAATATGGTGCAAACCAGCTTGCGTTCTATCATTGGCGGCATGGATTTAAACCAGGCACTTACCTCACGCGACCGCATTAAGGCCGAGCTTAAAACCGCAATTGCAGACGAAGCGCTAGACTGGGGCTTAACCGTTAAATCCGTTGAGATTCAAGACATCAAACCATCGCCTAATATGCAAGATGCCATGGAAAGACAAGCCGCGGCTGAGCGTGAACGCGTAGCCGTAGTAACAGAAGCTGAAGGCGCCAAGCAATCACTTATCTTAAATGCTGAAGCACGCTTAGAAGCTGCTCGCAAAGATGCAGAAGCGCAAATGGTGGCCGCAAAAGCCTCTGCTGAATCGATCAAATTTATTACAGAAGCTGTCAAAGAGAACAACGCATCAGCCATGTTCTTGCTGGGTGACCGTTACATTACTGCACTGCAAAAAATATCCGCCTCAGAAAACAGTAAAATTGTCATGATGCCTGGTGATTTAGTCGGCGCGGTAAAGTCTTTGGTTGGCGGCAAGTAAACGCTTTCTCCCCCTCCCCATTCTAGGGGAGGGCTGGGGTGGGGGTGCAACCTCACTTCCACCTAACCACCTAATCATGCAACACTGCCTGATATTTTCTCCAGCACACCCTCAATATTTTGCAACACTTCGTTATTCCAAAAACGCACTACCTCCCACCCTTGCGCCTCTAACCATGCTGTGCGAAGGTTATCTTGCATTTGCATTTCACCATGCTGACCACCATCAAGCTCAATCGCCAATTTCACATCGACGCACGCAAAATCAAGAATGTATTTTCCAACTGGATGTTGTCGCCTAAACTTCACACCCAACTGCTTCATTCTGAGGCGTTGCCATAAGTGGTTTTCTGCATCGGTCATATTACGGCGTAATTGGCGAGAAAAAACTTTAGTGTGTCGTGGCAATCTTTGCATGTTCAATAATATGCTTTGGTTGTGTTTTAGCTCCCTCCCCCCGTTAGGGGGAGGGTTGGGGTGGGGGTAAAGTGGTTGCTTGATTATTGATAGTTTCAACCCCCATCCCAACCTTCCCCCTAACAGGGTGAAGGAGCCTTAAGTGCCGCAAACCAAACAAGCGGGGTCTTTACCCAGCTTGATAGTACGCCACTCCATAGAAAGTGCGTCTAATAACAACAAGCGCCCTTGCAAACTCTCGCCAATACCCATCAACAGCTTCAAAGCTTCAGCCGCTTGAGTAGTGCCTATCATGCCTACCAACGGCGCAAACACACCATTATTCGCACAGCGTAACTCGGTATCTTCACCATTATCAGGGAACAAACAGTGATAACACGGGCTGGTGTCTGAACGCATGTCATACACCGTTACCTGCCCCTCAAAGCCAAGGGCAGCCCCTGAAACTAACGGTTTTTTCAACTGCACGCATAACTTGTTCAACATGTATCGTGTTGCGAAATTGTCAGAACAATCCAGCACCACATCAGCCTGTGAAATTAGCCTTGCAAAATCAGCCTCGGTTGACTTTTCACAAACCGTATTCACTCGTACTTCAGGGTTAATGTTTAATAAAGTATTTTGTGCGGAAATTGCCTTGTTAATGCCAACAGCAGAGGTTGTATGCACAATCTGGCGCTGCAAATTGGTGAGATCTACCGTATCAAAATCACAGATCGTGATGGTGCCTACGCCACTCGCAGTCAAATACAATGCGGCTGGCGAGCCCAAGCCACCCGCCCCTACAATCAACGCATGACTATTGACGAGTTTTTCTTGGCCTTCGTATTCAATCTGCGGGAGTAAAATGTGACGGCTGTAACGGAGGAGTTGGTTGTCGTTCATAAGCCTAAGGTAATTTCCCCGTCATCACCATGCGATTAAAAAGAGTATTCTGTGAAACCCAATCCACGACATCATCATAAGTGGCTGGATTCGCAATCATGGACACAAAATCAGCGTCCGCATCCGAGTTCTCTTTCTCTTGGCTTGAAGCACTAATGTCTGAGATCTTGGTGCCATCCGAGTTATAAGCCCCGAAACCATTTTTCCCATGAGACACTACTACAGCAGGAATTCTAATCGCGATTGAAACAGCACCATCACTTATAGTTAAATCACCTTCTGAACAAAGTGCAAAGGATGAACTTGATGGTACTGAAACGCAACTTACTGGTGGCGATACGGTACTCAAAGCAAATGCATCCGAAAATGAATTTGTGACTCGATATGTAAATCTTCTGCCCCAAGCATCTGTTTCCAGTACGCCCAAATCAACCCAAGGCACTACACCTTCCAGTGAATTACAGGAAGTGCCTGCAACATCAAATTTTTGAGTGCCTGCGCCAGCGGTACCTGATGCCACTGTAGGATCGGCTGGACATGGCAACCGACCATTAGCAAGCGTAAAACCAACGACAGCCTCTTTGATTACTGCTATTTTTTGTTTTGTTTCATTGTAATTTCGCATATCTATCTGGGCTGATAGCGAGACTAACAACCCTCCTA
Organism: Methylotenera sp.; assembly: GCA_041675545.1. Classification (GTDB taxonomy): domain Bacteria; phylum Pseudomonadota; class Gammaproteobacteria; order Burkholderiales; family Methylophilaceae; genus Methylotenera. Next base: position 122,895 of record JBAYTS010000001.1, read on the forward strand.
ACAGAAAGCCAATAATTACTAACACAATGGCCATTTCGACCAATGTGAAACCTAATGTAGCCAGAGGCCTATTTACAGTTATTCTGTCCATCTAAACATTGCACCAAATCATTAACGACAGAATAGTTGACCACGTCACTAGGTTTATAAGTAAGGTAATTCGTAGTGAGTGATGCATTAGATCCTTCCAAAAAGTTATTAGCGATATTCGGTATAGCATGGTTTTGTGCCCCCATAGCTTTACGCCCCATCAACACTAGCGCTCTATTTACCCCCGAACCATTTACCGTCAGGCAATCTCCTGCTACAACACAGCCAATCGGGCTCCCGGGCTGATGACTGATTGGGAATGTGTAAAATACAAAATTCTGCCAATCTGCCCACCAAGCTTGCGCTGTATTACAGCCTGCCGTTGCAAAAGTACCACTTGGAAGTCTGCCAAAACGAGTGCCAGTTGTGCTTGCATAAGTAACAGTGTCTATAACAGGCGCGGCCCAAGGATAGTTACCCCCATTGATTTTGGCGTAATCATCAAGACACTTCTTAGCCTCCCTAGCAACCCTTATTTCAATTAGCGGCATAACTTCGTCAATTGTAATGTAGGTAATTTGATCATTTACTACTACTTTATTTGGATTGAGAGGGTCGTACACAATACCTGAAATAAATTTTGCGGGAGAAGATGCTGCATTATTATATGTAACTGCATTTAAGGTAACATGATCAAGGTACTGAGCCGCAGAGGGTAGGGCTGACGATCTATCTTGCCCATCCAAAACATTTCCTGAAGCAACGATCACTGCAACAGCCCGATTTGTCATCAAATTTCCTCGAGAATCATAGACTGAGAGCCATGGATATGGTGAAGTTATCACTAAATCTGAATTAACTGGAACATTCGTTGGATCAACCAAATTTCTTGAAACCGCATACCAGAATCTATCTCCATTAGCATCCACTAAGTCCAATACAATGCCTTCGTTGAACACACCTAAATGATCTACGTTACTCCATGGGAACTTCCCAATTCTTGATGATGAGCAAGGTGAATCTTGAGTTCCATCGTAATTGTGGTCTGCTGATTTATCAGGACATGGCAAGTCACCAGGCCTTACAGTGGCTGTGGTTCTACTAACCATGTAGCCGAGAAGCGCAACTTTTGCCTCAGCCAGCGTTACTGCGGTATTCTTATCACGCTCAATTTTTACATCACTACCATCCAGTAAAGAAAACAAAGTCGCAGACCCAGCCAGCACCAAAACCAAGACAAATATAATCAGCGCCCCACCTTTTTGAGCGTTGTGTTTATTGTAATGATTTTTCATCACCAATCGCCCCAGTCTCTTCCAAATTCAACCGTTTTGCTTTTTCTACTGTTTTAAGTTCTACAATTTGGTTGGTTTCCGGCATGTAAACTTGACCTGCCTTTAGCTGAACCTGCCGCCCATTGGCGGGAATTTTTACATTTAAACTATCTGAGCCCGTGCCAGTTTTGTTTTGCTGCCCTTTTAGCCGACCTATTTGCACGTTGTCTATTGCGCTGCCTTCTTGCACGGCTTGGTTGTTAATCCACAAGGTACTTGCACCATCGCTACGCTTTACATAACCTTGCATGGTGATGGGGTTTGGTAATTCTGGCGGGGCGGCATCAGCCACTGGTTCTGGCTGAAGGTCTTGCGGGGTAATGACTTTTAGTTTTTGATTCTGCCTTTTAATATCCAGATTTTTACGTTCATTTTGGCGGCTGAATAATCGGCCGAAGTCATCATCAGGTGCAGCTTGCACTGAGGTGAACGGTGTCGCCATTAACAAGGCCATCAATAATACAGTTAGCATTTTAAGCGCGTTGGCTGATTGCGGGTATTGCACCCCCACCCTAGCCCTCCCCCTTGATGGGGAGGGGATATATTGGCTGGTAATGGACTTCAGCCGCTTAACCAGCCTAGCCCTCGATGTGGAGGAAATGCTAATTTCGACATCGCGCATCTTCCCTCCCCATTTCTGGGGGAGGGTTAGGGTGGGGGTAAGTAATTTAATGATCACATTCATCATGTCACACTACTGCAGTGCAGTTTGAATTGGTGCAGGTTCACGCAATGTGAGCCAATCTAGCTCACATTGTGCATGCAGATTGGCAATGAGCTGGTTACTTGGTAAGCCATTTGTATTTAACCTCACAATTTCACAATCACGCAACATAAATGATGCCGCATTGTTAGCATTAAGTGATTCGGTTAATTGCAGTAAGTCACCCTCATGTAGCATATCAAGCTCTAATTTCATTATTGAACGGTGCAATACAAAACCGCCTAAATTTGTGGCGAAAGCTGGCGTATATTTTTCTTGCTGGCTAATGTTGTATTTAATGCCAAATAATTGATGATTTTTGTGTTGTGCGCGCAAATCATCTACCCATTCAATGCGTCGTTCTTCGCCCACAAACCCTTGGTTAATCAAGGCTTGATAATGGGGTAAAAATTCAGTAATCATGTCTTTTTCTGTGCCTGACGATTGGTAACGCCCGCGCGCGGCATTTAGTAAATTTTGTTGTGTTTGCAGTGCTTGCTCTTGCTTTATATTGTAATGCTGCGCAAAACCAATCAGTAGCGTAACCGTAATAAATACCACGCCCAATACCACCAATGACGTTTGCAGCTTTTGCCAATCTTGTCTGTTTAGCTTCATGGCTGCTTCACCTCAGCTAGGCTTTCTGCCGATGCTTGCTGTGGTTTAAGTATCACTCTAAGCTTAAAAAAGGCTGGTTGTTTTTGTGTAGATTGCTCGTCTGTGGTGCTGCCTTGCAAATCTACAAATGAGCTCACATTGACTGGTTCTTGCAGCACTTCCACCGCCGCCACGCGATTATCAGCTTTAATACTCGCCACAAATCGATTCACGCTACTGAGCGCGTCACGGTAATCTCCCGTAAAATTAGAGATTTCAGCCGTAACAAAAGCAATCTCGCTCAAGCTTGCAGGGTCTGCATTCAATGTGGCATTGCTATTGCCAACGTTAGTTGCTGGCAGTGGAATAGATTTATCGTCATCTTTAACATTGACATCACCGCTTAACACCCAGCGCAATCGACCTAACTGCACATTTGCTAGCGACGGTTGCTCAAGCGCGGCACTCACTACTTGCATCATACGCCGTGGTGATTTTGGGTAGCTAGCAATGACTTTATGCAACTCCACCGCAGCTTTTAAATCATTAGCGCTAATTGACGTGACTGGAAAGTTCTTGGCCACCTCATCATAACGATGTTGTTGTAACACGGTATCTTGTTCTGCTTGGGTTAATGCCGCTTTATTATCTAAACCCTGCTTAAATATCCATCCTGCGGCAACTAGGCCAACGACCGCGATAATCAAACTTGCAACTTTAATCGCTTGCTTAAGCCTGCCAAACTGAAAGTGCTTAGTTAGCCCATCAGGCGCAAGATTATCAACCAAACAACCACTTGCAAGCAGCTGCATGTGTAGCAACTCTGGCATTTGCAAAATCAAATTCGCGGGCAATCCCAAGTTCTCTGCAAATGAAGTCAAATTAACATCAGAGCATTCCAAGCCTTGCTCTTGGCTAATCCCTTGGCTAATCTGCTGTGTTGAACCATCTGCACTCAACAGTGCTAAATTAAGCGGCGTTTCACGCGAGATAAAACGCTGGCTCATTAAATAAAGCCGCGTCTTTTCAGTTTCCGTTAGGTAAAAATACCCGAGCTTGTTTGCCGCAGCAGGCACATTTGAAACTAAGCGGCTCATACGCAAACACCCATGATGCAAATAGCTTTGCCGCAAACCCGATGATAGTTTTTCACACAACAAAATATGTGGTGCCGTCAACTTAAGTCGTTGCGCTAATACTTGGCTTAACATTGGCAATAAATAAACGCCCACTAACTGCGCTTCAGCCGATTGAATAATCCTCACCCAATCTTGCATGAAGTCATCATTATTCAAGGCTACAAATAAAAAATTGTCGTCTTTGCGCTTATCTTTATCGCGATTGATAAAATGCGCAGTACGATAATCCAAACCTCGATAATGTTGATTCAGTTTGCGAGTGACCAGCTCCTGTTTAGCGCTACCGGAGGTATGCGGCAGGCTCTCAAGCCTGTAGTCCTCTTCAACCGCATCGGCTATTAAATAGACTGGCGTTGCAGGGTATTGCTGTAAAAAGTCAGAAAAATCTTGATGGCCTATTGCATCATTAGCGAACTTTTGGTTACCCTGCAACTTGCCGGCACGCCAATATCCAGCCAATAAATGATTGGCTGTAGCGCATAACACTAATTTATTTTGACTACCTTGTAGCATTTTGCATTGGTCTTTTAACGGATGTTTATAAATTGCATTTATATTTTAAGCTTACTGAATGAATCATAAACTGGCCCTAGCACCGAGAACATAATAAACGCCAAGATGCCTCCTAATATCACCGTCAGTGCCGGCTCTAACATTTTTAACATTTTTTGCATCGAGTCGTTCACATCCCGGTCGTAAAAATAACTGATATTGAGTAGTGATTTATCTAAGCCACCGGTACTTTCACCCACTTTAATCATGCGCACGACCAGTTGCGGAAACAAGCCCGCATTTCGAAAGCTCTCACTCATGGAGTCGCCTGCGTTAATCTGCGCGTGCACGCGGCTTAACGCATCCGCCACCACGCGATTACCCACGATGTTTTCACAAATTTTAATCGCATCCAAAATTGGAATGCCCGTTTGATACATTAAAGCAAAATAACGTGCAAAGCGCGCCATAATAATTTTATGCAAAATTGGCCCGGTAACGGGTAAATTTAGCTTGAGCATATCAAACCGGTAACGCGCCTTGGGGCTGGACTGAATAACGGTTGCAAAACCGATCACAACTAAAATAGGTACGCCTATGACCAACCACCAATAGTTCACAAACATATTTGATATAGCAATCAAAATTTTGGTATTGAGCGGTAACTCCTGCCCCATATTACGTAAAAACGATACCATTTGCGGCACAAGATAAGTCATTAAAAAAGCCACAGCACCCAGCACCACGACCGCCACAAAAGCCGGATAAGCCAATAGCTTTTTAGTTTGCGACATTAGTTCATCTTGCCAACGGATAGTGTTGAATAAGTTATTTAACACTACTGGCAATTGCCCTGTTTGCTCACCCGCATCAATTAGGCTTACAAACACATCGCTAAACACGCCAGGATGCTCGGCCATTGCTTGCGACAGCATTTTTCCGCCTTCAATCTCAGCACTGACTGCGCCCAACACTTTTTGAAAATACAAGTTGTTGCTACTCTCGCGCAGGTCAGTTAAGCACTCCAGCAACGGCACACCTGCACTCATTAACTGCTCTAGCTGAAAGCAAAACATGACCAAATCTTGATTACTGACTTTATTGCGGTTAAACAAGCCGGTTGATTTTTTGGCCGCGCGAAAAGTGATTAAATCCAAGCCCATGCGCTCTAGGCGGATTTCTAAATCCACCTCATTAATTGCATCAATCTGCCCCATGGCGAGGCGACCCAATTTATCAACTGCGTTATAGTTAAATGAAGGCATATTGGTTAGGCGCGAATACGGCTCGTTAAATCAATTACGCGCATCACCTCAGCCACACTAGTGTAGCCTTCTAAAATACGGCGCACCCCATCTTCAGCCAATGTGACAAAGCCTTTATCAAGCGCCATTTTTTGCAGCTCGTCTAAATGCGCACGGCGTGAAATCAATGAATCCATGTCGCTATCGATTCGTAACAATTCAATGATCGCCATACGTCCACGATAGCCATTTTGATTACAGCGTTTGCAGCCTTTAGGCTTATAAATTTGCGGCTTGTCACTGGGCTTAAGTCGCAAAACTTTACGCTCTAGCGCATCTGGAGCATGCTTCACCTTGCAATGCGGGCAGAGTACACGTACCAAACGTTGCGCCACTACACCAATAATATTGCCCGCCATAATGTCTGGCAAAATACCGATGTCGGTTAAGCGCGGAAAAGCCCCTAAAGCCGAGTTGGTATGCAGAGTACTAAACACCTGATGCCCTGTCATTGCGGCACGAAACGCCATGGTAGCAGTATCCGCATCGCGAATCTCACCTACCAGAATAATGTCTGGGTCTTGCCGCATGATTGAACGGATGCCGTTGGCAAAATCCACTTTATTAACCTCTGCCACTGAGGTTTGACGCATCATGGTCACCGGATACTCGACCGGGTCCTCTAACGTCATAATGTTGACGGCCTCAGTATTTTGGTGCGACAACAATGAGTACAGCGTCGTTGTTTTGCCGCTACCGGTAGGCCCCGTAACAATCAAAATACCTTCAGGGCGCGTCATCATTAAACGCAACTCATCCAGTGTAGATGGACGCAAACCCATACGCTCCATTGGAATAATAGATTTTTCACGATCCAGCACCCGCAATACGATGTTTTCACCATGAATAGTCGGATGCGTGGACACCCGAAAATCAATCGGGCGGCCGCATAAGTTCATGTTCAAACGACCATCCTGTGGCGCGCGGGTTTCTGCAATATCTAGCCCGCTCACTACTTTAAGCCTCACCGCAACGCCGCCCCAGTAGCTTTTATGTAAGCTACGGATTTGCTGCAATACACCGTCGATTCTGTAACGTATGCGTAAAAACGCAAACTCCGGCTCAAAGTGAATATCCGATGCGCCTCGCTTAACGGCGTCCATCAGCAACGCACCCACCAAACGCACTACGGGCTGCGTATATTCGTTACCGTCTGCGGCTAAACTTTGGTAATCAATTTCGCCAGTTTCAATTTCACGCAAAATGCCGTCAACCGACAACTCGTAGCCATAAAACTGGTCAATAACTTCCTCAAGCTGCGCTTCAGCCGCCAACACCGGCTTAAGCTGAATCTGTCCACCCAGCATGGCGCGCAATTGATCCAGCGCCACCACATTGAACATATCAGCCATGGCCACCACCATGGATTTAGTGGCTTCTTCATAGGCAACTGGCAATAAATGATAACGGCGCGAAAAATCTTGCGGCACCATCTGTAACGCTTCAATATCAGCCACCACCGTAGACAAATCAATACTTTCTGTACCAATAGTATGCGCAACGGTGTCGCGCACCATGGCCTCTGTCACAAAACCCAAACGTACCAGCTGACGACCTAAAGGCAAATCATTCTGCTCTTGCTCAATAAGCGCAATACGTAGCTGATCCTGACTGACCAGCCCCTGTTGCACCATCAACTCTCCAAGTCGGAGTTTACGTCGTTGTTCAATCATTATGTGTTGCCTGATTTACCATTATTCCTGATTTACCATTATTTAAGTGCCGTCATTTAATTTTTTCTATTTTTGCCTTCAAGCTCCCTCCCCCTAAAAGGGGAAAGGAATGTTTGAAATTACCTAAGTGCATTAATCCGTGCCTCCAACTGCGCCCTATCAGGACTTGACCCGCCTGAACGATTCAACAACTCCAGAGCACGCTGGTATTGCACCAAAGCAAGGTTAGACTTACCTAGCTGATCTAAACTAATCGCTAAGTTAAACGCATAATCTGCGCTGTTTGGTGCAAAACGGCTGGCATTAAAATAAGCTGCTTGTGCAGATGCCCATTGGTTTTGCTCGGCGTACAAGTTACCTAATGCCGCATGTAAATTTGCAGACTCCGGCTGCTGTGCTAACAGATTTTTAATGCGGCTTTCCGATCCAACCACATCTGCATTGACCTGCAAACGAACCATCGCAGATTGCGCAATGGTATTTCTCGGCTCAACACCCAATACTTCTTGATACCACCCGGCTGCATCGGCATCGCGGCCTTGCCGTTGCGCAATGGCCGCCATCCCCAACAAAGCATCCACATTGCGCACATCTCGCTGTAATACTTGTCGATATTGCTGTTGCGCGTTTGTATCTTCACCCCGACTAAACGCCTGATAAGCCGCGAGCAAAGTTGGGTCAACCCCAGCCGCAGGCGTTTTACTCACCAGCTTGATTGGTGCACGTTTTGCGTTGTCCGATGATGAGCCTTGCGATTGCACCTCATCATCCACATTTTCCGCATGACTACCGTTAGATTGCTGAGCGTTTTTTGATGGCTGATTTAGCGTTTTTTTAGTCAATGCACGCTCAGCGACAACCGTGCTATCACTCTCTGAAAACACCGCTTCGGTTTCTACTGCACGCGTTGCCTTAACAGCATCCGTCTGGCGCGTATTTTGACTTTGTATTGGCGCCACTTCAGCCGTAACATTCACGACGCTCTCATCCACCACCGCCGAAGCATCAGAAGCATCAGTCATTTGCACATCCGCAATTTGAGGTGTCAGCGGTGCAGGTTTCACAATCACCACCTCTGGCGCAGTTAACGCACTAATATATTGATACCCCTGCAAGCCAAGCCAAATCATCAATGCCCCGGCGACGCCTAAAATCACCAACGCTGATTTTGAACTTGGCGTCTTAGCCGCTTGGTTTGCTACAAACACACTGGCGGCGGCTTTTTGGTGATTAATATTTGCCGATACAGTAGCCGCAGTTGCTGCTAACACAGCGCCTGACGCTGCCTCTACATTTTGCGGCTGACCTTTAGAACCGCTGCCTTTGACTTTAGCCTTATTAACACGGACTTCTGGTTTAACGTGCAGATTGTTAGCAGCATTTTGGGCACTCAACCCCGCCTCTTCCTCTAGCGACACACGTCCATCACCAAAACTATCTGGCGCTAGACTTAATGCTGAAGATTCAACAGTTTTTGCTTGAGGCGCTTCAGTAACGCTAAGCTGTAGGGGTGGTGCAGTTTCTACTTGAGCATTCGCCTCGATTGATGCCAACTCTAGCGCTGGACTAAGCTCAACTGAACGCTCATTGCCTACCTTTTTATTAAGCTCTGCCTGCTTGTCTTTTTCAGCACTCGCCAAGGCTTTAATCAGTAAACTCATGCTGAGTCTTACCTTTCACCGTCAGCATCAAGTGTTTTTTCTAACTGCTGTGAGGGTAGGTATTGCTTGTAAGACGCCAACTCATCGCTTTCTAGGCTGGCATTAGTAATTACTGTTGGGCGTAAGAAAATAACAAGTTCGGTTTTTCTAGTAGCATCATTCTTGCTGGTAAATGCCTTACCAATTGCAGGCACTTTAGATAAGCCTGGCACTCTATCAGAGTTGTTTGAAATTTCATCTTGCATTAAACCACCCAACACAGCAATCTTGCCACTATTTATCTGCAACATCGACTCCATTTCACGCACCTGAATTTCAGGCACCAAACTTTCAATATTAATCAAATTCGGATTAGGGTCTCTTTTGTAACCCAATACCCTTGAAACCGTAGGCCTCACATTAATATTTACGTTACTTAAGTCATTAATTTGCGGGGTTACGCTCATAACTACACCAACAGGCACTATGTTTGGTGTGGTTGTGACGGTAGACAATATACCGCCGCCAACTGAACCTTGAGACTGTTGGGATTGCACCGTGAAGTAAACCAGATTATCAACCACCTTCAAAACTGCTGTTTGATTATTCAACACCATTAATTTCGGACTGGATAGTACTTTTGTATCGCCAAACTGCTCGAGCAGGTTAATGGATGCAGCAATGCTGCCTATTCTACTTAAGGGGTTTACATACCCAGCAATAAACCCACCATTAGCCGCTACACTACCCAAGGCATTTGCAGTTGTAGTTAAAGCACCAGTCGGCCCCACATTGACTTGCGGCCCTAATTGTTGCCTAAAAACAAACCCACTATTTGAGGCTGAGTTATTTAAACGACTCCAATCAATACCCGATTGAAAGTTATCACTTAGCCTCACCTCCACAATCGTGGCCTCTATTAACACCTGTCGTTTAGCACTTGTGAGCACTTTATCCAAAAACTCTTGCACTCTTTCATGCTGCTTATTCGTACCTCTTACACTGATGATGCCAGCCTCTGGGTTTGAAATTACATTAGCAGCAAATAGGGTCTTGTATTCAGTCAATGCCTTTTGTGAATCAACTTGCCCATTAGTATTGGCGCTGTTGTTTTGCGCATTAGCTGAAGCAGATTTACCTTGAGCACCTGTATTGGCAGAAGTTTTATCCGCATCCATCCGACTGATAATGACTTCCTTATCAGTCTCTGCAAGCAAATCACTGATATTTTTTTCTAGGGTTTTCCAAAAATGGTTTTCAGATTTACTCGAGACCGTGGTACGTGAACTATTGTTAGCACCTGTGCCTGAAGTACTACTTGTCGTACCGCCCGAGCCGGAACTCTGGCCTGTACTTGAAATTTGACCATCAGCGCCTATAAAACCGCTTGCATCACGTGACATATTCACATAATCAACTTTATAGGTTCTTAATACAGGCTGATCTGGCGTAAGGGTCAGCACATTACCCTGCACTTTATAAGTTAAATCCACCTGCCTTGATAAGCGCTCCAAAATAGCCGGCAAGGTTTGATCCACTGCATTCAAGGTTACACGCCCTTGAATAGAGGGGTGAATATCGACATTCAGTTTACTATCACGCGCGATGGCAAACAGCACTTCTTTTACTGGCGTGTCGTACACCACGATGCTATAAATAGGCTCTTTTGCTTTGGGTTTTGGCGGTGGCAGGTAGGTACTGCTACTAACTGGCTTGGGGATTACATTTGCCGTAGTGGCGTCTGAAGCGGATGTGCTTGCTACTGGATTGTTCGGTGTGCTTTGCCCATCAATATGCCCTTTTGACGGCTGAACTTTTGACTCATGTGCACATGATGATACGCCCAACCCCAAGGCGATACACAGTAGTGATAATATTTTTTTGTTGGTTGCCACGGCGAATTACCCCTAATTTATTGCTTTTTTACTTCAGGACACTTCTATTAATTCAATTTCCGTTGCGATACTGCGTTGCTCATAAAAAATTATTCCTTACATATTACCCATATGCTACGTCACAATTTTTTACTCGCGCCTTGTCTGGCTTATCGCACCAATCTTGTCGCTTTAGCGACTTAGATTGGTGGTGATGACCTTTACGGTTACAACTTGAATTAATAGAGGTGTCCTTCATATTACGTATTTTCCATAATACCGCAAAATTTGCAAGAAATTACAAATAGTAACAATAAGTTACAAGGCTTTTCTGCTATTCCTGCTCAATATCTTTTTTAACCCCGGCAAAGGTGCGTAAATACGGATGATTGTTTCTAATCGAGGCTGGCAAGCCTTTAAGTGCAGCCAAAGCCTCTGCGCGTTGTGCAAATGCGCCATACAAAATTACCGTATAAATTTCACCACTTTTACGCGTGTGGTACAGATAAATATTATCCGCCTCAATCTGCTGGCTAAGCTTTTCAAGTTCAGCATTTAATGGCTCATCTGTTAACGACAGACTGCCCACTTCTGGTGTGCCAATGGCCGACTTACTCGCTAACGACTTGATTTGCAAAGTGACGGTTTCAGGCGGGGCTGTTAACAGCAGGTTGTTAGTCGCATTAAAACGCTGGTTAGCTAGTTGCTGCTTTGCATCCACAGCTTTTTCAACCTCAATTGCAGCCGTTTGGGTCGCTAAAACAACCGGGGCTTTAGCTACATCCGCGTTAATCGGACTTACGTCCACCTTGTTTGCATCAACTTTTGTTGCGTTGATGTTTGGCGTAGCCGCTTTTTTTACAAGCTCGCTTTCAGCCTTTTTTTGCGAGTCATTCACCGATGGGGGTTTATACTTATTATTGATAAAAGTGGCTGCCAACCCCACAGCACCCAGCATAATGAGCATCAATGCGCCCAACAAAAGTAACTTTTTAACGGGTTTGGCCTTAGCACCAAATTCACTATCTTGAATAGCTGCGCTTACATGTCTGGACGTCACTTGAAACACATTATCCGCAAAAGCGGCTAGTAAGGCCTTGTCTGCAAGGATGTTCACACGTCGCACCAAACCTTGCGCAGCTTTCGATAATTTTTTAATCGCAGCTTCAGAAAATAAATGCGGCCCGTGATAGCCTGCCGCACGTAAGCGAAAGATTAAATACTCGCCTATGTCTTTGGTTTGCAAAGGGCCTAAATTAAAACTATGCGTGATGCGTTCACGCAATTGCCGAATATGCGTTTGGTTCAAATTGTCATCCAGCTCTGGTTGGCCAAACAGTACAATTTGCAGCAATTTATCCTGCTTGGTTTCCAAGTTTGAAAGCAGCCTGATTTCTTCTAACGTCGCCAACGGCATGCCTTGCGCTTCTTCTACAAATATCACAACCTGACGACCCTGCGCGTGACGACTTAACAAGTGCGCCTGCAACGCTTGCATTACTTTTAAGCGATCTGCATTTTTGGGTAATTTTAGTTGCAACTCAAAAGCGATGGCGTGCAATACATCCTCTGGCGCCACACTTGGATTCGCTAAGTAAATGCTTTCGATTTGTTCGGGAAGGATAGTTTGTAGCATGCGGCACAGCATAGTTTTGCCGCTACCTACTTCACCCACCACTTTAATAATACCTTCACCATTGGTGATGGCATACACCAGCGCATCTAATACTGCGCCACGATTGCCGCCCGAGAAGAAAAAATCCGTGTTCGGAGTGATTTTGAATGGTGGCTGTTTTAAGCCGAAATGTGGGTAATACAAAGGAGCCGCCTAATTAACTATCTTCAGACGTGTTCATGCGGCTGTACAATGTAGTACGGTTCACATTGAGCAACTTAGCCGCTTGGCTTAAATTGCCATGAGTTATTTTCATCGCAGCTTCAATATATGCGCGCTCCCATGTTTTAAGCACAGCGTCTAAACTTACATTCGCTTGACGTTGCAAATGGCGCTGCGCTTGCGTGGTCATGCCAGCTTCATCATTAAAGTTGAACTGGTCACCAGATGCCTCCGGTTGCGTTAAATCAAACTCTGCAACCAGTTCTTTTTCTTTAATAGTTTTGCCAGCATATTTAGCAATCAAGCGAATCACTATGTTTCTAAGCTCACGCACATTACCCGGAAAATCATATTCCAGCCAGCGCGCCTGTGCATCAGCATCCAATGCGAAAGGTGTCTTGCTAATCTGTTTAGCGTAAAAATCGACAAAGTGCTCACGCAACAAATGTTTATCGTCACCCAACTCGCGCAACGATGGCACATGCACAGTAAATACGCTTAATCGATGGTACAAGTCTGACCTGAACTTACCCGCGCGCACCTCAGCCCTTAAATCACGATTAGTGGCGGCCACAATACGTGCGCGACTTTTGCGTGTTTGCGTTTCACCTATGCGTTGGTATTCGCCGTTCTCTAATACGCGTAGTAGCTTAGCTTGAAGCTCCAAAGGCAACTCGCCAATTTCATCCAGAAATAAAGTGCCTTCACCTGCGTCTTCAAAATAACCCGCATGAGCTGCAACCGCACCGGTAAACGCACCTTTTGCATGTCCAAAAAGAATAGATTCCGCCAATAAAGGCGAAACCGCCGCACAGTTAATTGACAAATAAGGCTGTAATAAGCGTTGGCTTGCATAATGAAAACTACTGGCAACCAACTCTTTACCACTGCCTGATTCACCTTCAATCAATACCGGGAAGGGCGAATCTGCAAACTGCTGAATCTGCATGCGCAATGCTTGAATAGGTAAACTTTCACCCAATAAGCCGCCATGCACCTGCTCTGATTTGACTTCATTAAGCTCTACATTTTGCACTTTCAGTGCATTTAACAGCATGTCTTTTAACTTATCGACATCGCAAGGCTTGGCAATAAAATCAACCGCACCCAATGAAAGCGCGCGCTTTACATTGGCATCATCGCTTTGGCCAGAAAGCACGTGTATTTTAATAGTGGGAGAGTGCGTGAGTAAGGCGCTAATAACCTTAAAACCCTCTTCAGGCGTATGCGGGTTTGGCGGCAGACCTAAATCCACCAAAGCCAAAGCTGGCGGGCTATCTAACTGTTGCAACAAGCTTTTTAATTGCGCATGCGACTCGGCCACACACACCTCAAAATGCTTACTCAACACAAAATGTAGGGTATCGGTGATTAAAGGGTCATCATCAATAATCATCAATACAGGACGCAACGCTGCCATTCACAAACCCTTTTTTATTAGATTATTACGATTATGGCTTCTACTATAACGGCAAAGAGTATTTGTATCAATATGTTTGACCAACGCAGGCTTTATTCACGTCTAAACATAAACACTAGCATAATCGTATTTATGAGACAGATTTCAAAGAGCTTATGCTTTTGTGTTAAAAAGATACGCGGGAAAGGCTTAACCTATGCAGGAGTGAGCATAGTGACAACTTCGGGGTTCTATCTTAAGAGTTTATAAATATCAATAAGTTAACATTAATTCAGCGTTAATGTTTTCATACTTAATGTAGCGAATTTGGCTGATATCTGCCAAATTATGACAACCAAATTGATATGCTATCTGGCTGAATTCAAGACCCTTAAGCGACATTCAAAAGTTGGGTCAATCACAATTGCCTGACCCATTACTGCTTAGATTGGTTACATCATAAAACCTCATAGATACCACATAATTATTTAAAGATATTTTGCATAAAAATACAAAGAAATAACGAACTTCCCACATTATTTTTTGACTAATCGTGATGAGTAACTATTGTGCAGTGCATACACAAGTCTTGCTCATTTAGTTAGTATGCACTGCCGCTGTTTTTATGCAAGGAGGTTTGTCATGAGCACAATCTCAGCTGAAAATGCGTCTGCATATTTAGAGTTAAATAAATCTGTACCCGACTTCGAGGCGCAGACCACTGCTGGATTCATCCGTCTTTCTGATTGGGAACGAAATAAGTGGGTTATTCTATTCTCCCATCCTGCTGACTTCACGCCAGTTTGTACTACTGAACTTATTGAGTTTACTAAGCGACAGAACCAGTTTATGCAAAAAAATGTTGCTTTACTCGGTTGTTCAGTAGATAGCATTTATAGCCATATTGCTTGGTCACGCAACATTCAAGATAAATTTAACATCAAAATAGACTTTCCAATCATTGCTGATTTAGATCAGAAAGTTTCTCGTTTATACGGCATGATTCACGAATCCAGCAGTAACACATCAACGGTGAGATGCGTTTTTTTCATAGATCCTAAACGTATCCTTCGAGCAATGATTTATTACCCGATGAATGTGGGGCGTAATTTCGATGAAATCATGCGCGTAGTCGATGCACTACAAATAGCAGATGCAAATAAAGTGGCATGCCCAGCCAACTGGACGCTTGGTAAAGATGTAATCATTCCTTCACCAGTAACTATGAGCGACGCCGAGCAACGGGCAGAAAGCAAGGAATATCAAGTGACAGACTGGTACTTTGCCATGAAAAAACTAACCGATACACAATTAAGCAAAGGAGTCTAAAATGTCAAAAGTACTCTGCGTACTCTACGATGATCCTGTCACTGGCTACCCAAAATCTTATGCGCGTGACAATATTCCTGCGATTAAGTCCTACCCCGGTGGCCAGACGCTCCCCACCCCGAAATCTATCGACTTCAAACCAGGGCAGTTATTAGGTAGCGTATCTGGCGAACTGGGGTTGCGGAAATTTCTAGAATCATTAGGTCACGAATTAGTCGTGACGTCAGATAAAGATGGCCCTAACTCTACATTTGAAAAAGAATTACCTGACGCTAATATTGTTATTTCACAGCCTTTCTGGCCTGCTTATCTTACGGAAGAACGTTTCAGAAAGGCTAAAAAACTTGAACTTGCAATAACTGCAGGTATCGGCTCTGATCATATTGATTTAGAAGCTGCGATGAGGCATGGCGTGACTGTGGCTGAGGTTAGCTATAGCAATAGTATCAGCGTCTCAGAACACGTTGTAATGATGATGTTAAGTCTGGTTCGTAACTACATTCCTTCATATCAATGGGTGGTTAAGGGTGGCTGGAACATTGCTGACTGTGTAGAACGTTCCTACGATTTGGAAGGCATGAATGTTGGTACCGTTGCTGCTGGACGCATTGGCTTGGCAGTTCTTAGAAGACTAAAAGCATTTGATGTGAAGCTGCATTACACCGATCGTCATCGCCTTTCTCCTGACATTGAAACAGAGCTCAATCTCACCTTTCACACCAATGTTGAATCTATGATCAAGGTTTGTGATGTGGTGACAATAAACTGCCCCCTACATCCAGAAACTGAACATATGTTCGATGACAAGTTAATTGCCCAGATGAAACGTGGCGCTTATCTCATTAACACTGCACGTGGAAAGATTTGCGATAAAGATGCGATTGCACGAGCGCTGAGAAATGGCCATCTGGCAGGTTACGCAGGCGACGTCTGGTTCCCACAACCAGCACCTCAAGACCACCCTTGGCGGACTATGCCACACCATGGCATGACACCTCATATTTCTGGCACTAGTCTAAGTGCGCAAGCACGTTATGCTGCTGGTACCCGAGAAATTCTAGAATGCTGGTTTGCAATGCGTCCAATTCGCGAGGAGTACTTGATTGTCGATGGTGGTCATCTAGCTGGTGCCGGCGCACATTCTTATAGTGCAGGAAACGCAACCAGTGGATGGGAAGAGGCAGCAAAGTTCCGAACTGGTACTAGGTAACATATTTGATAATTTATAGAAGGTAAAAAAACTACATTAGGAGCTAAAAATGAAACGTCGATTATATTTTCTGCTACCAGGAGTAAATAGCGCACGTAAAATGATGGATGACCTGCTACTTGCACGTGTCAATGCTGATAGCATTCACTTTCTAGGGAATCCAGATACACCATTAGGCGACCTGCCTGAAGCGACAATATCCGAACGTACCGATTTGATTGAGGGCTGGGAAATTGGCATGGGGCTGGGGGCAATACTCGGATTTACTTTAGGACTAATAGCGTTATTAGTACCTACATGGTGGTACACCACACCGCTACCTACTACCACTACTCTACTTATATGTACTTTTGTAGGGATTCTGATAGGAGGTCTAATGACAGCGATTATTGCGACTACCATTCCCAATACTCAACTCAGGCGGTTTGAAGGACAGATTGCCCGAGGACAGGTTTTGATGATTGTACTTGCGCCACTTCACCGAGTTCATGAAATTCGGCAAAAGGTTGTAAATACGCATCCAGAGGTGGCGTATTGGGGGACTTGGCCTACTGACCATGTTATATTTCCTTGAAACGTAACAACACCAAAGCTATTAACTAATAGGATCTTAATTTATTAATTTGTGGTTGATATGGGGTGAGTGCATGCGCCCAATGCGTGAATATTTCAGTACATGGCTCTTACTTGAGTTGTTGCGTGGCATGGCTATTACTGGGAGAAGCATGTTCCAGCGTAAGGTCACGGTGCAATATCCAGAGGAAAAAACACCATTGTCACCTCGTTTCCGTGGCTTACATGCTTTGCGCCGTTATCCAAATGGTGAAGAACGGTGCATCGCGTGTAAGCTCTGCGAAGCGGTGTGTCCTGCAATGTGTATCACTATTGATTCTGAAGAAAAGTCTGATGGTACACGACGCACCACCCGCTATGACATTGACCTATTCAAATGTATTTATTGCGGTTTTTGTGAAGAGGCTTGTCCAACCGATGCGATTGTAATGACGCGTCATTTCGAATTCCATATGGAAAAACGCGATGAAGCTGTCATCAACAAGCAGCGCTTGCTGGCACTAGGCGACAAATTCGAACAGCAAATCGCTGTTGATAGAGCACAAGATGCAAACTATCGGTGAGGCTGGCGATGATTGTTCTGGTGATTCAGCCTTAAATTTAATCACCTATAGCAAAAGTAAATTCTCGTGTTATGCAATATCCCATTCAGCTTCAGCATCAACCTCAACCCAGCCATTGGTGACTCTAACAGGAAAAGTACACAGACTCTCGTAGGCAGGAGGGCTAAGAACGGCTCCAGTTATTACCGAAAAACGTGCCCCATGAAGTGGACAGATGATTTCGTCACCCTCAAGCACTCCATCAAATAGCTCAGCATTTTCATGGGTACATCGATTTTCCACCGCGTAATAGCGGCCATCTAGATTAAATACAAGGATAGAAGATTCATCTGTAGATACCATACGACAGGTTCCTGGCAAGAAATCTGCTACTGCTGCAACATCAATCCACTCGCTCATGATTCATCTCCTAAGAAATCTCATTTACAACATTCCAAGTGCTAGTTTTGCCGCCTCGGTCATATGATCGCTACTCCAAAGTGGCTCCCATACTAACTCTACCTTTACATCGCTGACCCCTGGCACACACATCAATACCTCCTGCACATGCTGGGGAAAACTCTGCGCCACTGGGCAGTTAGGGGCAGTCAGGGTCATGCGGACATTTACCAACCCTGATGATTCAATGTCCAAACCATACACTAGACCGAGATCGTAAATATTCACAGGCATCTCAGGGTCGTAGATAGTACGTAGCATCTCGACAATGCGTGATTGTAGCTCCTCTTTACTAGGGGGTTGCGTTTCTTGTTGTTGCTCACTAATTTTTTTCCAGTCGATCATACATCGTCTTTTGAATGCGCTTTACTCAGTAGTCACTGGCTCATCAATATTTTGCAGAGCAGCCTTCATTGTGTGCCAGGCAAGGGTGGCACATTTTACTCGTTGAGGAAATTCAGTGACCCCTGCCAACACTGCAAGTTTTCCCAAATCACTAGTCATGGTGCTACCAGTGACCATACCATGAAATTTATCGAGCAATTGCAGCGCTTCTTCTTCTCGCTTGCCCTTTAGGTTCTCGGTCATTAGTGAAGCTGATGCAGTTGAAATTGCACAACCGGAACCTTCAAAGCGAGCATCGCGAATCACGCCGCCCTCTACCCGCAGGTACAACGTCACTTTGTCGCCGCACAACGGGTTGTAGCCTTCAGCTCTGCGGTTAGCACCTTGCAATCGGCCAAAGTTGCGTGGCTGATGGTAATGGTCAAAGATGGTTTCCTGATAGAGTTCGCGCAAGTCATTCATCGCCCAAATAACTCCTTCACGTGGTAGATGGCCTCTACCAGTTTATCTACCTCAGCTCTAGTATTGTACAAGGCGAATGAGGCGCGCGCCGTGGCCGCTATGCCAAAGTGTTCCATTAGTGGCATTGTGCAATGATGTCCAGTGCGGATTGCCACGCCATGATGGTCTAATACTGTACCGATATCATGGGGATGTATACCCTCCAAGACAAATGACAGGATAGCCGTTTTTTCCAACGCATTACCGATGATGCGCAATCCTGGAATATCGCTTACAGACTGCGTTGCATAGGACAATAGTGCTAGTTCATGCTCGATAAGTGCATCAAAACCGATACCGGCCAAGTAATCCACCGCGGCTCCCAGTCCGATGACACCAGCGATATTAGGGGTACCAGCTTCAAATTTGTATGGCAACGTGTTGTAGGTAGTGCCGTCAAAGCTGACCGAGCGTATCATATCGCCACCACCCTGATACGGCGGCATGGCCTCGAGCAAAGCAGCTTTGCCGTAGAGCACACCAATACCAGTGGGACCATACAGCTTGTGCCCAGAAAATGCATAAAAATCACAATCCAGTGCCTGCACATCCACAGGCAAGTGGGCAACGGCCTGCGCACCGTCAAGTAGTACTGGTACACCGTGGACATGAGCCAGATCTATCATCGCTCTGACTGGATTGATCGTACCCAGCGCATTGGAAACATGCGCCACCGCTACCAGCTTGGTCCGCGAGTTAAGTAGCTGATTATAGGCCTCCAGTTCAAGTTCCCCGCTATTATTGATTGGAATGATGCGCAAATTAGCACCGGTCTGTTCGCACAATATCTGCCAGGGCACGATGTTGGAGTGGTGTTCCATCCTGCTCAGAATTATTTCGTCCCCAGCCTTAAAACGGCTACGCCCATAACTTTGGGCAACTAGATTAATAGCTTCGGTGGTACCACGAACGAAGATAATCTCATCCGAACTAACAGCGTTGATTAGACGCCGCACTTTACCCCGTGCGGCTTCAAAAGCATCGGTGGCGTGCTGACTCAATGCATGTACGCCGCGATGCACGTTTGCGTTGTCATGACGGTAATACAGGCTCTCAGCCTCGATTACCATCTGTGGTTTCTGCGTCGTGGCCGCGTTATCTAAATAAACCAGCGGCTTGCCATGGACGCTTGTTTCCAGAATAGGAAAATCCGCACGCCAAGAAAGCACTCCATAATTCCCTGAGTTTTCGTCGTAGTAAGAGAGTGGTTGAAATAGATTGTCTAGAATCATAGCAACTCCTTAATCTGATCGCCTTGCGGCAACCGCTCCAGCACCAGATGCGCGATGCGTGTGCGCAATTCCGGCATGTCAACGCGTCCGATAATGTTATTGGCAAAACCGTAGATCAGTACTGATCGCGCCAGTTCGGCATCTATTCCGCGCGAACTTAAGTAAAACAGACTATCATCATCCAGCTGACCGACAGTGGCACCATGTGTGCACTTTACGTCGTCCGCAAAAATTTCCAGCTGTGGCTTGGTATCCACCTCGGCTTGCCGCGACAGTAACAGGTTATAATTGGCCTGGTGAGCATCCGTTTTGTTGGCACTAGGGTGAACCACGACTTTGCCATTAAATACACCACGCGACTCTCCATCGAGAATGCCTCGATAATATTCCCGGCTAGTGCATTCAGGTGCAAGATGATCAATACGGGTGTGGTGATCCAGATGCTGCCGATCATTAAGTAGATACAGGCCATTCATCGTGCAATGACAACCCTTACCAAATAGTTGCGCTGTAATGTCATTGCGTGCGAGACGACCTCCCAGAGCAAAGGAATGCGAAATAAAATGACTATCTGACGCCTGCTCAGCGTGGATACCGGCAATGTGGGTAGCGGCAGGACCTTCCTGTAGTAACTTGCAATGTTCAATTTCAGCACGGGCACTAAGACTGATCTGTGTCACCGCATTAGTGAAATTGTGTGCATCCAGCGTACCCATATAATGCTCTATTACCGTGGCCTGAGAACCTTCTCCAGCGACCAGGATATTTCGCGGATAAATCGCCACCCCATGTCCGCTGGCAATAAACAGCAGGTAAATCGGTGCTTTCAACACTGTGCCTGGCGACAGATCCAGCACCATGCCATCGGTAGCAAAAGCGTTATTAAGTGCAGTGAAAATAGTATGTTCATGCTGCTGATTGAATAGAGATTCTGGCAAGTCCGCACCATTTTCGAGAATATTGGCTAGGCTTGCCATTCGCACGCCAACAGGCAAATCGTTAATCATGGACAACGCTGGAGCATAATGGCCATTAACAAACACCATAAGATGTATATCTTCGCTTGCCAATGTCCATGCAAGCAACTTGGCACCAGACGATGGGTCGGGTGGAATGTGGTCAGGCTCCAGAGAAGTATGCCTACCGACTATCGATACATCAGTATATTTCCATTCCTCATCACGCCTAGTGGGAAAACCATGCTCTGCAAATCGTGAAAGCGCTGACTGCCGCGCCGCCAACACCCACGGCACATCGTGACCAGCCAGTGTGTAAGGCACATGCTTCAGTTCCATGTTGTGCCAAGATTTCGGTTGAGTGTCCATCTCACGCTCCTATACCATCTGTCCTGCTGCAACCTCATCCTCAATCCAGTCATAGCCGCGCTGTTCCAGATTTAACGCCAACTCAGGGCCACCTGATTTTATAATGCGCCCTTGTGATAACACATGTACAACATCCGGAACAATATAATCCAACAGGCGCTGGTAATGGGTAATCAGCACAATGGCACGCTCTGGGTTACGCATACCATTTACGCCGCCTGCTACCAATTTGAGTGCATCTATGTCCAAGCCAGAATCGGTTTCATCAAGAATGGCCAGCTTCGGTTCCAGTACGCTTAATTGCAAAATCTCGTTGCGTTTCTTCTCACCGCCCGAAAATCCTTCATTCACTGCACGCGACAAAAGTGCCTTCTCCATTCCTACCCGCTTCATTCGCTCGCGCACTAAGCTCAGAAAATCTATGGCGTCTAGTTCCGACTGCCCATGGTATTTACGCACTGCGTTGAGTGCGGTCTTCAGGAATAGCGCGTTGCTCACCCCCGAAATCTCTACCGGATACTGAAACGCGAGAAATACACCCTCACACGCCCTTTCCTCAGGGGTCATCATTAACAGATCTCGCTCAAGATAGCGCACGCTACCTTCAGTCACCAGATAGCCTCCTCTCCCTGCCAGCACTTGTGCCAGCGTACTCTTGCCTGAGGCGTTTGGTCCCATGATGGCGTGCACTTCCCCAGCCTTTACATTAAGGTCGATACCGCGCAGGATTTCCTTCCTGCTACCGTTGTCATCTATAGCCACATGTAAATTTTTTATTATGAGCATAACTAGCCCCCTTAACCTGTGCCACCTTCGAGACTGACGCCAAGCAATTTTTGTGCTTCCACCGCAAACTCCATCGGAAGTTCTTGAAATACAGCCTTGCAAAAGCCGCTAACTATCATCGACACACTATCCTCTGGCGAGATGCCACGCTGCGTGCAATAAAACAACTGTTCTTCGCCAATACGGGAGGTAGAGGCTTCATGTTCCACTTTGGCGCTGGGATTTTTTACCTCAATGTAAGGAAAAGTGTGTGCGCCACACTTGCCCCCTAACAGCAGTGAGTCGCACTGTGTATAGTTGCGCGCATTTTCAGCCGAAGGCAGCACTTTGATTAGACCACGATATGAGTTTTGACCATGTCCGGCAGAAATACCTTTGGATAACACGGTGCTCTTGGTGTTGTGGCCGATATGAATCATCTTGGTACCTGTGTCGGCTTGCTGGAAATGGTTTGTAAGAGCAACTGAGTAAAACTCGCCAACTGAATTGGCGCCGCGCAGAATTACACTAGGATACTTCCAGGTAATGGCTGAACCAGTTTCTACTTGCGTCCATGAAATATGTGAGTTGTCGCCGCGACACTCTCCGCGCTTAGTGACGAAGTTGTAAATGCCGCCTTTGCCATTCTTGTCGCCAGGGTACCAGTTCTGTACCGTCGCATACTTGATGCGAGCACCTTTCAGGGCAATCAGCTCTACCACGGCAGCGTGTAGTTGATTCTCGTCCCGCATCGGCGCAGTACAGCCTTCCAGATAGCTAACGTAGGCGTTCTCATCTGCAATGATGAGCGTGCGCTCGAACTGCCCCGTATTCTTCGCATTAATGCGGAAATAGGTGGAAAGCTCCATTGGGCAGCGCACGCCTGGAGGGATATAGCAAAATGAACCATCACTGAACACTGCTGAATTTAGGCTGGCAAAGAAGTTGTCGGTATAGGGCACTACCGTTCCAAGGTATTGCTGTACTAGATCGGGGTGCTTTTGTACCGCTTCTGAAAACGGGCAAAAGATTATGCCAAGCGTAGCTAGCTTTTCCTTGAAAGTAGTCGCCACGGACACACTATCGAATACAGCGTCCACAGCCACACCCGCCAATACCTGTTGTTCCTTAAGAGGAATGCCCAGCTTCTCATAAGTGCGCAACAATTCAGGATCTATCTCCGATAGACTGTGAGGGCCATCCTTTTCCGATTTCGGTGCGGAGTAGTAGAATATATTCTGGTAATCAATCGGCGGATAATGCACTTTAGCCCATGTTGGCTCAATCATGGTTAGCCAGTGTCGATAGGCTTTCAACCGCCATTCAAGCATAAAATCTGGCTCATTTTTCTTAGCAGAAATAAGGCTGACAGTTTGTTCATTGAGACCTCGAGGTACACTGTCGGTTTGTAATGGTGTATAAAAACCATGTCGATATTCACGGCCAATTAGTTCATCCAATTGCTTAGCTACAGTAGTCATATCTCCTCCAAACCCGCCTTACCGTAGGCTCCGATAATCATCTTACCAAACTAAAATTGAGCGTTTGGCAGAAACTACGGCTTATTTCAATACATACAAGCACCTTCATCTACTGCTTCCACAGACATGACACTTAACATATCCGCTCTATAAAGTTGACTAATTTAGTATGTTATTGGTTCCACTAAAATATCTTGTTTCTATCGAATATTTTCGGACAAACCTTTTATATTTTTTATGGTCAAACCGACGTTGCGGGCGCAAAAGTGATGATTTATTTTCTAAGATTAATTAAGGAGACAATATCATGGACATGATCAACCTGACTGCTAAAAAGTGCACACCTTGTCAAGGCGGTGTTCCACCGATGTCTTGTGACGTCGCAGAAAAGCATTTAAACGAAGTACCGGGATGGGAGTTACTTGACAATGCATCCAAGCTGAAACGTACTTTCAAATTTGATAACTTTGTAGATGCAATGCGATTGGCGCAACGTGTTGGTGAGCTATGCGAAACAGAAGGCCATCATCCCGACCTCACGATTGGCTGGGGTTACTGTAGAGTCGAGTTCCAGACGCACAAAATTAGCGGGCTACACGAAAATGATTTTATCATGGCAGCTAAGGTCAATCAGTTGGCGAAGCCCATGAACAAAAGCAGGCCAAATGATGGTTTCAGAGCCACACATTAATATAGGTGCTTGCATGGCTAGAATGTAGCCTTTTCACTAGATTTTGGAGTAATTGTGTTACATCTATTCCAGTTCAATCATCCCATCAAAATTGATGTTGAGATTTGCTGAGCCTATTGTTAGTGTCATTTTTACGGGCAACTTCTCATTACCTTTGAGATGACCGCTTGTAATTGCTTGTGCCACAGCGTGTTCAATTTCGTGCTGAGAACTGACACCAACCATTTTTAAGAACTTACGGATACTCATATTGAAAGTGTCGTCGTGCATAGCAAACTCCTTTATTAACATTCGTAGAGTATGGACTGCTGGCGTTATATACCCAGCATTCCAGGTAGATCTACAATCGAATCCATCGTGAAATCTGGTTTAACAGCCGAGGTTTCCACGTAGCTCTGTCGATACTTGCCGGTTTTAACCAAAATCCCCTTTAAACCAGCCAACTGAGCACCACCCACATCGGCGTCAATATCGTCACCTATCATGACAACTTCGGTTGGATTAAGCCCCATATCATTTAAAGCAATTTGAAAAAAATCGAAAGATGGCTTGCCAATAATCATTGCTTGGACACCGCTCGCGTATTCCAAGGCATCAATAAACCCACCAATATCCATTTGCAAACCATGTTCTGTTTGCCAGAAGCGGTTCTTATGGATGGCAATGAGCTTTGCTCCCTGCATCAGACTGTTGAACACTTCATTTAATAACTGATAAGACCAGGCATCGCCTATGTCACCGATGACGATATAGTCTGCTGCTGTAGTAGATTGACGAAATTCCTTAAAGTCATTTTTTACATCATCTGCCAATATAAACCGACAAACTGGATTGCGCTGATGTTTCAGATAAAGAAGGGTCGCCTGAGGAGCGCTGATAATTTCATTAGCAGAGATTGAAAAACCTAAGGCATTGATTTTTTTCTGCAACGATATTAATGATAAGGTGCTGGTATTGGTGACGAAACGGCATAATGTGCCGTTGGCTCGAATCTTTTCGACGGCTTCAACCGCCCCTTGAATAGCATTTGACCCAACATAGAGCACGCCATCCAAATCGAACAAAATACCTTTAATAGAAGATAGTGAGCTCATATTTAGCTTCATTCCAGATATAATTTAGCAAATGATACATAAACTTCCAACCTCATTTTGACCGTCGCGAAATTACAGTAATAAATTTTACTATTTTGAGTACGGATTTATATGCGGGAAGGTGGCTCCTCCAGCCCTAACACTTCAAATTCCTCCAGAAAATGAACGAAACCACGGCGCAGGTATTCTGACCATTCCCCGCCCAGCTTGAGCCCACTCTCGACTAGTTGCGCCTCTATTTGCTCAGCAGTCACTATCATCAGGTCATAGGTTATTTCAATTCCGGTCAACATATCATCAACATGAACTTCATGTATGCCCATCATGCTACGCAAGCCATTAGTGAGCAAATCACTTTCCTGTGAAGTCAGAGCCTGCTCAAGTTTGATGAGACGACGTTTTACTACTTGCACACCCTTCTGTTTTGGCGCCATGTGCCCAGGATATCCAATATAGAGATGTGGATTCGCCAAGAAACGTTCACGGCACTGAATTGAACAAAAAGCCAATGAAATACCAGAATACACTATTTCAATTGTATCTGCCTCAACGACCCTGCCACATACCGGGTCTTTAAATACATCGCTCCTCATATCGTGATATCGTCAAACTTCAACGCCCATTGACAAAGCTCATCAACATTCTGCCAGAGAGCAACTAGCCGTTCTCTGACAGAATTCCTAGAACCCGCCTTTTTTATAGTCATGTGCGGCAAGCGGATGATGTACCACCTGTTCTTGGGCAATTACCTCTGCAGGCAAAGGTAACCCTTCCACCGCACGCTTAATAGCCAGTTTGGCAGCTTCATAATTCCAGTCCTGTATTTTGGTATCGTCCTCGGCATCCCAGTGAATAAATACACCCACGCAAATAAACAAATCATTGGCCTCTGCAATGGGAATGACACCTTCCTTAACGCTGTCAGCAACTGCGGCAGCAACACCACATTGTGCAGGTCCAAACATCTGCACAGCCTGTTTCGCGTTCTTTATATCCACTTTATTGAACATAACTGTAGGTGGCTTCGTCATGAGGTTGGGTGCAACAACTGAAAGCAGCGAGTTGTCCCCACGTTTCTGGTTAGTCAGGGCAATGCAAAAGGCCGTTTCAGCACCACTGCCGCGAGGCCCAATAATGAGGTCAACATGGGCAACCTCGTTGCCTTCACCCACTAAAGCTTCACCTACAAACACCTTGTTGATTTTTAGTGTTTTCATGGCTTTTACTCCTTTCAAATTTTCGCTTATTGCGAGCGATTATTAATGAAGTGTAACTGCGCAATTCATCAAGTGTAATACTATGCCTGTTTAATTTAATGTGTAATACGTGTAAACACTAAGTCCAATCTAGAGTACTTATTTGATTTAAATGTATCTAACAGACCTTGACTTGGTTTCATTGCCATCATTTCTTCAATTCCTGTTGATTTCAAATAGGTTTACTATTCAACTCGAGGAGCGGATGCCTCAGCAGTATTTAACCGATGTTTGATAATAAAAAAGCCAGCTTACGCTGGCTTTTATGTTTTCGTCATTCCGTGCTAGACACGGAATCCAGTTTGTAGGGAGGGCTACTTGTTGTCCACGAAATGTTTAGGACTGCGTGGACAGAGCCTGCCCACCCTACTTGGCTAAAATTTAGTTATCCACGTTACCAAACCATACGCTTTTCAATTTGGCTAACTTATACAGCAAGCCCTTATTTTCATTGGAAAGCGCATCTAAAAAGAGAGATAGCCTGCGTGATTTAACAACAGTGTAAAACGTGAGTGCGCTTACGGGTATAAATATGCAGATAAAGTAGCTGAATTTTTGTATAGTGGTTGCTTGGGTAAAGTCAAAGATATTCATGCCTAGTAAGCCGCTGGTCATGGTGCCGATTAAACCTAAAATGGTGACTACGGTTAATCGCACGACTGTGTCGGCTTGGCGTTTAATTTCTTCGCCTTCTAAATATTCTGCCATATCCATAATGCGGCTACGTGTTTTTCTAAACAGATCTACGGTATCTAATTGCTTATGCATCAGGGTAAATACATCTTTTGCCACGGCTTGGTCTGATACGCTTTCGAACCAATAGCGATGGGTAAAGCGCAGAAATATCCCCATTACATTGCGTATGCTTTGTCTAAATGCTTTGATGGAGTTTTCATCTTCAATGTTTAAGCGGCTAATGGCTTGCACCATGCGGTCTGATAGCATTAAGAGTGCCGCTTTTTGAAAATGGGCGATTAAGAATAGTAAGAAATACTGGCTTTGATAATTGCGTTTAATGCCAGTTTTGTCGTTGGTGTATACGTGGTGGTGTTGGCTACCAACAACAATAAAATTTTGCCCTGTACACATAATGCGGGTGGTGCTCCACGGGTCGCGTTTGTTGGTATCCCAGTAGCGGTCGTAGCAGTGTTTTTGTTCAAAATCAGCCAAAAACTCTTCGGTAAACGGTAGCGTATCAGAATCCCACGGCTGGGTGACTAGGCCTAAGCGGATTAAATCCCCACGGGTGAGTTTGCTTACGTCTTCAAATGCTAGGTAGGCCATTAACGGCATGCGCTGATATTCAATTTCACGGTAGCGAATATTGCCTGCTTGGCTGGAATAATGCTGCACCAACGGGTGCATTAAAAATTCCCAATGCAATGAAACACAGGGTACGTGGTTATCTTTCACAAAAGCTAAATATCGGGTTTTGTCTTGGTAATCTGAGCTTGAAAGCACATTGCCTTGTTTATCTAACCATTCAATACTTTTTGCGCAGTGGCCAGCATCGCCATTTCCCTCCCAATAATTGGGGTAGGTGCGGCCTAGGCGGTACAGAATTTCCATGGCATGCTTGAGTGGTAAGTTTTGCCCAGTGACTTCAAGCGCTAAAAAGGCGACATCAATATCATAGAAAAAATACAGCTCAATATGTGCCACCTTTAATACGATAGGCGCTTCTTCATTGTCGAGCGTAATGCGGACTTGACCCACATCGGAACGTGAGAATATATGAATCGGTGATTCACCATAGCCGCCAGATTCACGTCCATGCTTACCTTCGCCGTATAAAAAGCGCTGAGCAAACGGCATAAAAGTGACAAATTCTTGGTAACGCACTTCACTTAAAGATTGTTTAGCTAACGAAAATTCGTCTTGAATTTCTTGCCAAGGGCAGTTTTCAGCTTTAAGAATATCCCACGGGCGCTGGATTTTTGGGCTGTTCGACTCTGAAATCAGTTGGACTGGCCAAAGTAGCGTTTGTCTAAAGTCTGCAACGATACTAGATTCAATATTGTTCACAACATTAACCTGCGATGAAAAGTGGATTTAAAAGTCTAGCATAATGTGATGTGAATAGAGTCTTTTGCCTCCCTGTGAAACCAGTTTGTAGGGTTGGCAACTTGCTTGCCCACGAAATGTTTAGACTGCGTGGGCAGAGCCTGCCCACCATACTTGGCTTACCAATCATGCAAATATTGTGGCTTAATTGATACAGCTAAGGTCTAGGTATATATCTAAGCAGGCGTAAGTGGGGAGTAGGTCACTAATACAAAAAGCCAGCTTTTGCTGGCTTTTTTAATATAGCTTCCCGATTTCTCGGGGAGTGGTTATGGTGCTAAACCTTTTGATAAACCTCTGAGCCTTTTTTCACAAACTCAATGGCTTTTTCTTGCATGCCTTTGGTGAGTAGGTCGGGTGGAGGTTTAACCCCATGTGGTGTAATGTTTCAAGGTCAGTTACGGGTGGGTTCAATAGCCCCTCTAATTGGCTAAATCTAACCTACTGCCAACTTAGCCGCTTGTTGCCACATAAAATGTGGCATTGGTGTTTTAAGCTTCCAATTAATACTCATTGGTCTTGATCCTGTGTGAGATACATACTCCACTTCGCCATAATTGACAAAACCCATTGTTCGTCCGTATTCATCATTAGTTTTTTCTCGTACAAGTAAAAACAGTCGCTTACCAATTTTTTGATGCTGGATGTAATCCAAACCACGTCCTTTGTCGGGTCTTGCACTATTTTGAGACTGCCAATGAAAGAGGTGTTCGTTTATTGCGTAATCGTGATACATGGTGGTTGGTGAAAACTGTTGCTCGTTCTTGTCTAGTGTGACAAACATCAGTTCAATGTTTTGCTCATTGATAACAAACACACCTTCACGCGCTGGCGGTTGGTGGTCAAAAGTTGTGGCTCCAAATGCCACTAATATTTGTTCTCGGGCATAACGCGCATGTAATCTTAATGGAACCTCAGGTAAAGCTTCCATCTTCGGCTGCTCATGCTTGGTCTGCGAAAGTTGCCAATTCAGTACATCCAACAGTTCGGCGTGTAATCCGAGAGAGTTTAGTTTGTTGAGACTTTGTGCAATAGAATTGAACCCACACTCTGCCCCTGTTTTCTGCCAAAAATCATAATGGCACATTAGCGCTAGACGATGAGTAATGTCTTCAATTTCAAAGTTTTTTAGACAAAGCTGCTTTAAGAAACTTAAATATGCGTGGTCATCACAGGTCAAAATACGATTATGGATTGCCTTTTTGAGCACTTTTAAAACATTTTCATCTACCATAATTTCGTTGGTTTGATCTTGAGCTTGCCGAACCAGTCCTATCCAACACCCTCGCTTATATAACTCATTCAAGTCAATGTTAGGGTGTTGGATTAAGAAATTAGCTAGCGTTAACGGTAGTGTTGAATGTTGAGGATACTGCTTGATCATCGCCACTAATCGACTCAATGTCATTGAAGCTTGACGAATGTTGCTTAGTACCATTTCTTGAGTGCGCTTAGTCAACTCTATGCGACAGCCAAGTGGCGCGTGGGGAAATCCTTGCTTGATCTCATCACTAATTGCTCGATGGCTCTTACCTACCAAGGCTCTAAATTTGTTAGCAAAATCATATTCAGGGCGTGAGTTGCCGACAAAATCCAGCACAGTACAGCACTCTTTACGCTCAGCTAAACGCAAACCGCGGCCAAGTTGTTGCAAGAAAATAGTTAAACTTTCTGTTGGTCTTAAAAACAACAAAGTATCCACTTCGGGTATATCAACACCTTCGTTGAAAATATCGACCACACAGAGCACGTTAATTACTCCTGAGCGAATAGCTTGCTGCTTTTGCTGTCTCTCATGACTGTTATCACTGGTTAACACATCCGCTTTAATGCCTTTCATTAAGAGTTGCTGTGTCATGTATTGAGCATGTTCTTTACTCACGCAGAAAGCTAATGCTTTCATTTTGCTTATGTCAGTGATGATCTCCTGAATACTCAGTAATATCTTGTCAAAACGCGCTTGATTGTAGGTGTAGAGATTGGTTAGTTGAGCAATGTCGTAACGCCCCTGACGCCAAGGAATGTTGCGTAAATCAGTGTCATCATCAATACCAAAATACTGAAATGGACATAGGTGGCGACGATTAATCGCTTCGGGTAGGCGGATCTCAGCCGCAATCACACCCCCAAAATCCGCCAAAATATCACCACCGTCATGTCGCTCTGGTGTTGCAGTGAGTCCAAGCAATATAGAAGGTGAAAAATACTCAAGCACCGTACGATAACTTGAAGCTGCAATGTGATGCACCTCATCAATCACGATGAAATCATAAAAGTTGGATGTCAGGTTTAGCTGACCAAGCTGATTGTTTAAAGTTTGAATAGAAACAAACAGTTGACGATAATGCTCTGGCGTATTGCCGCCAACCCACAACTCACCAAAAGAGCCATTCCTTAATACCCCACGATAAGCTGCTCTCGCTTGTTTTAATATTTCTTCACGGTGTGCAACAAATAAGAAATTTGCACTCGGTTTTTCTTTAATAAAACGTGCAAAATCAAAGGCTGAAATAAGAGTTTTTCCGGTGCCTGTTGCCGCCACCACTAAATTGCGATAGCGTTGGTGAACGTTTCGCTCAACGGCAAGTCGTTCTAAGATGTCACTTTGATGCGGAAAAGGCGAGATATCAAAGAAATGCGTTGGGCTTGACTCGTAGTCACCCCGCTGCTCGCTCAAGGCTTTTTTTAGTTTTTCTTTACTTATGTCGTCACCATTGAACGGCTCAAAATCTTGAGATGCCCAGTAGGTTTCAAATGTGCTCAAAGACTTTTTAATAATATGTGGTATTTCTTGAGAGGTGATTTTCAAATTCCATTCTAAGCCGTTAGTTAAAGCGGAATGTGATAGGTTGGAAGAGCCAATATAACCAGTGTGATAGCCAGTGTTACGGAGAAACAGATAACTCTTGGCATGTAAACGTTCACGCTCGGTGTTATAACTCAATTTAACTTGGGTATTGGGTAAGCTGACCAAGTACTCCACAGCCTTAGCATCAGTCGCTCCCATGTATGATGTAGTAATGATTTTTAGCTCACGACCACTTGAGGTAAATTCCTCTAACTCTTTACGAAAAATTCTAATGCCTGCCCACTTAATAAAAGACACTAACCAGTAGATTTTGTCCGCAGACAAGATTTCTCGCTTTAATTCAGATTCAAGTGATAATCCAGCATTACTGCCGCAAAACAGCTCGCTTTGGGTTAAGCCAGTTAAAGGAAAAATATCATTAATGTAGTTTTTTAAATTAGCAGAGACAGGGTTTTCTAATTCGTATAATGCGGTCAGAATTTTGCCTTGGCTGGCAAGCAAATTGTCTTGGATAAAATCGTTATCTTGGATTTTTTCTTTTAACCATAGTAACAATTGATTGGATAAAGCAATTTGTTGTTGCAGACGATCATCACCCAGAGGCACAGACTCAATGGCATATTCAAGAATGTGTGATAGGAAACGAGATAACCAAGTTGACGCTTCACTGCTAGTGAGCTGACGTTCGGCCACATAGAAACGATCTCGGTCAATGCGACTAGCGACAAGCCGCGTTATTAACTGTTCATAAATTCCAACTTGTTGCATGCTTGACCTTTATTTATGCAGCAGAATCAGTTTGGGCAACTTGTTGCCCACGAAATGTTTAAGACTAATACAAAAAGCCAGCTTTCGCTGGCTTTTTTAATATAGCTTCCCGATTTCTCGGGGAGTGGTTGTGGCGCTAAACCTTTTGGTAGACCTCAGAGCCTTTTTTCACAAACTCAATGGCTTTTTCCTGCATGCCTTTTGTCAGTGCTTCCTGTTCAGAAACACCTTGCTCAGCTGCGTAATCACGTACATCTTGAGAAATTTTCATTGAGCAGAAATGTGGGCCGCACATTGAGCAAAAGTGTGCTTGTTTTGCGCCATCTTGCGGTAGGGTTTCATCGTGAAACTCCTTGGCTTTTTCTGGGTCTAGGCCAAGGTTAAATTGGTCTTCCCATCTAAATTCAAAGCGCGCTTTAGATAAGGCGTTGTCACGAATTTGCGCCCCAGGGTGGCCTTTGGCTAGGTCAGCCGCGTGTGCCGCGATTTTGTAAGTAATAATGCCGACGCGTACGTCTTCTTTGTCTGGCAGACCTAAATGCTCTTTTGGTGTTACATAGCACAGCATTGCACAGCCGTACCAGCCTATCATGGCGGCACCGATGCCTGATGTGATATGGTCATAACCCGGTGCGATGTCGGTAGTTAATGGGCCTAATGTATAGAATGGGGCTTCACCGCAATGCTCCAGCTGCAGCTCCATGTTTTCTTTAATTAAATGCATAGGCACATGACCCGGGCCTTCGATCATACATTGCACGTCGTGTTTCCAGGCAATTTGTGTGAGTTCACCTAGTGTGATGAGTTCGGCAAACTGCGCTTCATCGTTGGCGTCATAAATTGAGCCTGGGCGTAAGCCGTCACCTAAACTAAAGCTTACGTCATAGGCTTTCATGATGTCGCAGATGTCTTCAAAATGCTCATACAGGAATGATTCTTTATGATGCGCTAAACACCATTTAGCCATAATTGAGCCGCCGCGCGACACAATGCCGGTCATGCGTTTTGCGGTCATCGGGATGTAAGCCAAGCGCACGCCGGCATGAATAGTGAAGTAATCCACGCCTTGTTCAGCTTGCTCGATTAACGTATCGCGGAAAATTTCCCAAGTTAAGTCTTCAGCTTTGCCATCGACTTTTTCCAAGGCTTGGTAGATTGGCACAGTGCCGATTGGCACGGGAGAGTTACGGATAATCCACTCGCGGGTTTCGTGAATGTTTTTACCTGTCGATAAATCCATCACGGTATCGCCGCCCCAGCGCGTACCCCACACCATTTTTTCAACTTCTTCACTAATGCTGGAACCAAGTGCCGAATTGCCAATGTTGGCGTTAATTTTTACCAAGAAATTACGGCCAATAATCATCGGCTCGATTTCCGGGTGGTTGATGTTCATTGGAATAATGGCGCGGCCACGTGCGACTTCATCGCGCACAAATTCAGGGGTAATCACTTTGGGGATACTCGCGCCAAAGTTTTGGCCTGCATGTTGCGTTTGTAGCAACTCGCTCATGTTTTCGCGGCGTTGATTTTCGCGGATGGCGATGTATTCCATTTCGGGGGTAATAATGCCTTTGCGTGCATAGTGCATTTGGCTTACATTCATGCCCGCTTTAGCACGTAATGGCTGACGTGTTAAGTTAAAACGCATTTCTGTCAGTGCAGGGTCATTTTTACGTGCAACACCAAAATCTGAACTGGGGCCATCCAATTGCTCGGTGTCATTGCGCTCGGCGATCCAGGCTGCGCGCAAAGCTGGCAAGCCGTTGCGGATGTCAATGCTTACATCTGGGTCAGTGTAAGGGCCAGAGGTGTCATAGACCATGACCGGTGGGTTTTTTTCTGCGCCGAACATAGATGGCGTATCGCTTAATGAAATTTCACGAAATGGTACGCGAATATCTGGCCGACTGCCTTCAATATAGACTTTGCGTGATTTAGCAAAAGCTTGAGTGGTGGCAGGGTCAACTTCGGCGGTGGCAGTTAAAAATTTTGCGAGGTTTTTGCTTAATTCTTTATCAGTTGCGTTCACTGTATAGCTCCAAAATAAGATAGGGAGCAGTGAAGCCGCTTCCCTATTGGTTTAATTTGTGGGTAAGCGTTAGTCGCTTCGCCCACATCAAATCATCAGGGAAGCATGTTAAGTGCTTCCCTACGGCGGTATGATCCGCATCAGGTTCAAAGGGTGTGTCTCACTGTATTTTGGTTAAAATACAGACCCCTAGCAATGGGAGAAATATACGCTAGAACGGCAATAAAACCAAGTGCTTAAGTCAAGTTATTCGTTTGAAATTTGTGGTTTAAAACAGGGTTTTTAACTGAAAAGACAAGAGCGCCTATCAGGTTGCCTATGTAATAAGGGCTTTAATGCGCGATTAAAATTAAGCGTTATTAAATAATCTTTGCTAAACTAGCGATGGGTAAAAACTTACACAACTGTATTGGTGGGTATATGGCACTGACTATTTATTTAGCATATTACGTCGTTGCAATCGCAACGCTTTTTTTGCATTTCACAGGGCATCTTGAGCGCTGGGGCATGGATTGGCTCATATTGGTACTGGCAGTCACTGTATTTCCAGTGGTGTTGTACTTTTAGCCTGAATAATTCATCAGCTGGCACAAGCCTGATTTAGCTACGCTACTTTAGGTTTCTGGTGACATAGTCTTTGGCCAGCCTAGCTTGTTTTTTTAAGCCTATATTTACGGCTTGCGGCAGTACACCGTTGAGCCAAGCAAAAAATGACTCGGGTTGGCCAATAAACACTTCTTGTTTTTCATTTTCTAACGCATTGACTACAATAGTCGCTACTTTTTCAGGCTCATCTAAATTGCCGCCGGTTTTGGCGAGCATGGCGAGTGTGGCGGCATCATTCATTTGTGTATTTACGCCGCGTGGTGCAATATAGGTAACGCCGATATTGGTATCCACTAACTCGCGGCGCAAGGCTTGCGAAAAACCATGTACGGCAAATTTAGTTGCGCAATAAGTTGCATAATGTGGAAACCCGATCGAGCCTAAAATAGAGCCTATCATCACGTAATGGCCTTGGTTGCTGGCTTTAAAATGTGGCAATAACGCGTGCGCCAGTTGAATGGGGGCGGTGACATTGATATGTATCATCTGTGCAATGCGTTCAGGGGTTTGATCTTCAAATTGAATAAAATCAAGAATGGCCGCGTTGTTGATTAAAATATCCACGGTACCTAGTTTTTCTAACGCCTCAGCTGCCACCCTTTCGGCAGATCCATTCACCTCAAAATCAGCAATAATTTGCTCTGTGGCCATGCCTTTTTGAGCGATTTGATTGGCTAGCGCTTCTAGCTTGTCCGTATCACGGCCAACGATTGCAAGCTTGGCACCTTTTCTGGCCAAAAACAGTGCCAAATGCTTGCCAATGCCACCAGTGGCACCTGTGAGTAAAATTCGCTTGTTTTTGAGTTGCACAGCCATGCTCCCGATAAGTTCTACCCGTTAGTTTTGCATAAATTCAGACGCTATTGTACGGAAAATATCACCATAGAGTTTATAAAAAACTTTTGCACTATGAATCAGCATGGCTTGGTCGTTTGCATCCGTGACTTGATTCACTAAACTTTCGTAGAATGACACATGGCTGATATCAAGTGAGCCATGTGAAAGCAAATAGCTAAAAGCTGTTTTAGGTAAGTTTAAACCTTGCTGCAAGGTTTCACCTGCCTGCGTGGCAACTGCGGTACTGGTGCCTTCCAGCACTAGTACCATGCCAAAAAAACCGATGGGATTGACGCGATGAATCATATCGTAAGCATAGGCCACCATGACTTCAGTCGCAATGCTGGCGCTAGTTGCCGCTGTTTTGCTTGCACGTACCGCTTCCTTATCGCCACCACATTCTGCAATGTCGTTAAGTATCCATTCCTGATGCCCCATTTCTTCTTCAATGTATTCACCAATGGCAGTGCGCAACCACTCATAATGTGCGGGTAAGCGTCCGCCGCACGCCATGAGTAGCGGCGTGGTGTGCTTTACGTGGTGATAAGCTTGTGTAAGAAACCCCACGTAAGTGGCTAGCGAGATTTGCCCTTTTGCGCCTTGTGCAATCATCGGTAAGCTGAGCAATTGGGCACGTTCTTTTTCAGTGGCTTGGAGTAAGGTTTGGTAAATAGTCATGAGATTCTTCCTTTAGGGTGTCTTCATATAGTGCGTTAATGTTGTCTTGATAGTATTGCCAAATAATATCGCGCCGATTTCTGCCGTTAGAAGTCAGTTGCTGGTTGTTTAAAGTAAATGGCTCGTTGGCAACAATCCAGCGCGTAACTCTGGCGTAATCTGGCAGGCTGTTATTCACGGTTTGCACGGCATGTTCAATTTGAGCAGTAGTGGCATTTGCTCTGGGAACAATCACCGCAACGTTCCACGGTCTGGCTTCGCCATATAAAGCGACTTGTGCAATATAAGGCGATATTTTTAGCTCGCGTTCTACCCATTCTGGCGATACATTGCGACCAAACGAGGTAATAAAAATATTTTTTTTGCGCCCGGAAATGATTAAGTAATCATCTTCATCCAGATAGCCGATGTCGCCAGTGGCAATGCTATTTTGTGGTGGATGCTGCTGACCAACATAGCCGAGGTAAGCATTGCCAGTGACAATAATTTCATGATCATTGGTAAATTCAACGTTAACGTGTGGCAACACTTTGCCAACGCTACCGATTTTATTGATAAACGGTACGTTGAGTGCTACGACAGAAGCGCATTCAGAAAGTCCGTAACCTTCATACACCGGGATCGATAATTGTTGTGCGCGTTTAAGTAAAGCCGGCGAGACTGATGCGCCACCCACGGCTAAAAAGCGTAAATCGCTGGGCGGGGTAGCGCCAGCTTCTACACATAATACAAGCGCGTGCAGTAATTCAGGGGTAAAAATCGCGGTGCTGGCTTGGGCTTGTATAAGTGTCGCCAGTAATTTTTTAATATCTAAACCCGTGGCGCCGCTTAAACCTATTGTGCTGGCTGGTAGCAATACGCAGGTTGCCCCTGCGAGTAGTGAGGCATAAACGCCCGCGACATTTTCTAACAAAGTGGCGAGTGGTAGCACGCTTAAATGTACGTCTTTGGCTGATAATTTAGTTGCCTGTGCAATCGCACCTGCCACATTGAGCATGTTATCGACACTTAAACAAACGCCTTTGGGGTTGCCCGTGGTGCCGGAAGTGTAGGTGATTTTTGCGGTACCAACAGGTAAATTGACGGCGCTCTTTTCATTAAATTCAAACTGGGTGAGCGTTTTCTCAGCCAGTGTAAATTGCGATACATTTGTAATGTTGCCCGCCAATAAAGGCTCAAATAACTCAGGATGATCTGTAACCAGTACGTTTGTTCCCGCATCTTGCATGGCATGTAGCCATTGGGCAGATGAAAAGAAAAATGGTAACGGCACGAGCGGTACTTGGCATTCCAGCGCGGCTAAATCTAAAATGACCCAGGCTGGATGGTTTTCTACAGCCACCGCCATGACGGTGCGTTTGTTAGCGCAAAGTGTTTTCCAGGCTTGAACTTGCTGATTGATTGCTGTTTGAAGTTCGGCATAAGTCAGACTTTGTGTTTGATTGCCGGTGTTAGCCCCTTGCAATGCGACTTGGTTTGGCTGTTGGCGTGCGTTATATGCAATCGCTTGATGGATTAAGTGCTTTTTTTTCACGCTTATAGTTCCGCCACACCCCTCACCGCAACCACTTGCGTGGCACTGTCGTAATAACGCCCCCAAGTCGTTTGTTCATCCAGGCTGAGTCGATTTTTATCTGCAGCTTGCAGTGCAAACACATCGCGCCCGCCTTTGATTAAGCCATTTTGCAAGCTGTGATGCGCGGTTGCCACACACCACTCGACGCCAATATCCAAGCTATGTTGGATGATATGTGCAATTAACACGCCAGCGTTACGCGGGTTGGAAACCGCTAAGTTGCCAATTTCAGTAATTTGGTTGCGGCTAATGGTTTTGTTAAAACGATTTGACAGCAAGTTCTCAATGGGCGTATCTAAATACTGCTCTAAAAATAACGGCTCACATTCCGCCTTGCGTAAACCAAATGCGGCCACCAGCTCGCCATTTTCATCACGCAAGCTTACTAGATGCGGCATAAAATGTTGCACATTTGCATCATAGGTTTTGGCAAAAACATCGTGAATAAATTGTTCAACCTCTGCACGATCATGAGCGAAGATGTCAGATGTTGTTACCGTGACGTCTTCAGCACGATGCCTTTTAGACGCAACTAACGGGCGACTTTTATAAGCAGCTTCGGCATGAAAAAATGTAGGACTTGTACTGAAACTTAGACTAAGCATTTTGTATATTACCATCTTAATTTAACATGGTTTAAGTACAGCAAATTGTGTGCCTACTATTTAAATAGTAAAAATAGCTGGTTTAAAAATACCGGACTTTAATTTGATTGAGACATCATGATGATAAATAATTTGTTTATTATCATGATGTTAATTGATTGATGTGCTATTTAAAGATGTGGCTTGGATTACAAAAATAGCGCATTTTACATATATGCCAATTGGCTAATTAAGTGCAAAGACCACGCAAAATCTGCACAATCCACTCAACGTATCTCGTGTAATCCTGCATTTATTGTATGGTTTATTTTTTGCATTTTTTTTAAATTGGCATTAAAACAGACACTTAACCATTTGGCACGGCATTTGCAATCTCATTGCGATGACTCTCATTGCAAGCGGCTATGCCTTTTAAATTACGACTTTCACTAAATCTCAGAAAAACAGTTTGGTTTAAGCACCTGTTCC
Organism: Methylotenera sp.; assembly: GCA_041675545.1. Taxonomy (GTDB): domain Bacteria; phylum Pseudomonadota; class Gammaproteobacteria; order Burkholderiales; family Methylophilaceae; genus Methylotenera. The sequence goes on from JBAYTS010000001.1 coordinate 162,163, forward strand.
CCACCTTGGTATTCGCTATTTTTATGGTGGCGATATATTCAAAATCACAATGGGATATAACGCTCACTAATTTATTTTTTGATGCACAGCAACACCTATTCCCACTCAAGCGCCATTACTTTTTATCACAGTGGATGCATATCGGCCTTAAGTGGCTCATGGTTACAATCGCTTTGGCTAGCTTGGTTTTGTCGGCTGCCAGCTACAAGTTTTCCAAATTAAAAGCGCACAGAAAATCGTTGTTATGGGTGTTTGTGGGAATGGTCGTAGCGACTGCTACAGTTTCTATTCTTAAGCACTATAACCAGCATGGTTGCCCTTGGGATCTTGCTATGTATGGTGGGGACTTACCTTTGTTTGGGCTGTTTGCAACTCAACCCGCAGGCGTAGAGGCTGGACGTTGCCTCCCTGCCGGGCACCCTTCTGGCGGCTTTGCGTTGATGGCATTTTATTTTGCTTTTATGCACAGTAAACCGCGTTTTGCTAACAACATGCTGTGGCTTGGGCTTGTCATGGGGTTGCTGATGGGCATGGCTCAAGTCATGCGTGGCGCGCATTTTTTATCACATGTGCTATGGAGTGGCTGGGTAGTTTGGGTGGTTTTGTTGATTTTGTATTGGATATGGCCACCTCATAAAGCATACGATTTTTTGAAACAACAACATTAAAAATAGAAACTAAAGACTAAAGACACAAAAAAACATGACGACATTATTTAGAAAAAAAACTTATACCGCCTCATTCCCGCTGGTTATTTCTGGCATAGCGCTGTTTATTTGGCTGCTATTGCGTTTAGTGTTAAGCCTACAAGTTGGCTTTTCACAAATGACACTGATTGAAGTGCTGGGTGCTTTTTTTAACGGACTTTGGTTTGATATTGCCGCTTTGGCGTACTTGATTGTACCGTGGTTGCTGGTTTCTGCGCTAATGCCGAATACGGTGAGCGACAAAGCGTGGATGCGTAAAGCAAGATGGATCATGGCATTTTTGGTGACATTTGGCTTGCTGTTTGGTGCAGTGTCAGAGTTTATTTTCTGGCAAGAGTTTACTACCCGCTTTAATTTTATTGCGGTGGATTACTTAATTTATACCAATGAGGTGATTGGTAATATTCGTGAGTCTTACCCAGTGCCATTGATCTTGCTCGGCATTGCTTTAATCGTCATTACCGCGTTGTTTGTACTGAGTCGATTTGTACATTTTGAAACGGCACAACAGACAGGTAAGCGAAAATTGAGCTTAGCTGCGCTTGCATTTGCTATGCCGGTAATGAGTTACCAGCTAGCAAACGTAGATCAAATGGATTTTAGTAAAAATGCTTATGCCAATGAGTTATCCGGCAATGGCATTTTTAGTTTTTCGGCCGCCGCACGTCGCAATGAGTTGGATTACGATAAGTTCTATAAAACCATCCCGCACGCGCAAGCTTTAAAGCTGTTAAAAGCCGAGGGTGTGGATAGAAAAACCACTAGCGCGGTGATTGCCTCGCCAAGCAACGAGAGTGCACAAAGTGTACAAGCATTAGGGTCATTTGCACGCCGCCCCAAAAATGTAGTGCTGATTTCAGTAGAAAGTTTATCGGCTTCGTATTTAGGGACATATGGCAATCAAGAGAATTTAACGCCTTACCTAGATAAACTGGCGAGCGAGAGTTTGGTGTTTGATAAGCTGTTTGCAACCGGTACGCGCACTGTACGTGGCTTGGATGCGCTTTCCATTGCAATTCCACCGATTCCGGGGCAGGCGATTGTGCATCGTCCAAACTCTGAGCATTTGGCGACCATTGGCGAGCTGTTAGAAGCTAAAAACTATTCCACATTCTTTATTTATGGCGGTTATGGTGTGTTTGATAGCATGAACACTTATTTTAGAGGTAATGATTACAAAGTAGTGGATCGTACAGATTTCGACAAAAGCACCATTCAAAGTGAAAACGTCTGGGGGGTAGATGATGAGAGTTTATTTAACAACTCCCTGAAAATATTGGATGAGAACGTTAAAACAAACAAGCCGTTTTTTGCCCACATTATGACGACGAGCAATCATCGGCCTTATACCTTCCCGGCAGGAAAAATTGACTTACCGCAAGGGAGTCGAAGAGGTGCAGTGAAATATACCGACTATGCCATTGGGCAATTTATTGAAAATGCGAAAACCAAGCCATGGTTCAAAGATACCTTGTTTGTCATCGTCGCCGATCATTGTGCATCGGTTGCAGGAAAAACAAAATTGCCAGTAGGGAAATATCATATCCCGTTATTTTTCTACGCACCTGATTTATTGCCCGCCGGGCATTATTCACGCATTGCCAGCCAGATTGATATTGTGCCGACGTTGCTCGATGTATTGGATACTTCAGGTGCGGAGCATTTTTATGGGCAATCGATGTTTGAGGCAGCCGCAAAAAAATTGCCCGAGCGTGCCTTTATCAGTAACTATCAAGCGCTGGGTTATTATAAAAACGGCACCTTGGTTGTGCTGTCCCCAAAGCAATCTGTGGAGACTTATCAGGTTAATCCAAAAACGCTGGAGGCTAATTTAGCGGATGCAAAGGCGCAGGCACGTTTGGTGGATGAAGCAGTGGCTTATTATCAAACCGCAGCGCGTGCCTATAAACATGGCGACTTGAAAGAGTTTGTCAGCACCGACTAGCTAGCAGCCTGTCGGACTTAAAGGAAATCGGCTACAAATTTGTCTGAACGGTTCATATTTCACCGCTTTTTTAGTCAATAGAATAACTATTGACCTGCAAAATCGGAAAAATCTGCCCTCGTACAGTCAAATTCTCGCTTCGATTCTTTAAGTCCGACAGGCTGCTAGTTTGCTAGTCGCAGCTGAAATTAGGCAAATCACTGCTGGCATCACCATTGGGCATGATCCAAAAAACCGGCTTTGCACGTGCCTCTAGTTTGCAGGCATCGACATAGCCGATGCTGCCTGTGGTTTCTTGAACGTATCGAATAACGGCTTCATCAGAGTACACCACATGCGGTGGTGAGGTGCCATGGAAATACAGGCCGTTCCAGTAATCATTTTGTGCGCTGGGCAGGCTGCCTAATATGCTGTTTGAAAATTGCAGGCGCAGAGGATTATCTGTCGGCAAGTTCACCGGATGCATGCGTTGCCCGTTAGCCCAATAGGTTTTTTTGCGCCAATAAATTAGCTTGAGTTCGGCCAGTGAAAGACTTTTGATGGGGTGATCGTTAGCTACAATGACAGCTATGACTGGTTTATCTGCGGCAAAAACAGCGGTTTGTGCTGTTAGGCAAGTAAGCGCAACGATGGCTATAGTTAAGCGCATAGCACTTGATGTTTTAATTAGACTTGGTCTTGGCATTAAAACAGCACCGCAAAAGAAGCCAAGAAGCCGCGAGGTGATTCCGGCTCATTGCCGCTACCGCCTGTAAATTCAAGCTTTAATAATTGAGTTGGTTTTATGCGCCAGGTTGTGCCAATAAGCCAACGTTGATGATGGCCTTCATTTGGCCGATGAAAAGTTTCCACGCGTGCGATACCCGTCCAGTTTTGCACAAAAGGCAATGGCACAGCGGTTTGCAGGTAAGCACCGCTACCACCGTCTTTATTATGATTATCCCAGCGCTGAAATGCCTCACCTAAAAACTCAACGCCTTTGTAGTGGGTAATGAAGTCTAATCCAAGCATGCGGTAGCTGGGGTTAGCTATTGTTTTTTCATTAAACGACATCAAACTTAAGCCAAAGTTAGCTTCTTGGCCAAATGCAAGGCGCGCCCCTTTTACGTTGTCAAATTCAATTTCGTTAGTATCGTGTATTTGATCCTTGAGGGTTTCAACAAAGACCGTATATTCAAGCGCGCTGTTGTTAACGGGCACAGCACCAAAGGCCATGAGACCATTAGTCGAAATTGGAAAAAGCTGTCTGGTGGCAAACGGTCGCGTACTCGTCCATACCAATGGCGCGGCGTGTAGTTGGTTCCAGCGACCTGCAGGGGTTAAAAAACGACCGGCGCGTAAGTTTATTTTTTCAGAAAAGTTGTAGTCCAGGTATAGTCGCTCTAAGTCAACATAGCTTTGTTTGGTATTAAATTTATTATCATCATCCCAAACCAGCGGCTTTTCAAATTCCAATTCACCAAAAAACTTAAAGCGGCTTTCGTTCTCCCAAGTTAAAATCAGGCTGATTTCATTGAGACTTATTTGGCTTTCTGCATCTCTTGGCACTGTAATGCCGGCGCTAGCGTAGCCACCCAACCTGAATCCATCAATAAATTCATTATTGAGGCGAGCAGGCTCATCTGCACTCGCAGCCTTGCACAGCATGAGTAGCAAGACTACACTGCCATTAAAAATTAGTTTATTAAAATGCATGGTTGCTCCAAACTAACATTTGCTTTGTTAGATTAAAAGACCTTTGCTAAAGTACTTATTGCGGATGAAGTGCAAGGCGTTTGGTCCGCAGAAGCCGAGATAGTACGCGGTGTACAGCGAGGTTGCGAGTACCGCGCAACGCAGCAATTCGCCGCAAGAAGTACTTTTGCAAAGGTCTTATTAAGTAACAGCTTTATTTGATAGCGATAAAATCAAGTTGATGCCGCACCCTGAATTATATTCTATTCTTTCATTAGGAAATTTATTGTGAATAAACACATGGTCATTCATGCAGATTAAGCATTTATTTATCAAACCGCAGTCGGTTAAAAAGTTGTTGTTAGCGAGTTTTTTACTCACAGCACTGCTGCCTATGCTGATTGTGACTGTACTCGCGTTTTATCAGGCGCGTATGGTGTTGCGTGAGGAAATTACGCGGGACATGCAAACGCGCGCTACGGCAGCATTAAGTGAAGTTGATAACATGATGTTTGAGCGGTTGCAAAATGTGGTGTCTTGGAGCCGTCTGGAAATCATGCATGAGGTAGCGATAGGCGATATTGACAAGCGTTTGTCTAACTTTTTAAGTGAACTGCAAGTGAGTTACCGTGGTGTTTATCAAGCGCTTTATGTGGTAAATAATGACAATATTGTGATTGCTTCGAGTAAGCCGTCTGAGATAGGCCAGCCAGCCGCGACTCATGCAGCGTGGATGCAAATCCAGTTTGCAAATCACCCCGTGCTACTTGCTAAGCTTGCGCAACAGCGGCTACCAATCGCCAGTGATATAAGGGACGTGAACCAGCAAAAAATCGGTACGTTGTGTGTGCTGTTTGATTGGAAGTATATTGAAAGTATTTTGAATAACACGAGAAACCAGGGCAGTGCGGCGGCATTGCTGGATGAAAATGCTGCTGAGTTTCATGAACTTGCCCAAACGCCGGACTGGAAAAAAATCACAGCCGCACATGACATCTCAGTACGCTCTATCGCTAATAATTTAGCCACCCCACCCATATTTAACTGGCATGTCGCTATTACTCAATATCGATCAGTGGTGATGGCACCGGTGCATCGAATGGGGTACATTTTTATCTTTTTGCTGATAGTGACTGCATTTTTAGCCACAGTTCTGGCGGCACCATTAGCGCGTAGCATTACCAAGCCGCTGGCGCGCCTGACAGACTACGCCAACCGATTCATGCGTTCATCGCAAGGCGCATTGCCCCCGATTGATGGGCCTGTTGAGGTGCGTGCTTTGTCGAATGCCTTTGGCAAAATGATGGAAGACCTCGCACTCTCAAAAGAAAATCTGACGCGTGCGGCAAAGCTGGCGGTAGCAGGTGAAATGGCTGCTGCCATGAGCCATGAAATCAGAACGCCTTTAGGCATATTGCGCTCATCAGCACAGGTGCTTGAACGTGAAAAAAATCTAAGCGCAGAGGGCTTGGAAGTTGTTGCTTTCATTGCGACAGAAACCGAAAGGCTGAATAAATTGGTTTCGACATTGGTTGACTCCGCGCGCCCGCGCCAGCCGGAGTTTGCTATGCATGATATGGTAGGTTTGCTGGAGCATACTGTTGCTATGCTGCGTATGCAGGCCAATAAAAAAGACATTAGTTTAGCGCTGCTAATTAAAGACCTGACTACGGCTAACGCGTTGTTGGTAGAGTGCGACGGTGAGCAAATCACGCAGGTGATACTCAATTTATTACTGAATGCCATTCAGGTATTGCCTACGGGTGGTAAAGTTGTGGTGACCTTATCTGAAACAGCAGACCACGTGACTATCAGTGTTGCGGATAATGGCGGCGGTGTTAGTGAAGCACAAAAAGAGCAGATTTTTGACCCGTTCTTTACACAGCGCCCAGGAGGAATCGGCTTGGGTTTGGCGGTATCAAAACAGATAGTAACTGCTCACTTTGGTTCACTGGCGGTAGAAAAAAGCACCTTGGCTGACACCGGTGCTGATTTTATAGTACGGTTGCCAAAGAGGCAGTTGCATGAGTAAACTAAAAACCACATTTCGTGGACAATAGGGTTTAGTGTGAACCGCTAACTTTTCAATAAAGCAGTGCTAACAAAATTAAAGTGAATTTATGTCAGAAAGCATTAAAACCATATTGGCTGTAGATGATGAACCCAGCATGTTGCGCTTACTTGAGATTAGTTTGCGCCAAGCTGGCTATCAGCCGCTGACCGCAAAAGATGGACGCGAGGCGCTAGAGGTTATCCGCACCCAGGATGTTGATTGCGTAGTAACTGATTTACACATGCCGCGCATGGATGGCTTGCAATTGCTCAAAGAGATTCGTCAAGAACACGCGGAATTGCCAGTGATTATTGTGACCGCACAAGGTGAGGTTAAATCTGCAATTGAGGCGATCAAAAACGGTGCGTCAGATTATATTTTGCGCCCGTTTGATTTAGAAGCACTAGAAGTTGCCATTAAGCGCGCATTGTCATTTGCGCGTTTGGTGGTTGAAAATCAATTTTTGCGTGAGGAAAAATCACCACATACCGGTTTGGTCGGAAGTAGCCCTGCCATGCAGCAATTGCAGCAATCGATAAGTCAAGTGGCGCCTGAAAAAGCCACAGTGTTAGTCGCGGGCGAAACGGGTACAGGTAAAGAGCTGGTCGCGCGTGCGGTGCATGCGGGTTCGCCGCGACACGACGCATTATTTGTTGCTGTTAATTGTGCCGCGATTCCGCACGAGATGCTGGAGTCCGAGTTATTTGGACATGAAAAAGGCGCCTTTACCGGCGCAATTAAAGAGCGCATCGGCAAGTTTGAGTTGGCGGATGGCGGTACGCTATTTTTGGATGAAATTACCGAGATGCCCATGCAGTTGCAGGCAAAGTTATTGCGCGCCCTGCAAGAAAATGTCATAGAGCGCGTAGGTGGCAACCGGCCTATGTCAGTGGATATTCGCGTGATTGCCGCCACTAACCGCGACCCGCGTGATGCGATTAAAGAAGGCAAGTTGCGTGAAGACTTATATTACAGGTTGAATGTGTTTCGCATCGATTTACCCGCGCTAAAAGATCGAAAATCAGACATTGAAGCATTAGCACACCACTTTCTAGCCGACCGCCATGTGGAAATTTCAGCGACGGCCGTTAATGCTTTAATGCAGTATGATTGGCCAGGCAATGTGCGCGAGTTAGAAAACGTACTGGAGCGCGCGGCAATTATTAGTGGCAATCAAACTATTATGCCGCAACATTTACCTGCTGAAATGACGAGTGAGCACGTAATATCAGCAGTAATATCAGAGGTCGCAACCAATGCAACTAATGCCTTTGCGCTGCCCAATGCGGTAGAAGTTTTAGAGCGGCGTTTAATTGCAGAGGCTTTGCTGGCTACCAACGGCAACAAAAGCCGTGCCGCCAAGCTATTGGAAATTAGCGAGCGTTCACTTTGGTATAAGCTGAGTCAATACCAAATGAGCTGACTTGGCCTAATCCTAAAAACGGCTTTTAGTGGATACATGCTTGTTATAGGTTAATGTTGGCGTTTGTCTGTCTTGAGTAAATCATCTAAGCATAATACTATGTGGGTGTAATACCATAGCATTACACCATAGCAAAATCCTGACAGCTGAGTTTAGGGGTAGCAATATTGCGGTTTAACCGTTTCATCTATTGTTGTTTAGTCATGCTAACTGCTACCACCCAAGTGTTGGCTGAGGATGCCGATGTTCGCAATCAAGGTGATCTCACGCAAATTCCAATCGAGCAATTAGTGACTATGAACGTGCAAAGCGCGTCTAAAATTGCCAATCAAATCAGTATCGCGCCTTCAGCTGTTAGCATCGTAACGGCTGAAGATATTAAAGCCTACGGCTACCATACCCTCGCTGAAATACTGGAGAGCATGCGCGGACTTTATATTACCAACGACCGCGCTTACTCATTTTTAGGCGGCCGTGGGTTTGGGCGCCCAGGTGACTTTACCGGGCGTATTATGCTGTTGCTTGATGGTAGCCAGATCAATAATAATATCTACAATAGTGCCGGCTTGGTTTATACCGGCATCATTGATCCATCAATGATTGAGCGGGTGGAATATGTGTCAGGTCCCGGCTCGGCCGTTTATGGAAACAATGCATTTTTTGGTATTATCAATATCATCACCAAGCAAGGGCATGACATCAACGGTTTGCAGGTTGTGGGCGAAGTGTCGAGTTATGGCGGGCGAGATGCCAAAATCAATTACGGTAAGCGGTTGGATAATGGTGCTGAAGTGCTTTTTTCAGCTTCTGGTTTTAATAGCGATGGGCAAGATCATTATTTTCCCGCACATAGTACATTTAGTGGTGGAACCTCGCGTAACTTAGATGACCAGCAAAGCCGACATTTTTTTGGCAAGCTGGAATTGGATAGCTGGTTTGCAGAAGTGGCTTATTCAACACGTAAAAAAGACATTCCGACTGCGCCTTATGGCGCAGATTTTAATGCACCGTACAATTATGAAGACACGTCACTACAAGCTAGCGTGAGGCATGAAAGGCGGTTAACAAACGCCCTGCAAATGTCCTTGCGTACTTATTATGGCGACTATGAATATCGCGGCCTCGCCACCTATGGCACGCCTTGGAACGAGAAGTCTGTTGGGCAGTGGTGGGGACTGAATGCGCAGTTTGTCGGCACTTGGTTTCAAAATCAGCGTATTTTATTGGGCGCTGAATTTAGAAATGATTTTAAGCAACAAATATCAACCCCAGTGAGCTTTTTAGATACGGATGAAAAAACATTCAGTGTGTACGTGCAGGATGAAATCACGATTAACTCACGTTGGATGGCTAACCTAGGCGCACGTTTTGATACAAGCGAAGACAAGTCTAACCACACCACAGAAAAATCAAGCCCACGTGTGGCCTTGATTTACAAACCATTGGATACCACAACCTTAAAGTTATCCTGGAGTACGGCCTTTCGGCGACCTAACCCTTTTGAGGAGTATTACACCGATGGCACTTTGTTGCCGAATACCGCACTCAAACCTGAGCGAATTGAGGCCACGGAGTTGGTGGTAGAACATCATTTAGACAAAGATACCCGATTGCTAGGGTCACTTTATCATTACCGCACACATGATTACATTAAAAGCGTGAAGATCGGCTTAAACAGCCAATTTCAGAATACTGATGGTGGCAGTACCAACGGCGCCGAGCTGGAATTTGAAAAACATTGGGATAACAATATACGCCTGCGTACCAGCGCCGCAATCCAAAGTGCTGAGGATAGCAATGGGCATTGGCAGGTAAACTCACCGCGTCAGATTGGTAAAATAAATCTCTCGGTACCATTTTTGCATCAAGCTTGGCGTGCTGCTTTTGAAATGCAGGCCTATAGTGACCGTAAAACTGAGCGTAATACAAGCGCAGGCGGTTACAGTTTAGCTAACCTGACAATCTCAACCGACAAATTACTGCCTAACCTTGGTATGTCGCTCGGCATTCGTAATTTATTTGACCGTGATTATGACCACGTTGCCCCCAGTAGCAATGACAAGCAGGTGGTTATTCCCCAAGATGGCCGTAGTTATTGGCTACGGATGACATACGACTTCAAATGAAACATTCACTTTTATTTTTAAGTAGCGTGACGATGGCAATATTTTTGTTGTTGTCGCCGTCGGCAAATGCAGAGCTGGTGCCTGAGTACCAAATGAAGGCGGCATATTTGTATAACTTTGCTACCTTGACTACTTGGCCCGTTGGGTCGAACCACTCAAGTGATAAAAAGTTACAGACTCAAAATTCAGTTAAAATTTGCGTATTAGGCAATGATAGCTTTGGTGGTGCATTGCAGCAGCTAACCAAAAACTCTAGCGGTAGCGTTCAGATTACCTTGTCTTATTTAGCCGACATGAATAACGCACAAGATTGCCAAATACTTTTCATCGAGGTTTCCGCACTTGACAATCCTGCCGAGATGCTTAGAAAATTGGAGAAAATGCCAGTGTTGACGGTGACTGACAATCTCGATTTGTTCAATGCAGGCGCTATGATCGGGCTATTTTTAGATAACAAACGGCTAGCTTTTGATGTGAATTATGCACAAGCAAAAAATGCACAGCTATCCATAAGCTCTAAGTTACTGCGCGTTGCACGTAAGGTGACGCAATAACGTGATGACACAGCAAAAAACCATCCGCGGTGAAATCAGGTATTTAGCCATGGCGGCAGTTGTGGTGGCGCTCGTTGTCGCATTTATGTTTAGCGCGGTTTACAAAATTGCCACCGAGCGCGTTGAGGCGACGGCTGAGTTAAAAGTGCTTGCAGAAATCACGGCATTAAATAGCCAAACCGCATTATTGTTTAATGATAAAAGCGTGTTAGAAGAAACGCTGAATGCGCTGGCTCCCAATGCGGATATTGTTTACGCTGAGATTACGACCTCGCAAGGTGAGGTGCTGGCACGCAGAACGTTTGGACAAGAGAGTGTTGAACATAATCGCGACGCAGTAACGCGAGGGGTTAGAAACCTGTTGGCGACAACACTGGGAAAGCATGCCTTGGTAACGATTGAACATGTGGTTACCTTGGATCAAAAAGTATTAGGCAAGGTAAGAATCCAATCAGATATGGTTGCCGTTTGGATAGAGGTGATTGCTTCCATCGCCGCCGCTATTACAGCTATGATTTTGGCATTAATTTTTAGTTTGCTGCTGATACGCGGCATGCTTAAAGATATTATGCAGCCGATTGAACGTTTAATCAGCAGTGCGGCAAATATTGCTAAAACACGCCAGTATTCACAACGGGTTGAGCGGTTGGCGGATGACGAGTTAGGCGACTTAACCGACCAGTTTAATCTCATGCTGGGTGAGGTTGAAAAGCGTGAGCAAGAGCTCTCAGCGCAGAACAACCGTTTAGAGCATGAAGTAGCCAGCAGAACACAGCTCATTAAAAGTGCAATGGAAGAAATGCAGTCGTTACTAAATTCCATGGCTGAAGGGGCTTATGGCGTAGATACACAAGGGAACTGCACCTTTGCAAATAAATCATTCTTACGCATTCTAGGGTTTGAGCACGAGGGTGAGATTATTGGTCGACATATTCATGAAATCATTCACCATTCGCATGCGGATGGCAGCCATTACCCAGAGACTGAATGTCAAATGTATGCGGCCTATAAGCGCAATCGGAAAGTGCATAATGCGGACGAGGTCTTTTGGCGTAAAGATGGCAGTTCAATATCCGTAGAATACTGGGCGCAGCCTATTGTTACTGATGGCGTCATCATTGGCGCTATTGCTACGTTTATTGACATCACTGAACGTAAAAAATCTGAAACAGAACTTAAAATTGCCGCGACTGCTTTTGAAGCGCAAGAAAGCATGATGGTGATGGATGCTGATCACTTGATTTTAAGAGTCAATCAATCTTTTACAAAGATGACTGGATACAGCGCGACTGAGGTTATCGGCCGGCACGCCAGTATGTTTAGGGCAGGTAACGTGGATGAAAGTTTTTATGTAGCCATTTGGGATCGTGTCAAAAAAGAAGGCTCCTGGCAAGGTGAGGTTCAAAACAGGCGCAAGAATGGCGAGGTTTATCCGGGACATGTTTCAATCAGTGCCGTTAAAAATCAAGTTGGCATCATTACAAACTATGTGAGTACGCTTACCGACATCACCATGAGCAAAGCGGCAGAAGAAGAAATTAAACATCTCGCTTTTTATGATTCGCTCACGGGCTTGCCTAACCGACGGTTGTTGCTGGATAGGTTGACGCAAGCACTCACCTTTAGCGCGCGCAGTGGCAAAGAAGGCGCATTGCTGTTTATTGACCTTGACCATTTTAAAACACTCAATGACACAGAAGGTCACGCAGTTGGTGATTTGTTATTACAGCAAGTGGCAGCGCGCTTAACTGCCGCGGTGCGCGAAGGCGACACCGTTGCACGTTTAGGCGGCGACGAATTTGTGGTGATGCTGGAAGATTTAAGTGACATTGCGTTAGAGGCCGCTGCGCAAACGGAGGCTATCGGCGAAAAAATCCTTGAAGCAATATCGCAACCCTATCAGCTTGACAAGCATGAACATCACAGCACGTCCAGTATAGGCGCTACTGTATTCAACAACCATCAATCTGGTATCGATGAACTATTGAAGCAGGCCGACATTGCCATGTACCAAGCCAAAAAAGCCGGTCGCAACACCCTACGTTTTTTTGATCCGCAAATGCAAGAAACCATCAACAGCCGCGCCAACCTGGAAAGCGAACTACGCAAAGCCCTC
>JBAYTS010000002.1:0-146593 GCA_041675545.1 Methylotenera sp.
CATGGGCAACGTGCAAAAATGGCAGCGGGTGGTAAGGGTGGTTTAGGTAATGTGCATTTTAAGTCAAGCTTAAACCGTGCGCCGCGTCAATGTACAAAGGGCGACCTAGGTGAGGAGTTTGAGCTTTATTTAGAACTTAAAGTGTTGGCCGATGTGGGCTTGCTGGGTATGCCTAATGCGGGTAAATCGACATTTATCCGATCAGTTTCAGCGGCAAAACCAAAAGTGGCTGATTATCCATTTACCACGTTGCATCCCAATTTAGGTGTGGTGCGAGTGGATGCAGAGCGTAGCTTTGTTATTGCCGATATCCCCGGCATTATTGAAGGCGCGGCTGAAGGTGCTGGGCTTGGGCATCAATTTTTACGGCATCTGCAACGCACTTCTTTGTTGCTGCATTTGGTGGATATTGCTCCGTTTGATGAAGCTGTTGACCCAGTGCATGAGGCTAAAGCCATTGTTGAGGAGCTTAGGAAGTACGATGAGGCGCTTTATGATAAGCCGCGCTGGCTGGTGTTGAATAAAATTGATATGTTGCCAGATGCACAACAAGTCGTAGAGAAGTTTGTAAAAGACTATGGCTGGAAAGGCCGTGTATTTGCGATTTCAGCAATCAGCGGTATTGGCTGCAAAGAGCTTACTTACGCGATTATGCAGCACATTGAAGAAAACAAACATTTAGAAGAAGATGCGCTAAAAGATAGCGGCTTAATCAATGAGCGTGCAGCTACCCCAGCGGTGGATAATCAAGAAGTTTAGTATGAAATCGCCTGAATTTAAATCTTTGGTGCTGGATGCAAAAGTCATTGTGGTTAAAGTGGGCTCTAGCTTGGTCACCAATGATGGCAACGGTTTAGATCAAACAGCAATTGCCGCGTGGGCGGCGCAAGTTGCAATACTGGCGCAGCAGGGCAGGCAAATAGTCTTGGTTTCAAGCGGGGCAGTGGCTGAAGGCATGCAGCGTTTAGGCTGGAAAAAACGCCCAACAGCCGTGAATGAATTGCAGGCCGCAGCAGCTGTCGGGCAAATGGGTTTGGTTCAAATGTACGAAAGCTGCTTCAGTCAGCATCACTTGCATACTGCGCAAGTGTTGCTGACGCATGATGATTTGGCCGATAGAAAGCGCTATCTAAATGCACGTAGCACGTTGCGCACTTTGTTGGATATGAAGGTAATTCCGATCATCAATGAAAACGATACTGTGGTTACCGACGAAATTCGTTTTGGTGATAATGATACTTTGGCTTCACTGGTGGCAAATTTGATTGAGGCGGATGCGTTGGTGATTTTAACTGATCAGCAAGGCTTGTATTCTGCCGATCCACGCAAAGACCCAGACGCGACTTTTATTCAACACGCGACAGCTGGGGGCTTGGCTTTGGAGCAAATGGCTGGTGGCGCAGGCAGTAGCGTTGGTACCGGCGGCATGCTTACAAAGATACTAGCCGCAAAGCGTGCCGCACGCAGTGGCGCACATACGGTTATTGCATCGGGTCGTGAAGTTGACGTATTAGTCCGTTTAAGTGCTGGTGAGGTCATTGGTACGCATCTACAAGCGACACAGATGAAAACAGCCGCTCGTAAACAATGGCTTGCAGATCATTTACGCATGACAGGTAAATTAGTGCTAGATGCTGGTGCTGTTAAAGTGTTGAAATCTGAAGGTAAAAGCTTACTGCCGATAGGCGTAACTGCAGTAGAGGGTTATTTTGAGCGTGGTGATATGGTGGCTTGTGTTGATGCGCAAGGTGCGGAAATAGCGCGTGGCTTGGTGAATTATTCAGCGAGTGAGGCGGCAAGAATTATGCGCAAACCTAGCCACGAGATCGAGGCTATATTAGGTTACATGGATGAGGTGGAATTAATCCACCGTGATAGTTTAGTTTTATTGTAAAACAATTGCTGTAAAGGGAAAAATATGGCAAACACCAAACCATTAGTAGCGATTATCATGGGTTCAGATAGCGATTGGCCTGTCATGAAAAATGCAGCACAAATGTTGGCCGACTTTGGTGTGGCTTATGAAGCTAAAGTCGTTTCGGCACATCGTACTCCCGATTTAATGTTTCAATTTGCCGAAACTGCGGCAGCAAATGGCATTCAAGTCATTATTGCAGGTGCGGGCGGTGCTGCACATTTGCCAGGCATGGTGGCGGCTAAAACGACCCTGCCGGTATTAGGTGTGCCAGTGCCTTCTAAGCACTTGCAAGGGCAGGACTCCTTGCTATCAATCGTGCAAATGCCAAAAGGTATTCCAGTGGCTACTTTTGCGATTGGGGATGCTGGTGCTGCAAATGCAGGCTTATTTGCGGTGGCTATACTTGCTAATCATGATGTAGATTTAGCTAATAAACTTGCTGATTTTCGTAACAAGCAAGCTGAAAAAGTACAAAATATGGCGTTGAGTGACCAACCTTGAAGTTGGTAGATTTTATTAGTTGATAATCGTTAGTACAAAAACTTAAATTTAATAGCAGTTAATATATGAGCCAAAACTTAGAACAACCTTCGGCAATTTTGCCACCAGCAATGCTGGGTATGTTAGGCGGCGGCCAGTTGGGCCGTTTTTTTGTGATTGCTGCCCATGAAATGGGCTATAAAGTCACCGTATTAGACCCAGATGAAAATAGCCCCGCAGGTAAAATTGCTGATGTACATATTTGTGCAAAATATGACGATGCCGCTGCACTAAAGCAAATGGCGGAGAGCTGTGAAGCCGTCACTACTGAATTTGAAAATGTACCAGCAGCAACATTAGAAACTTTGGCTAAAGGCACAACGGTACGCCCGTCGGCGCAAAGTGTTGCCATTGCCCAGCATCGCGTAAGTGAAAAAAACTTTTTAAAACAAGCCGGCTTGCCTGTAGCACCCTATGCGGTGATTAACACTGAGGCTGATTTACCTTTAGATGATAGTGATATTTACCCGGCAATTCTTAAAGTCGCCAGATTTGGATATGACGGTAAAGGTCAGGCGCGCGTGGCTAATTTAACTGAGGCCAAACAAGCTTTTGCTGAATTTTCTCAGGAAGAGTGCGTGCTGGAAAAAATGCTGAAACTCGATTATGAAGTTTCAGTGGTATTGGCACGTGGGGTGAATGGTCATGTAGCTACATTCCCAACAACAGAAAATAGTCATCTTAACGGTATTTTGGATGTTTCTATTGTGCCGGCTCGAGGTAGTGATGCTGTGAGCCATCAAGCGCAAAAGCTCGCTATTAGTGTGGCAGAGAAATTGGAGTATACCGGTGTATTAGGTGTGGAGTTTTTTGTCTGCAATGGCGAGTTACTGGTGAATGAAATTGCGCCGCGCCCGCATAATTCTGGACATTACACGATAGACGCTTGTATCACCAGCCAATTTGAACAGCAAGTGCGCGTAATGACAGGCTTGCCGTTGGGTAGCAGTCGTCAGCATAGCCCTGCCGTAATGGTGAATCTGTTGGGTGATATTTGGCCCGATAACGGCGCATTGCAAACTGAACCCGCATGGCAGTTTGCATTAGGTAACCCGCAACTTAAATTGCATTTGTACGGCAAACAGGCGGCGCGGGCAGGCAGAAAAATGGGGCATTACACTATCGTTAACGTAAGTCGCGACGAGGCAATCAAGCTGGCAATGCAGGTGCGGTCGGACTTGAATATAGGGAGTTAGTCGCGTTAAGGTCGTGAGCAACTGGAAAATTTAACGGAATTTTCTAGAGTGCCAAGCGTTTGAATGTAAGTAGCAATAAAAAAGCCGAATATAAATTCGGCTTTTTTATTGCTATGAAAGCAAAACGCTATCTAAATAACAATTAAGCCATTGCCTTAATTGCTGCGTTTAAACGGCTTTTATGACGTGATGCTTTGTTTTTGTGAATGATTTGTTTGTCCGCAATGCGGTCAATGATGCTTACGTTTTCACTGTAAGCAGCAGTAGCTGCGGCTTTGTCGCCAGCTTCTACAGCTTTAATAATTTTTTTAATTGCTGTACGCAAAGTAGAGCGCAAACTTGCATTGTGAGCACGTTGCTTAACTGCTTGACGAGCACGTTTTCTTGCCTGTGCGGTATTTGCCATCTGTTTTTTCCTAAAAGTTGCCTAAAAGCTATTCAAAATACTAAGCCCGCTATACTAACTATTTTATAAAACTATTGCAAGTTAAAATAACGCAAATATCATCAGCAATTACTACGTGATGACACGTGGCATGTTAAAATCACGCAAATATTTTCATATACTCTGCTGTCTTTCATTCACACACATTATAACGATAAAGCATGAATTTACTCAAAGCGCTGGCTAAAGTCGGCAGTATGACTTTTGTGTCGCGTATTTTAGGGTTTGTACGCGACACATTGATCGCGCGCGTGTTCGGTGCCGGCATGTTGAGCGATGCGTTTATTGTTGCGTTTAAAATCCCAAACCTGTTGCGTCGAGTTTCAGCCGAGGGTGCATTTAGTCAGGCGTTTGTACCTATTTTGGGTGAGTATAAAAGTCAGCGTGGTTTTGATGAGACGCATGTCCTGATCAACCGCGTCGCTACCTGGATGGGTATTATTTTAGTCGTAGTCACTTTGTTGGGTATGTTGGCTGCACCTTGGATTGTGACCTTAATTGCCCCGGGCTTTAGGACTGATGCTGTAAAAATGCAGCTGACGGTTGAATTGCTCCGTATTACGTTCCCCTATATTTTCTTTATCTCGCTGGTTTCGATGGCGGGCGGGGTGCTCAATACTTATAACAAGTTTGGTATTCCGGCGTTTACCCCGGTGTGGCTCAATGTCTCGATGATCGCTTCTGTATTGTTTTTTGCAGATTATTTTGATGAGCCGATTAAAGTGTTGGCGTGGGCAGTGTTTATCGGCGGTTTTTTACAACTCGCTTTTCAGGTACCGTTCTTAAGGCAAATTGGCTTGCTGCCCAAGTTTGACTTTAAGCGTGATGATGAAGGCGTATGGCGTATATTAAAATTGATGGGACCCGCTGTACTCGGTGTGTCGGTAGCGCAGATTTCATTGATTCTTAACACAATATTCGCCTCATTTTTAATAACAGGTAGTGTGAGCTGGCTGTATTATGCTGATCGTTTGATGGAGTTTCCTACCGGGGTGCTAGGCGTGGCGTTAGGGACTATTTTGCTACCAAGTTTATCCAAGGCTTATGCAGGTAAAGATGATAGTGAATACTCACAACTGTTGGATTGGGGATTACGCCTAACGTTTATTTTGGCGGCACCTGCGGCGGTGGCGTTAGCTGTGCTGGCAACCCCTTTGGTGACGGCGTTGTTTTATTATGGAAAGTTCACGCCTTTGGACGTTGCCATGACGCAGCAAGCCTTGATTGCTTATAGTATCGGTTTGCTCGGGTTGATTCTGGTTAAAATTTTAGCTCCTGGTTTTTACGCACGGCAAAACATTAAAACCCCCGTTAAAATCGCAATATTCACGCTAGTGATAACACAAGTGATGAACGTGCTGTTTGTGTTTGTTTTAGATTTACGTCATGTAGGTTTGGCGTTGGCAATTGGCTTAGGCGCGTGTCTTAATGCCGGACTACTTTACTATCATTTGCGACAAGCTGGTATTTTTAAGCCACAATCAGGGTGGATGTTATTTTTATTTAAACTATTGGTAGCGCTTGTTGTGATGGGCAGCGTGCTCTTCTTGGCGATGGGCGATGCAAAAGCTTGGCTGGAATTTACTTTAATCAAACGTTTAATGTATATGAGCGGCTTGGTGGCATTAGGTGCTGTCAGTTATTTTTCTACGTTGATGCTGTTGGGTTTTAGGCCGCGCGATTATATACGTCGGGTGAATCGTTAAATGCAGGTGTTCAGGCATATTCAAGATGGCTTGCAGCCGCCATGCGCATTAGCGATAGGTAATTTTGATGGCATGCATTCAGGGCATCAAGCCTTGATAAATCAATTGATACAAACTGCAGAGGCGCTTAATTTAACTGCCGCTGTGATGACATTTGAACCGCATCCACGTGAGTTTTTTACACCAGAGAGTGCGCCGGCCAGGTTATGTTCCTTGCGTGAGAAACTGGAGTATTTTGCAAAAGCAGGTGTTGAGCGCGTGTATGTGTGTCGCTTTAATCTGCGTTTTGCCAAAGTGACAGCGGGGGAATTTATGCAGACTATTTTGCGTGAGTCTTTGCATGCAGAAGCGATTTTGGTCGGTGAGGATTTTCACTTTGGGGCGATGCGTGCGGGTTCTGTCGTTGATTTTGTAGAAAAGAAGTTTAATTTAATTAGTTTGCCACATGTGAGTTTGGCTAATGCGCGCGTATCTAGTACGCGTGTACGTTCAGCCTTGGCCGCTGGAAATTTGCAAGAGGCAGCATTGCTGCTGGGCAGGCCATATAGCATAAGCGGCAAGGTGGTGCACGGCGCAAAGCGCGGACGGCAGCTTGGTTTTCCTACCGCCAATGTACATATGCGTCACGAGCGACCTGCACTCACTGGCGTATATGCAGTAAAATTAGAAGGTTTGAATGCAGTGGCAAATTTAGGGGTACGTCCAACAATTGCGGGTGTGCCTAAGCTGTCATTAGAAGTGCATGTGCTGGACTTTAATGAAGATTTATATGGCAAGCATGTGCATGTGGAATTTTTGCACAAAATACGTGATGAAATGAAGTTTGAGAGTTTGGATGCGTTAAAAGCGCAGATTGCGGCTGATGTAGTCGCTGCGCGGGATTTTTTTAATACCGTCATCCCCGCCTAGGTGGAAAAGACGAAGATAAATAGTGAGATTTTTGAATGACCGAAGCAAATAAAGATTCAAAATACAAATTAAACCTGCCTGAAACTACGTTTCCTATGCGGGGCGACCTAGCTAAGCGTGAGCCTGCATGGTTAAAACAATGGACAGATACGCAGCTTTACCAGCGTATTCGCGTCTCACGAAAAGGTGCCAAGAAATTTATACTGCATGATGGCCCGCCTTATGCCAATGGCGATATTCACATCGGCCATGCGGTGAATAAAATTTTAAAAGACATGATTGTTAAGTCAAAAACCATGTCAGGTTTTGATGCGCCTTATGTACCTGGCTGGGATTGCCACGGTTTGCCAATTGAGTTAGTGGTAGAAAAAAATCACGGTAAAAATATAGATCCCGCTAAGTTTCGTGAACTTTGCCGTGAATATGCCAAAGAACAAGTTGAGCGCCAGAAAAAAGACTTCATTCGTTTAGGGGTGTTGGGCGATTGGGATCACCCATATTTGACGATGGATTTTAAAACCGAAGCCGACATCATGCGTGCTTTGGGGGAGATTTATAAAAACGGCTATTTGTATCAGGGCAGCAAGCCGGTGCATTGGTGTGTCGATTGCGGATCGGCATTGGCTGAGGCCGAGGTTGAATATGAAGATGTGAACTCGCCCGCGATTGATGTGGGTTTTAAGGTGGTGGATAACGCGACTTTGAGTAAGGCGTTGAAGTTAAATCACGTTATTGAGGGTGATGTATATGCAGTTATCTGGACTACAACACCTTGGACATTGCCTGCTAACCAAGCAGTGAGTGTTAATGCTGATTTAGATTATTTGTTGATTAAGTTGCAAGATGGTGAACACGAAAATAAATTTTTAATTGTTGCTGAGGCACTATTGCCAAGTTTTAAAGATAGGCTAAAAAGCGAGTCTGCTAACTTTTTTGAGGTTTTTAAAGGAAGTGAGCTTGCTGGTCTTTTATTACAACACCCATTTGATAATCGCCAAGTGCCTATCATCTGCGGTGACCACGTCACAACCGATGCCGGTACTGGCTTGGTGCATACGGCCGCAGCGCATGGTAACGACGACTGGCTAGTAATGCGCGCTAACTTCCCCAATGAAAAACCACGCGTTTTAATGGGTGGTGATGGCAAGTTCTTTAATAGTGACTTGGTTGAGTTTGAAGCGATTCGCGGTTTAGACAGAAAAGATGCCAACAAGGTGATTTTAGCTGCCATGACAGAAAGTGGTGCTTTGCTCGCAAGTGCGCGCTTGAATCATAGCTTCCCGCACTGTTGGCGCCATAAAACGCCATTGATGCAGTTGGCTACCCATCAATGGTTCATTGGTATGAATGCACAGGACGCTGCTGGTGCAAGCTTGCGAGAACATGCCAATAAAGCCGTGGATGAAACTGAATTTTTCCCGGCTTGGGGTCGTGCGCGTTTAGAAGCCATGATTAAAAATCGTCCTGACTGGTGTGTGTCACGCCAACGTAACTGGGGCGTGCCTATGCCTTTCTTCGTGCATAAAGAAACAGGTGAGCCGCATCCGCAAACGATGGCATTGTTGGAGCGCGCAGCTTTATTGGTAGAAGCGCAAGGCGTTGAAGCCTGGTTCAGTTTAGATGGTGATGCTTATTTAGCGCAATATGCACCAGAAAATGCGGATGATTACAAAAAGGTGACCTACACGCTAGATGTTTGGTTTGATTCTGGCGCAACGCATGCAGCCGTGCTCAAGCGTCGCCCTGAGTTACAGTTTCCGGCAGATTTGTATTTGGAAGGTTCTGACCAGCATCGTGGTTGGTTTCAATCGAGCTTGTTAACAGGCTGTGCGATTGATGGACGTGCGCCTTACGAGGCCTTGCTCACGCATGGTTTTGTGGTGGATGGCTCAGGTCACAAAATGAGTAAGTCTAAAGGTAATGTGGTTGCGCCGCAAAAGGTGATGGATACCTACGGTGCGGATATTTTACGCCTTTGGACAGCTTCAACCGATTACTCAGGTGAACTGACGATTTCAGATGAGATTTTAAAGCGTGTTGCTGAGAGTTATCGACGTATTCGCAACACATGCAAGTTTTTATTAGCGAATATCGCAGATTTTGATGCAAATGAAGATTTGCTGCCAGTGAACGAATGGCTAGAAATTGACCGTTATGCGTTGTACTTGACTGAAAAATTGCAAACAGAAGTCTTGGCAGATTACGACCGTTATGAATTCCATTTGTCCGTGCAAAAATTTGTGAGCTTTTGTTCAGAAGATTTAGGAGGGTTTTATCTGGATGTTCTTAAAGACCGGCTTTATACCGCAGGCGAAACCTCGCATGCACGCCGTGCAGCGCAAAGTGCGTTGCACCACATTACGCACACCATGATGCGCTTAATGGCGCCAATTTTGAGCTTTACCGCGAATGAGATATGGCAAACACTGGCGCTTGATGCAGATAAAACGGTGTTTGAGGATGTTTGGTATGCGTTGCCCAAGCATGGCCTGACTGATGCAGATATTCAATCATGGCAAACAGTTTTAGAAGTACGTGCGCTGGCGAATAAAGCTATCGAAGAAAAACGTGCAACAGGTTTGATTGGGTCATCATTGCAATCCGAGCTGGATATTTATGCCGAAGGTGCAGTATTTGAGGCGTTAAATGGTTTAGGTAATGATTTACGTTTTGTGCTCATTACCTCGCGCGCCACGTTGCATCAACGTGCAGGTAGCCTAGACATACAAGTAGCGCCAAGTGCCCACGTTAAATGTGACCGTTGCTGGCATTACCGTGCCGATGTGGGCGCCGATGCTGAGCATCCACATATTTGCGGGCGTTGCTTCAGTAACTTGTTTGGCAAAGGCGAGGCGCGCTCACATGCGTAAATGGTTTTTTATTAGTGCCGTGATCGTAGCCTTTGATTTATATACCAAACACCTGGTGCAAAATGCTTTTGTGTATGGCGAACACTTAACCGTGACGAGTTTTTTTGATTTAGTGCGTTATCACAATGAAGGTGCAGCTTTTAACTTTCTAGCTGATGCCGGCGGTTGGCAAAAGTGGTTTTTTACTGCGATTACAAGTGTCGCGGTGATTGTGATTACTTATTTGATTAAAAAACATCATCAAGAAAAGCTATTTAGTTTAGCTTTGGCGTTAGTGTTGGGTGGTGCCATCGGCAATTTGTATGACAGGGTAACCTTGGGTTATGTGGTTGATTTTCTTTTTTTCCACATTAACGACTTATATTGGCCTGCGTTTAACGTGGCAGATAGTGCAATTTGTGTTGGCGTGGGTTTGTTGTTGTTGGATAGTTTTAAAAGGAAGCCTAATTGATTATTGCTACGCTAATTTGTGATGTTATATGGCGATGATAAATAGCGCTTAATTATGATTGATATAGATTTTACTTTTTCCGGCAAATGTTGGTTATGGCAGGGTAAGGGTGCATGGCATTTCATTACCTTGCCACAGGATAAATCTGAAGAAATAAAATTTTTTAATGACAATCACTTTGGTAAGCGGCGCGGTTGGGGTTCGGTTCGCGTGTCGGTCAATATCGGTGGCACATTGTGGGATACTTCGATTTTCCCTGAGAGTAAATCAGGCGCTTATATTTTGCCTATAAAAGCTGAAGTGCGTAAAAAACAAAAAATAGCGGCGGGTGATGAAATTAGTGTGTCATTGCACATCAAAATTTAACTTTGATTGTGCGCCTCTCATCTGAGCTTGGGTAAATATAGCTGTTCAGTTAATGCTAGGATTTAGGCTGGGCTTTTTCCCTAGTTTTCTTTGTAAGGTACGTCTGTGCATGTTCAGGCTACGTGCAGTGGCTGAGATGTTGCCGTCATTCTCTGACAATATACGTTGGATATGCTCCCACTCTAAGCGGTCAATAGAGAGCGGGTTGTGAGATAACGCCACCTCAGCATCACCAGATAGTTTTTCAAACGCAGCAACAATTTCATCTGCATCTACCGGCTTTGCAAGGTAATGCGTTGCCCCAAGCTTAATGGCTTCAACCGCTGTAGTAATGCTGGCATAACCCGTGAGCACCACAATGCTGGTGCCGGCATTCAGGCTTGCAAGCTGTCGAACGAGTACCAAGCCAGAGTTGCCTGACATTTTAAGGTCAACTACGGCAAATTCCGGTGCATCCATCTTAGCAAGCTCAAATGCGGTTTCTGCGCTATTCGCGGTGGAAACTAAAAAGCCGCGCTTGCTCATTGCTGGAGCAAGCACACTTAAAAACTCGGCGTCATCATCTACCAGTAGTAATGTTGGTTTTTCATCTGAAATAATTGTACTCATGGACTCATACCTTTAATTTTTTTAATGGTAACGTTACAGTGGTCAGTACGCCACCATCTATGCGGTTGCTGAGGCTAAGCTCACCTTCATAGCGCGCTAATGTGGTGTGCGTTAGGTACACTCCTAGCCCCATGCCTTTTTCACTTTTTGAAGTGAAAAATGGCTTGCCTAAATGCTTTGCAACTTCTTCTGTAATTCCTGAACCAAAATCACGGATATTAATTTTTAGAACTGTTTCATCCCATTCGGCATCAAGCAATATACGTTCTGGAGAAGCATCCGCAGCATTGTCCAGTAAATTTTGTAGTGCTTGCGTGAGCGCTTTATCTGTAAAGATTAACGGGTTATAAATATTTTCGCTCATTGTAATAACCAGTTCAGTGACTGGCCGCGTATCGCGCCAACGCTGAATAGCTTCTTGTAGATACTCACGTAACGCCATGCCATGCCCAGCGTCAGCACGGCCTTCACCCGCATCCCGTGTGATAGAGGATAATATCTCTTTGCAACGTAAAATCTGCCTAACCATGATGTCTAATTGCTGTAACTGTTCAGGTTGGTCGGCTAAATCGTGAGCAAGTTCTTTGCTGATCACAGCCATGGTGGCAAGCGGCGTACCTAGCTCGTGTGCCGCGCTGGTAGCGAGTGTACCGAGTGCCAACATACGTTCACTAGAAAGTGATTTTTCACGGATTGACGCTAACATGCGGTCGTAATCACGCAAACTTTGCCCAATACGCGTGATAAAAAACGCAATGATGCCCGCACTTACGACAAAGCCAAACCACATGCCGACTAAGTGAATGTCGAGTGTTTTTCCTGCCAGATCATGCATGTGCAAATGTGATAGCGGCACATAATAAAACACTAAAGTTGAATAACAAGCCACAGCAATGGCTGTAAGTAGCCATGCATGCTCACGTGTTAATGCCACTGCGGCTACGGTAAGTGGCAATAAATACATCCATACTAGGGGATTGCTATAGCCGCCTGTGTAATAAAAAAGCACCGTAAGCGCGGCTAAGTCACCTAAAAGCTGTAACAAGAGCTCTTTATCGTTGACGTTGCTGTATTTTTTTAACCGCAGTAACGTTACCAGATTAAGAAATAGCATAGCGCCTACAGCAAAAACTATCGGCAACTTTGGCAGTGGTATATGTAAATAAAACAGCGCTGTTGTGGCTGCCAGCATAGAGATAATCATCACGCTACGCAGAAAAAATAAACGCTGTAAATTGCGGCGTGACGGGTTTTCTAGCCCAGTTCGATTGAGTGCGTTAACTTTTGCTGATTGAGGATATGTTTTCATTCGTTATATTATATAGCGGATTATAAATCTCATAATGTGACAAATCGTCGCGCAAACTAATTGCCTAGTACAACAGATTAATAAACTAACTGGCAACTTCAATCGACACGATTTACAAATGATTCTTCAATGGATTTGATGTGCTTGCAGGCATACAATCAGCTTGTAAATTTAACCTGATAAAAGGAGTTTTAGATGAACAGAAGAGAGTTGTTATTGAGCGGTGTTGCGCTTGCCAGCGCAGCAATTGTTGGCAAAGTGCAAGCGGCAGACGGACACGAACATCATCACCAACATGGTGGTGCCGTGAATACTGGCTTAACTGCAGCTACATCGGATTGCATACAAAAAGGACAAGTTTGCCTGAGCCACTGCCTGACTTTGCTAGGGCAGGGCGACAAAGAGATGGCCGCCTGTGCACAAAGCGTAAATCAAATGCTGGCAGTATGTGGAGCATTGCAACAACTGGCAAGCCAAGAGTCGCGTTATTTAAAAAGCCAAGCCAAGATTGCCATGGATATTTGCAAAGAGTGTGAGGATGAATGTAAAAAACATGCGGATAAACATGATGCCTGTAAAGCGTGTATGGATAGTTGCGCGGCTTGTTATAAAGAATGTAAGGAGGTAGCGGCCTAAAAACTGCATCTTGAGTACGGTTGTGATTAACAAGGACCATTTGGTCCTTTTTTGTTGCAATAATTTTGCACATAGTTTTTTGCAGTAATGCCCTGCGACAATATGCCACATTCCGCCGAACTCTATTTTTACCTACAATAGTGTCTGAATTAAAAGTAAAAATCGGGGGGGATTATGATAAAAAAAACAACATTGAGCGCGTTGTTGTTATGTAGTAGCAGTTTGGTTGTGGCTGAAGATGTTGTGCCGCCACAAGCCGAAGTGACCGAAGCATCAGCCACGCAGTTAGAATCTATGCAGATTCGTGCCGCAGCACCAGAAAAGCCAGCTGTACCCGCCAATGTTCCCAATACAGTAGAAGGCGTAACCGCCAAGCAAATCAGTGAAAGCATAAACGCGGTCACTACGCCGCAAGTGTTGCAGTATCTGCCCAGCGTACACGTGCGCGAGCGTTACATTGGTGACACCAATAGCGTACTGGTGATGCGAGTAAATAGCTCGATTTCAAGTGCACAAACTACAGTGTATGCCGATGATTTATTACTTTCAAATTTTCTTCATAATAGTTTTAGTACAGCACCACGCTGGAATATGGTTTCGCCTGAGGAAATTGATCGTGTAGATGTGATGTATGGTCCTTTCTCTGCGCTGTATCCTGGGAACTCCGCTGGTGGCGTAGTGGTGATGAAAACACGCATGCCAGAAAAGTTTGAGTCGCATGCCAAGTTGGATTACTTCGGCGAAAATTTTAAGTTATACGGTACTGACAAATACTATGACGGTGTGCATGGTGCGGCCTCTATCGGCAGTCGTGTGAATGACTTTTCATTTTGGGTGAGTGGTGATCATTTGGATAACCATGGGCATCCGATGACTTTCACTGCGGCCACAGCTAAAACCGGAGCAGCAGCAGGTGCTGGGCAATTTACCGTTATTAATAGCGGTGCGCATAAAGACATTGATACATCGGGAAACCCGCGTGTGGTGACCGCAGCGGCGGGGATTGATCATACCGTACAAGATAATCTTAAAGTGAAGTTAGCTTATGATTTCACATCAACAATTCGCGGTGCTTACACCTTAGGTTATTGGCAAAATGACTCAGAGAAGAGAGGTGAAAGCTATTTAAAAGATGCGTCAGGGAACACTATTTACGGCACGAGCTCGGCTGCAGGTATCTTTAGATATGTGCGTATTGATGGTAAGGATTATAGCGTCACGGCGCCAGCTTCCAGTAATGCCGAAAGTGAACATTGGATGCATGGCCTATCGCTAAAGTCAGATACCAAAGGTACTTGGGACTGGGATGTGGTAGCCAGTTATTTTAATCAAGATAAAGATTTAAACCGTACATCTAGCGGTAATTTTGGCTTGAATGCCAGTGATGGTGCGACTGTCGTTGGCGGAACCATTGCTGATGCAAGCGGTACCGGCTGGAAAACGCTTGAATTGCGCGGAGATTGGCGCCCCAGTGGGAATATGAAAAGTGAGCATCAAGTGAGTTTTGGTTATCATTACGATAATTATGAAACTAAAACAGATACTTACAATGTCACTGCTGGCTCAGATTGGCGGTCTGGTAGTAGAGGCGGATTGAGCCAAAACTCACGTGGTGAAACTGAAACGCAAGCCCTGTATTTACAAGATGCTTGGATTTTTGCCCCTGATTGGAAATTGGTGGCAGGTGGCCGCTGGGAACAATGGGACGCATCAAACGGCAGTAACTTTGCAGCGGGCACCAATGTGAAATATGGTGATCGTACAGTACATGCTTTTTCGCCTAAAGTTTCACTTTCTTATCAAGCAACGGACGATTGGTTGCTACGCGGTTCTTATGGTAAAGGTGTGCGTTTTCCAACTGTTGGCGAGCTGTTTACAAACATTGGCATTACAACAACCGCGGGTGCAAATGCTACGCCTGCACAAATTTCTACATTCCCAGCCCCCTACAATACGGCAAAAACAAATGATCCTAACCTGCAGCCAGAGCGCGTTAACTCGTGGGAGTTTACGGCCGAGCGTCTGTTAGGCGCTGGTCTGTGGCGTACTTCGCTATTTTATGAAGATAAAAATGATGCTTTGATTTCTCAAAGTGACTTTACAACCTTACCCGGTTATATCATCAGAAGCGTACAAAACGTAGATACAGTACGAACAAGTGGCGTTGAAACTGCATTGCAGTTAAGTGATTTGTGGATTAATGGTTTCGATCTGATTGGTAGTGTGACTTATACTGATTCCACAATTACAAAAAATAGAAAAAATCCTGGACTTGAGGGTACTGATCAGCCACGTATCCCAGATTGGCGTGCAACGTTGATGGGTGTTTATCGTGCAAATGATAAACTATCACTTACCTTAGCCGCTCGTTACAGTGGCCGTCAGCATAATAGCCTTTATGATACGGTCAATAAAAAATATACCGATGTGAACCCTAACGTGTATGGCGCGGTTAGTCATTATTTTGTGGTGGATGCAAAGGCAACCTATAAAGTTGCAGATAGATGGTCAGCTGCACTTGGTGTGAATAATCTGAATAATTTCAAGTACTATGTGAACCCCAACCCTTACCCACAACGTACTTGGTTTGCAAGTATGAAGTTTGACTATTAAATAATGATGGATACAGATATAAAAAATATGGCTACTGCTGAACAATCGCTTTTTGGCAAGGATATTCGAACCTGGCCAGCGTATAACACCATTTGGCGCTGGCATTTTTACGCGGGTTTATTTTGCATCCCTTTTATTCTGCTTTTGTCTATTACTGGAGGGATATATTTATTTAAGCCTCAGGTTGAAGCAGTGCTTGATCAGTCCTATGAACAGATCACGCTGACAGCATCCCCCCAAAGTGCTGCAGCGCAAGTTTCTGCTGCGCTAGCGGCGGTGCCTGGGACGGTACTTAATGCGTATGAACTGCCCGAAACACCGCATTCTGCCGTGCGTGTACTGGTAGGGCAAAGAAAAGATTTAACCCGTGTTTATGTGCATCCGCAAACATTGCAAATTCTTAAGCAAGAGCGTGAGGATGATAAACTGATGCGCGTGGTACACCGCTTGCATGGCAATTTGCTTCTTGGAGACCGTGGCTCTAATTTGGTTGAATTAGCTGCGTCTTGGGCAATTGTGATGATTATTACAGGGCTTTACTTATGGTGGCCAAGCAATACTAAAAGTCTTGCGGGTATTGTTTATCCTCGGTTAGGTAAAAATGAACGAGTCTGGTGGCGCGATTTGCACGCAGTCACTGGCTTCTGGATTTCTTTCTTTACGCTATTCTTGTTGCTGTCTGGGTTGCCGTGGGCAAAGTCTTGGGGAGGGTTGCTTAAAGAGGTACGTCATTTTAGTAATGGAGAAGTAGTTCAGCAAGATTGGACAACGGGTCGTTCATCGGAATTAAAGGAAAGAAGTGAGAGAAATTCGCAATTGGCTGATGCTGGTGAACATGCTGACCATGTAGGACACAAACATGGGGCAAATAAAATCCAGATGCCAAAATTTGATTATAGCCACATAGATTTATATGTAGCCAAGGTTCAACCATTGCATTTAGCAGCACCTGTGCTGATTTCCCCGCCATCAAAAAGGTCGCCAGAATGGACAGCGCGTTCCGACGCACAAAATAGGCCGCTACGGGTTAATTTAGTGCTTGATACAAACACTGGTGAAATTAAATCAAGAAAAGACTTTGCTGACAGACCATTGTTGGATCGTATTATTGGTTATGGTATTGCTATTCATGAAGGGCAGTTATTCGGATGGTTTAATCAGTTATTAGGGTTGTTAACTGCATTAGGACTTGTTTTGTTGTCACTGAGCGCTATTGTTTTGTGGTGGCGCAGACGCTCACCAGGTTTGCTTGGCGCACCGCAAGCACGTGAATCTTCACCTTATGCGTTAAGCTTAATTGCAATCATTGTGCTCCTTGGTATTTTGTTACCGTTTCTAGGCATTACTTTGCTCGCAGTATTAGTTGTAGAACGGCTGGTACTGCGCTATATTCCATCAGCACGGCAATTTTTGGGATTGAGTTAGGTGGAATATTGAGTGAATATGGTTGTTGTAACACCTGAAAGTTCTCTGAGTAAGCTTGCAGGTTTATTCTTAGTGGTAGCGCTTCACGGTGCGTTGTTATACGTAGCCATGAGCTATAAGCTCATCCCGCCGCCGCAAGAGGCGGTGACTTTGTTTGTTAATTTAATCAATCCACCGCCTAAAAAAGAACAACCCCCACCACCGGAACCACCCAAGCCGCCGCCACCAAAGAAAGTAACACTGGTGAAAGAGAGGCCAATTCTGCGGCCAGAACTAGTTCCAGTGTTAGTGGCGGAAACACCGGTCACGCAGGTGACAGACTACGTGGCGCCTGCACCTCCGCCAGTGCCTGTGATTGAAGCCCCACCTGCGCCAGAACCCGAACCTGTGGCTCCAGCCAAACCGACTGGACCCATTACACTAACTTCAGATTTATCTTTGACTTGTCCGCAACGCACGTTACCAAACTACCCGGCGGCATCGCGTCGTGCGGGAGAGCATGGGCGGGTAGTGTTGCGAGTAGAGTTAGATGAGGCTGGGCAAATTACTGGAGTAAAAGTAAAAGAGAGCTCGGGTCATAAAAGGTTAGATGAGGCTGGGCTAGCGGCAGTTAAAACATGGCAGTGTGATGCTGCCATGCGTGACGGCAAATCGGTACGTGCGGTTGCGATGCAACCATTTGATTTTATTTTAAATTGATGTAACTTTAGAGGTGGTTTGAAATGTCCCATGATTTAGGTGTTGCGCATTTTATTGTGCAAATTGATACGGTAGGTAAAGTAGTCTTGGTGTTTTTGCTGATGCTTTCAATAGCCACTTGGTACTTAATTTTTACCAAGGGTTTGGCTAATTGGCTAGAAGCAAGGCGTGCTAAGGTGTTTCTTAATGCGCTCTGGCAACACCCTTCTATTGATAACTTAAATACAGGCTTGAAGAAAAATAAGCCGGATAATGCCTTTGCAATGCTCGCGGCAGAAGGTTTGGCGGCAACCCGTAATGCCAGTGGTTATGGCATGCAAAAGCTGGTGGCAGTTGGCGGTATATCCGAGTTTATGACACGTGCGATTCGCAATGGTATTGATCAGGAGTCTGCACGCTGTGAGAATGGCTTAACGGTACTTGCATCAGCGGGTTCTGCATCGCCCTATATTGGTTTATTTGGCACGGTATGGGCAATTTATCATGCTTTGGTGAATATTGGGATTTCAGGCCAAGGCACGCTAGATAAGGTGGCAGGCCCAGTAGGTGAGGCGCTGATCATGACTGCAATCGGATTGGCTGTGGCGATTCCTGCAGTGTTTGCATACAACGCTTTTAATCGTCGTAACCGTATGTGGCTGGCTAAACTTGATGCCTTTGCGCATGATTTGTTTGTACTTCTTACGGTGGGTAATGCTTCTGACGAATCCAACAAAACATCTGGAAGTGCATCATGAGTTTCGGCAGCTTTAACTCGCAGCAACATCAAGCAAAGGCAGAAATCAACGTGGTGCCACTTGTAGATGTCATGCTGGTATTGTTAGTGATATTTATCATTACCGCACCCTTGCTTACGCATTCTGTCAAAATTGATTTACCCAAAGCATCCAGTAATCCAAATATTACCAAGCCAGAGCACATTGAATTTGCTATTCGTGAAGATGGCAGCCTTTTTTGGAATGGCGAACTTCTACCAAAAGAAACGTTAGTAGCGCGCTTTGCACTAGAAGCTAAAAAAGACCCACAGCCAGAACTGCATATTCGAGCAGATCGATTAGTGCATTACGAAAAAGTGGCGCAGGTGATGTCAGAGGCTACAAAAACTGGATTGGTGCGTATCGGGTTTGTGACGGACCCTGCGAGTAACTGAACTTAGTGGCGTACGCGGGCAGATTGAGTTTGGCAAGTATTTAATATTCGATATATTCGCGATTGGTTCTGTGACTACTATGATGACGATACCCCAACCATTTACCTATAGCACTTTGCTCTGTGCGTTATTATTTACAAGTAATGCCATGGCAGGCGACTCAGTTTACTCGCAGCCAACCTCGTTGTGCCCGATTGCGAAAGCGCAAGACGAAAATATTGCTGTCGCACTATTATGGCAACAATTGTTTGATGGTGGTGTGTATGATTTAGCCATGGCTTTGCCTCATGAGGGCTCGCCTTTAGACATCAAGCGCGTGACTTTTGGAGGATCGGCAGCATCTGACTGTCACTATCAGTCTTTGGCATTAGCGCGTGGTGGCGATTGGGGTTGGCATTTTGCTTGGGTTGTAGCGGGGAGCGCTACTCTGAGCTATGCACGTATGGATGGCGAGGCTTGGGTATCTTCACCTACTAAAAAACTGAGCAAGAATGCTCAGTTAGCGGGACAGCCCGCCATTTTTACTTGGCAGCAACAAGTATGGGTTGTTTGGCAAGGGGCTGGTGAGCAAGAAGGTAGCTTGTTTGCGGTGTTCTCAGCCGATGAAGGGCGTTCTTGGCAAGAGGCTAAGTTAGTTGCAAAGGTCTCTGGCAACAGAGCGCTAAGTAAACTGAGTAAGTTACAGTTAGTCGTTAAAGAACAAAAGCCTTATTTAAGTTGGGATGATGCAACGGAATTTGTGCCATTATTTGTTTGGTAAAAACACTGACTAATTGCACCACACTTTAGTATTATGCGTTAGATCCATCCAAATTGCCCATGCGCTGGCGCCACTGAGTAGTAGACCTGCTAAGCGCATGCCATAGGGTTCTACTGCTTTTGTTTTGAGTTTAAGCCATAGCCAAGGCGCTAAAAATAAAGAGGCGCTGGAACCCACTGCAAAAGCCGCCATACTGATGGCACCATCAAGTGGGTTGCCATTGAATGATGCAATAATCAACGCGGAATATAACAAACCGCATGGCATTAGCGCCCATAACATACCGATATAAAAATGACCGCCTTGCTTGACGCTAAGTTTTTTTACATGCCCCCAAATGTTGCGTCCGGCGCGGTCAACCCAAATCGGTTGGCGGGCTAAAACCAGCAGCAAAACACCCCAGAAAAAGATTAACACATGAAAAAAAGTCCAAAGCGGGTGTAGCACGGCACTGTAACTTGAAACCCAAGCAATGCTTTGTATGGCAAACGTAGCAATTGCGCCCAGCGTGGCATAGCCACACAGACGCCCTAGGTGATAAAGATAGATGCCGTAAGGTTGCTGGGGTGACTGTGTTAATGCGGTGCAAGCCGCACCGCACATGGCTACGCAGTGAGGTCCGCCAGCCAAGCCCATGATAAGGGCGCTGTAGGTGAGCGCAGATTGCATGGTTTATTGTTTATTCACACCCGTGGCGGCATGATTACGTGCGCGCCCGGCAGGTTCCAGCGAATTTTTTTGCTCCACTGTTAATGACTTAGTGTAATTGCCTGAATTTTCTTCATGGGCTAGCACTGGGTCCTGACCATTCACCGCGATATAAACGGTGGCTAAGCTGGCAACAACGACCACTGCCGGACCTGTAAAAACCAGCCATGCATATCCTGATTTCCACCATTTAGGTTTTTGATTAGAGGGTTGATTATTTGTCATAACTTAACCTTTAGCGTGACATATAAAAAATTGATTTTTCAGAAATCTCGGCAAGCGTGCTGGCGGCTTCAATTTCAAACTCAATCGGATGTGAACCGCTCTTGATTGAGCCGTCTTCAATTTGTAAGCTCACTGCAACCATGCGCGACTCAGCAGGGTTCACAGTAAACTCTTTATCTGAGGCTATAGCTAAGCCTTTGATACCTTCTACCGAGATGCGATAGGTTTCCATTTTTTCAGAAGCATTGGTGATTTGTAATCGATATACGTTTTCAACTTTACCACCAGCGACTAAGCGTGACATCACGCCGCGATCACGAATAACGTCAACCTTGAATGCTACCTGAGTAGCCAGCGAGTAAACAAGACCCGCACTCATGAATAACAATAACCCACTATAAATAAGCACGCGCGGGCGTAAGATCTTTCGGATCACTTGATGTTGCGTCCAGTGCTGGGTGAGAGCGTTTTGGGTTGAAAAACGGATTAAACCACGCGGGTATTCCATTTTATCCATGATGCTGTTGCAGGCATCCACGCATAACCCGCAGCTAATACATTCGTACTGCAAGCCGTTACGGATATCAATGCCTGTTGGGCAAACTTGTACACAGAAACTGCAGTCAATACAGTCACCTAAACCTGATTGTTTGGCATCGACTTTACGAGAGCGACCACTACGCGGCTCCCCACGTTTTTCATCATAAGTAACAATGAGGGTGTCGTTGTCAAACATAGCACTTTGAAAGCGCGCATACGGACACATGTGTTTGCAGATTTGCTCACGCAAAAAGCCTGCATTGCCATAGGTGGCAAATCCGTAAAAGCAGATCCAGAAAGTTTCCCATGGGCTTAAATTAAATAGTGAAATGTTGTGAATGAGGTCACGTATCGGGGTGAAGTAACCTAAGAAAGTAAAGCCGGTCCACATTGAAAAGCTAATCCAGGCTAAATGTTTAAGCCATTTTTTGTAGAACTTTTTTAACCCGAATTTCATGTTATCTAAACGCATACGCGC
Organism: Methylotenera sp.; assembly: GCA_041675545.1. Classification (GTDB taxonomy): domain Bacteria; phylum Pseudomonadota; class Gammaproteobacteria; order Burkholderiales; family Methylophilaceae; genus Methylotenera. The sequence goes on from JBAYTS010000002.1 coordinate 21,554, forward strand.
GGCGCGGTCACCCTCAACTTTGCGTTCAATCCATAAAAATATTTCGGTGTAAACTGATTGTGGGCAGGCGAAGCCACACCAGAGCCTGCCAGCAACTGCGGTGAATAAGAATAGAGCCAGTGCTGCGATAATTAAAATGATAACTAGGTAAATTAAATCTTGTGGATAAAGCACCAAGCCAAAAATATAGAAGCGATGCGTGCTGATGTCGAGTAATACAGCTTGGCGCTCGCCCCATTGTAGCCATGGCACACCATAGAACACAATTTGTGTAATCCAAATCATGGCCCAGCGCCAGTTTTTGTAAAAGCCAGAGATGTTGCGAGGATATATTTTTTGATGCGCTTCGTAGAGTGATACCGATTTTACGGTTGAAGTGTCACTCGCGATAGGAATGACTTTTTTCGACTTTTGTTTCTGATTAGGCACTTGTTTTGAGACCTTGCATAATGGTGACGCAGAAATAGACAATGCCCGATATTTTTACATGTGCAAAATATCGGGCTTCAAGTAATGATGAGATTATTCAATCTGCATTAAAGTTTCACATCAGTAATCAATTAAATAATGGGCTATTTATTGAGCTGCAGTTGAATTTGAAAAGCGCCAAACATAAGCCGCTAATACATGAATCTGCTCAGGTGTTAAACGCGTACCCTGTGCTGGCATCTGATTGCTTTTACCGTTGTTAATCCGGTCAATGATAGCGGCTTCACCTGCGCCATGTAGCCAAATATCATCAGTTAGATTTGGTGCACCAACAGCCTGGTTGCCCTTGCCATCTGCACCATGGCAAGCTGCACATGCAGTAAATTTATCTTTACCCAAAGCCGCACGATTAACATCATGTTCGCTATTAGACAAACTTAACACATATTGAGCGACATCTTTAACATCATCCGGGCCACCTACCGCAGCAGCCATTGGCGGCATCATACCGTGGCGACCGTTGGTAATGGTTTCTACTATGGTTTCCGGCGTGCCACCATATAGCCAGTCGTTATCCGTCAAGTTAGGAAAGCCGCGACTGCCATGTGCATCTGATCCATGACATTGTGAGCAATTATTCATAAATAAACGTTCGCCAATCGCCATTGCCTTGGCATCCTGGGCAACATCTTCAGCTTTCATGGCCGTAAAAGCGGCATAGATTGGTGCGATGCGATCGTTAGATTCTTTGACTTCTTGCTCATACTGATTCACTTGAGTCCAGCCGAAGGCGCCTTTATAAGTACCTAAGCCTGGGTAGAGGAATAGATAAGCTACGCCAAATATACAGGTGATAATAAACATCCACATCCACCATCTAGGCATCGGGTTGTTCATTTCCACAATATCTTCATCATACACATGGCCAGTCGATTGACCTGTATGGCGAGGATCGTGTGATTTGCTGGTAACAAACAATACAACCAAACAGAAAATAATACCGCCAATGACAATGGCTGAAATGAAAATCGGCCAAAAACTGCTTGTAAAATCACTCATTCTTCATCTCCCTCAAGCGGCAATCTTGCCGCTTCATCAAAATCTTTTTTATGCCGCCCAGACCATGCCCACACCCAAATGCCGACAAAGGTCACCAAAGCGGCAACGGTTGCTATGCTACGTAAATCAGTAATATCCATATTGTGCGCTTATTGTTTAAGTGCTGTACCCAGCACTTGTAAATAAGCAATCACGGCTTCCATTTCGGTTTTACCATAAACATCATTGGCCGCATTTTTGATTTCATCATCCGTGTATGGAACACCTGCGATTTTTAATGCACGTAAGTGAGCTGGCATTTTTTCAGCATTTACCAGGTTTTTTTCTAACCACGGGTAACCAGGCATCACAGACTCTGGCACTAAATCACGTGGGTTAATTAAGTGAATACGGTGCCATTCGTCGCTGTAGCGTTCACCAACACGTGCTAAATCAGGTCCGGTGCGCTTGCTACCCCATTGAAATGGATGATCAAACACTGATTCACCAGCCACTGAGTAATGCCCATAACGCAGGGTTTCAGCTTTAAACGGACGGATCATTTGTGAATGGCAGTTGTAGCAACCTTCACGCAGGTAAATATCACGCCCCGCTTGCTGCAATGCGGTGTAAGGTTTTAAGCCTTCAATCGGTTGCGTTGTTGATTTTTGAAAAAACAACGGCACGATTTCAACCAAACCGCCGAACGAAACCACTACTAAAATCAACACAATCATCAAGAAACTGTTGGTTTCAATTTTCTCGTGCGTAAATCCTTTTTTCTCATTATTTGCCATTTTTATGATCCTTTAAGCATGTGCCACAACAGCTGGAATTTTAGCGGGTGTTGCTTGACCCATTTGTACGGTTTTAATGACGTTCCACAGCATGATAATCATGCCGCTTACGTACATTAAGCCACCTATCATACGGATGACGTAGAAAGGGTGCATCGCTTTAACAGATTCAACAAAGGTGTAGGTGAGCGTGCCATCTTCGTTAATAGCGCGCCACATTAAACCAGCGGTTACGCCAGAAATCCACATAGCAGTGATATATAACACGACGCCAATTGTCGCTAACCAGAAGTGCAGCTCAATGGCTTTTGTGCTGTACATTTGTTTTAAGCCCCACAGGCGAGGGGTTAAGAAATACAACGAGCCCATCGAGATAAAACCTACCCAGCCTAGCGCACCTGAGTGCACGTGACCCACGGTCCAGTCTGTGTAGTGTGAAAGTGCGTTGACGGTTTTAATTGCCATCATTGGGCCTTCAAACGTACTCATACCGTAGAATGAAAGTGAAACAATCATGAAACGTAAAATCGGGTCGTCGCGCAACTTGTGCCATGCGCCAGACATGGTCATCATACCGTTGATCATACCGCCCCAACTTGGCGCTAGCAGGATCAGTGATAACACCATGCCGACTGATTGTGTCCAGTCTGGCAGTGCCGTGTAGTGAAGGTGATGTGAGCCTGCCCACATGTAAGTAAAAATTAAGCCCCAGAAATGCACAATTGATAAGCGATATGAATACACTGGGCGTTGCGCTTGTTTTGGCACAAAGTAGTACATCATGCCTAAAAATGCTGCGGTTAAAAAGAAACCTACTGCATTGTGACCGTACCACCATTGGATCATGGCATCTTGTACACCAGAGTATGCTGAATATGACCTAAACCACTCAGATGGAATTGCCGCGCTGTTTACAATGTGCAGTAGCGCTACCACGATAATAAACGCGCCATAAAACCAGTTGGCAACGTAAATGTGCTTGATTTTTCTGTTAGCGATAGTGCCAAAAAACACAAACGCGTACATTACCCAAACTACTAATAGCAACAAGTCAATTGGCCACTCAAGTTCAGCGTACTCTTTACCTTGGGTGTAACCCAATGGCAAACTGATTGCGGCGGCTATAATGACAGCTTGATAGCCCCAGAATGTGTACCGCGCTAACAGCGGAAACGCCAGCCTCACTTGGCTAGTACGTTGCACGACGTAGTAAGACGTGGCAAATAAAGCGCTACCGCCAAAAGCAAAAATCACGGCATTGGTATGTAGCGGGCGTAAACGACCAAAGCTAAACCATGCTAGATCAAAATTAAGTGCTGGAAAAGCAAGCTGTGCGGCAATTAGCACGCCGACCAGCATGCCGACCACGCCCCAAACTACTGCCATCACGGTAAACTTTCTGGTGACGTAGTCGTCGTAAAACGTTTCTACATTATTGTTACTCATCACTTCGATCCTTAAATAAAACTAAAGAAAATTGATCATTAGGGGTAAGTTTTTGCATTTATGGGCAAAATCTTAACTTGCATGTTTTTCATTGAATATGACCTTTGCATCAAGTAGATGCGTCAATATTGCGCAATTATACAATGTTATATATTGCATTGGCTCAATATATATCGAGCTAATGTAACTTTTAGCTAGTGATTTGGATAGCGTAGGTGGGGGAGGTGTTTAGGCTCAAAATATGATTGAGCCATTGATTTGAATATTACTTTTGCTTATTTTAACTATTGATTGAGTGAGTGAGTGAGTGAGTGATGGTTGGTTGGTTGGTTGGTTATTGGTGCGGCAAAAATTCAATATCGCACCTTAAGCAGGCAATTATCCCCAATTACATCAACCAATAATGGTCAACTAGCAAAGCCGCAAATAACAGCGTTAAATAGATAATTGAGTATCTGAAGGTACGCTTCGCCAGATCATCGGAGTATTTTTTATAAAGCGCAATGACATAGGCCAGAAAAATAGCATCTAGTATGATCACGGATACTAGATAAATCATACCGCTCATGCCAAGCCCGTAAGGCATGAGTGAAACCACGATGAGGATGATGGTGTAGAGCAATATATGTAGCAACGTAAATGCTTCACCGTGGGTGACGGGCAACATGGGCATGCCAACTTTAGCGTACTCTTCGCGGCGATACAGCGCCAGCGCCCAGAAGTGGGGCGGTGTCCAGGCAAAAATGATTAAAAACATGATGAGCGATTCTGGTGAAACAGTATTGGTCACGGCGGCCCAACCCAAAATAGGCGGCATTGCGCCCGAGGCGCCTCCAATAACGATATTCATTGGTGTTGCTGGTTTAAGAAACACGGTGTAAATCACGGCATAACCGACAAAAGTAGCGAGCGTGAGCCACATGGTCAACGGGTTGACGTAGATGTATAAAATGGCCAGCCCGGTTAAACCCAGCAATGTGGCGAATACCATGGTTTCTATGGATGAAACTTGCCCCGTAGGCAACGGACGTGCGCGGGTGCGCGCCATCACGGCATCAATTTTATGCTCAATCAGGCAGTTAAACGCCGCCGCAGCACCGGACGCAAAAGCAATGCCAATGGTAGTGGCTAGTAACAGAGGCAAGGGCACCATGTTGGGTGTGGCTAAAAACATGCCGATGAGTGCGGTAAACACGATTAATGATGTTACCCGCGGTTTACACAGCGGAAAGAAAATCTTGAACTGGTGCATCAAGTTTTTAATCTGGTTGGTTACGATGATGCGCATAGGTGCCTCACTGGTGTATTTTTGCATAGTCATATTTTGTGCTCGTTACTTTTGAGTTAAGTATTACGGTGATGATTACCAGCAAAGCTGCGCCTAGATTATGTAATACTGCAAGCGCTAACGGTAGTTGCAGCACCAAGTTTGCAATGCCGATGCACACTTGTATCAATAAAGTGGCAAGGAGTAGCAATGCTATGCTTCTAAAGTGATGGATGTTGATTATTTTCAATGCCAAGGTCGCTAAATAAATAAACGTAATAAGTGCGCCGATGCGGTGTGTCCACTGAATAGCCACTAAAGCGGGTAGTGTTAAATTGCCACCATTGGCACTTTGCCCAAGCTCGCGTACCAAATGAAACGCATCTTTGAAGTCCATCTCAGGTAGCCAGGCACCGTGACATGTTGGAAAGTCAGTGCAGGCAAGTGCTGCGTAATTAGTGCTGGTCCAGCCACCTAGAAAAACTTGTCCAAGCAAAATCAGCAAAGCGCCGCGTATAGCCAATTTTAGTGCGGGTGAAATTGTACTGTTGACAATGGTTCTTGCGCAGTGGCGATGGGCAATCCAAGTGAGCAATGCTAACGTTGTCATGCCGCCAATGAGGTGCGCGCTGACAATGGCAGGCTTTAGTAATAGGGTGACTGTCCACATGCCTAGCATGGCCTGAAAGCCAACGATAACAAGCAAGACTGTTGGTAGCAATGGATGTACTTTAATACTTGATTTAAGACGCCAGCCAGATAAAAATATTGCGAGGATGACCAAGCCCAAAGTACCGGCTAAATAGCGATGCGCCATTTCTTTCCAGGCTTTACCGGATTCAATGGTGCTACCTGGAAATACAGCTTGTGCTTTTTGAATCGCCACTTCACTTTGAGGGACGCTAAGTGACCCATAGCAGCCCGGCCAATCAGGACAGCCAAGCCCGGCATCGGATAAGCGAACATAAGCGCCAAGTACGATGACGCATAGCGCGAGCACCGTTGCAAATAAAGACAAGCGTTTAAAAAAAACGTGCTGCATGATCAGCCAGCCCAGGAATACTTCATGAGGCGCGTAATATCTTTACGAATGAGTGCTGGGTCAGTCGTTGGCGTGTAACTCATCATTAAGTGCCCCAACGGATCAACTAAATAAATTCTGTTGGCACTAATAGACTGCTCGTTTTTGATATTGAATTGATTGCCAATTGCGTTGATTTCAACCGTAGGCTGATTAAATATCAGCATATCTGGATAGATTTGTTTCAACTCAGCAACATTGCTGGATGTCGTGATGAGCACGCGTTGCATACGCGGTATTTCTTTATATAAAGAAACGTGCAATTGACGCATGATGTGCAGCTTGTTTTTGCAGGCATCCTCACAAGTTGCGGTCACATAAACCATGCTCCATTTTTCTTTCCATAGATTTGCTGGCGCAACAGTTCCTTCGCCCGTTAGGATGGGTTTATCCATGGTGAGGAGTTTTGCCGGGGTGACCAGTTCACCAATGCTCTCACCTTTAGGTTTCCAATCCAGCTTATACATAGCAATAACAGCTACGATAGGCGTTACAAAAAATATCAGCATACTAAGGAAGACTAACCGTCCTCTGCGTTGTCGATCAAGATATTCGGAGTTTTCTGTTTCGTTTTGCATATTTTTAAATTGCCTGTATTTTATTGATTGCCTGATACTTTTTTAATACTGGTGAATAAATAAATCATGATGCTGGCAAAGGCAAAGCCAAACCATTGGTAAGCATAGCCTATATTGGTGGCAATTCTACTCGCCGGTATTTGCCAGTTACGGACAAAGCCGCCGGCATTGCTTTTTGCATCAAGTTTAATCACTACAGGTAATACTGTGATGGGTACGCTTTTTTGATAGCGTTGCATATCCATATGTTGCCACACTGTATCCCAAACCGTTTTTTGTACATCGCTTTCTAGTGTAAAAATCTTTTTACTGGGGATGGAAACTTGACCAACCACTTCGACCGGCTCATTTGGCGTAGCAATGTCGGGTATGTTGTCATGCTCGGCACCACCCTCTACCCAGCCTCTGTTGATGAGGATATAGTCGTTTCTACCTGCTAACTTTAATGGCGTGAGTACATGAAACCCCGCTTTGTTATTTTCTACCTGATTGTCGAGTAGTATTTGATATTGCGTGTTGTAGGTGCCATTTAATTTTATTTTTTTATATTGCCAGGCATTGAAGTTATCGATCTGACTTGGCAGGTCGAGTGCATCAGCGCTTACTGCAATTTCATAATTAGATTGAATTTCTTGTTTTAACGTGGCTTTGTTGTATTGCCAAAATCCAAGTTTAATAAACAATGGTACGCAAATAATCAATATGAGCGACCCTAACCACGAAGGCCTAAATACGTAGTTTGTTAAGCCAAATTGCTTTTGTATCATATGCAACGCATAATGCCGTATCTATAAAGATAAGGCCTCGACATGTTAATTAAAATTGCTATTGTAATCGTGCTGTTTGCCATTGTAGGTAGCTTGTTTTCTGCATTATATTTTTTAGCGAAAGATAAAGACGGCGGTGAGCGCACAGTTAAGGCGTTGACTATCCGTATTGGCCTTTCAATTACATTGTTTTTATTGCTATTAGTCGGTTACTACTTTGGTTTAATTGGTCAGCCAAAGGTCTGAAGGCTATTCAAAAACCATAAACTGCATTGCTATTATTTATTATGATGGCATAACCGATAGGCTCAAACAAAAAAGGGGCGGTGCGCGAGCATCGCCCCTTTTTTATAAATACTATTACAACCAGTAAACGAAGATAAACAGACCTAACCACACCACGTCCACAAAGTGCCAGTACCAAGCGACACCTTCAAAGCCGAAATGGCTCTTGGCTGAGAAATGGCCTTTCATTGAACGTAACAAAATGACAATCAGCATGATTGTACCTAAGGTGACGTGAAAACCGTGAAAGCCTGTGAGCATAAAGAAAGTGGCACCGTAAGCGCCGCTTCCCAGCGTTAAGCCCATCTCTGTATAGGCTTCATGGTATTCGAATGCTTGGCAAACCAGGAAGGCAGTCCCTAAAGCAACCGTAAGAAATAAGCCGATAATCAACTGCTTACGATTGTCTTTAAGCAAACCCCAATGTGCCCATGTGATAGTAGCGCCTGATGACAGCAATAGTGCAGTGTTGATCGCTGGCAAACCCCATGCACCCATCGGATTGAGCGTGCCAGGAGTGTACTCATTGCCGAGTACCACGCCACCAGGACCGGCAGATGGCCAAGTGCCTAAGAAGTCTTTATACGGTGTAAATAGCGGGTCAAATGCAGCCAGATCTGGCACGGAAATAATACGCATATAAAACAGCGCGCCAAAGAAGGCGGCAAAAAACGCGATCTCAGAGCAGATAAATACAATCATGCCGATGCGGAAGGATTGATCCTCCCATTTTTTATACTGCCCCGTCACGCTCTCGGTCACAACCGCACCCAGCCACTTAAAGGTCATGAGCAGAATAAGGGCTGCTCCAATGTACATCATCCATTTACCGGGCGCTTGCAGATAGGCTAAGTCTTTGTTGTTGTCGGTAGCCACGCTAAAAACAAAGCCAGAAGCAAGACTCAACAACCCCGCTGAAATGACCACAGGGTATAAGCTCCCGTGAGGAACGTAATAATGATTACTTGAATGTGTTTCCATGCATTGCTCCTATTGCATTATGTTTAACTAATCTACTTCAACTAATCCGCGGTTGAGCGGCGCTTACTTATTACACACTCTTTACCTTACTTCTAAAAAATGAAACCATCGTTTTTTATGGTTTATCGGCACTAAAAAAAGCATACGACAAGGTCATTTCACTGACGTCACTGGGTAACTCTGGACTCACAAAAAATCTTAGCGGCATTATTTTAGTTTCTCCAGGTTGCAGTTCCTGGCGCATAAAGCAGAAGCATTCTATTTTTTTAAAATAGCTGGAAGCCACACCTGGTGAAACGCTTGGAACTGCTTGCCCTGCTACTACTTGACTTGTAATATTTTTAGCTTCAAACAATACTGTTTCCACTTGTCCTGGGTGCAATTTAATGCTACTTTGTTTCGGGTGGAAATTCCAACCTAAACCAGGCATTACATTCGATGTAAATTGCACTGTAATCCATCTTGATTCATCCACTTTTGTGTTTGAAATTTCAGATGCCGTCGTTTTTGTTTTGCCATTAAGCCCAGTTAAAGTACAAAGTACATTGTATAAAGGCACCAGTGCAATCGCAAAAGCAATGGATCCCGCAACGATCCAAAGTAATTTAAAGCCTAGCTTTTTATTGGCTAATTTTCTTTGTTGATCTGGGCTAGTGCCGTTATCTTCAGCTTTTATTTCCATAGCGTAAACATGGAAGCCACATACCATGCCAAAGCAATCCCGCCTAAAATTAAAGCGACGATTTTATTTCTTTTTGAGCCCGGTTTTTGCATACAGGATTTTTCCATGTTCTGTCAAAGGCTCATCTAATTGAACAAACCTTCTTCATTTTTACCTTAATTTAACTTTTCAAGCTACTTGATAACCGGTTGCTCTGTAAAGCTATGATAAGGAGGCGGTGAGGGCAATGTCCACTCTAAGCCTTCCGCCCCTTCCCATACCTGATCGGTTGCTTTTTTACCACCACGTACACAAGTAATGATGATGTAAACAAATAGCAACTGAGATAAGCCCAAAACAAACGCTGAGATTGATGAAATCATATTAAACTCAGCAAACTGTAACGCGTAGTCAGGAATGCGACGCGGCATTCCGGCTAGGCCTAAGAAGAACTGTGGAATAAAGGTCATGTTAAATGAAATTGCAGTCAGCCAGAAGTGTGTTTTACCCAGCTTCTCGCTATACATGTGCCCAGTCATTTTTGGTAACCAGTAATAAACACCAGCCATAATACCCATGATGCCACCGGCAAACAGCGTGTAATGGAAGTGCGCCACGACAAAATAGCTGTTGTGATATTGGGCATCTGCCGCAACGTCAGCCAATACCAAACCGGTTAACCCTCCAATACCAAACAGAATGATCCAGCCTACGGTAAATAGCATGGGTGTTTCAAAACTCATGGAGCCTTTCCACATCGTTTTAATCCAGCAGAAGAATAAAACCGCAAGTGGTAGAGAAATTGCCATGGTGCTGTACATAAAGTAGAGCAGAGCAGGTACAGGCAGACCTGCAGTAAAGAAGTGATGTGCCCAAACCACTACCGATAAGGCTCCAATAGCCCAAAAAGCATAGACTTGAGCTTTGTAACCATAAACCGGTTTACGTGAAAATGTTTGTAAAATTTGTGGGATAAAGCCCCAAACGGGCAACAATAAAATATAGACTTCAGGGTGACCAAAGAACCAAAATAAATGTTGGAACATGATGGGGTCGCCACCGCCTGCCGCATCAAAGAAGTGTGTGCCAAAATGACGGTCTGTGAGCAACATAGTGACCGCGCCGGCTAATACTGGAATGGTAGCGATCAATAAAAATGCAGTAATCAGCCAACCCCATGCAAATAGTGGCATTTTCATTAAAGTCATACCAGGTGCGCGCATGTTAAACAGTGTAACGATAATGTTGATAGAACCTAGTACAGATGATATGCCGAGTAAATGTACTGCAAAGATTGCAAAGTCAACGCCAATGCCACCCTGTATTGAAAGTGGTGGGTAAAATGTCCAGCCAGTCGCCAAGGCGCCATCACCTATGCCAAATAGCGCCAATGTGAATGGTAACGTTAATAAAATAGCTGAAGGCGGTAACAACCAGAATCCCCAGTTGTTCAAGCGCGGTAGTGCCATGTCTGGAGCGCCGATTTGCAATGGAATCATCCAGTTGGCAAAGCCGGTTGCAGCAGGCATCAGCGCCGCAAAAATCATAATTAAAGCGTGAACGCCGATGAGCTGGTTAAAAAAATCAGGGTTCATCAGTTGTAGCCCAGGCTGAAATAACTCGGCACGAATGCCTAAGATCATACAGCCGCCCACCAAAAACATGATGAGAGAAAAGGTCAGATACATCGTACCAATATCTTTATGGTTTGTGGTCGTCAGCCAACGCATAATGCCTGTTGGGTGGTCAGCATGTTCGTCATGGTGCGCTACCGTTGTTGTACTCATTGTTATCTCCTGTGCCTAAACTTGACTATTGACGTGCAGCTTTTACTTGTGAGGGTTGTACAAAATCGCCTACGCTATTGCCTAGTGCATTACGCTCATAACTGATAACAGCGGCGATTTCAGTGTCATTTAATAACGCTTTCCACGCCGGCATTATGTTTTTACCGTTAAGTACGCGATCCAAATGACTATCAGGTAAATATTTGCCATCTGCACCGAAAATTGGTGCAGTGGTAATTTTACCGCCAGTCAAGGCTGGGAATGCTGGAGGTAAGCCCGCACCAGTGACCTGGTGACATACTGCACAGTTTTTCTCATAAACTTCTTTACCTTTAGCCACCAGGTCTTCTTTAGTCCATTCTTGGTCTGCGCCAGCATCAGCTTGAGCAGCTTCGTCTTTTTTAGCAAGCACCCATGTTTTGTATTCATCTTTAGAGACAGCATGAACAACCACAGGCATGTAGCCGTGACCCTTGCCACAAAGTTCTTTACATTGCCCGCGGTACACGCCAGGCTTGGTCACCTGTACCCATGTTTCACGGATAAAGCCAGGCACTGCTAAGCGTGAGGAGCCAAACTGCGGCACCCACCAGTTGTGTAATACGTCAGTGGCCGTCATGAGCACGCGTACTTTAGTATCTACTGGTAATACCAATGGGTTATCTACCTCTAACAGGTAGTTTTGGCCTTTGTCTTCTTCGTTATGCATTTGCTTGGTATTCGTTGTTAAATTACTGACAAATTTAATGCCTTCTGCATCACCGCTCATGTATTCGTACTGCCAGCGCCATTGTGAACCGGTAACCTTGATCACCATTTCAGAGCCGTTACGAGTGTCTTCCATCATAATGACGCTGTGGTAGGCAGGAATCCCCATAATCACGAAGTCAATCAGCAACAGGATGGCAAACGGGATTAAGGTCCAGAATATTTCTAGAGCGGTAGAGGGGGCTTTATCAGTAACGGGTTTGAAGCCCTTGCTTTTTCGATGTGCAAAAATAGAGTAAATCATGATGGCAAGCACGACGACAAAAATTGCCATCGTAATCAGCATAAATTTATTATGGACGTGTAGCGTGTCTAGGGCCATCGGCGTTACTGGTTCAGGAAAGTTCCAGCTGTAATCAGCATATGCAACCATGCTTACCATTGCTAAAAGCAAGACAGCACCAATTTTTTTAAGTCCTTGCATTAACATACACGCTCCAAATTAATAATTTAAAACCAAGTTAATTATTAGACCAACTTATTCAAGTTTGGCTAACTTTACCTTGAGTTGTTTTGCGAGTTCAATGCGTTGCATATCATCCATAAAACGTTTACCAAATTCCACTTGCTTGCCATGTGAGCCTATAAAAAGGCTAACTGTTCCATCTTGCATGTTACGCAACGTTACCTTGACCCAGTAGCGTTGAAAGGTGACTCTATCTATACTTTTATTAACATGTTTTTCAATAACAACATTGTCACCTTCTAATGAAATGCTTTCGTAGTCATTGTAATGAACGTGTACTTGGTAAAACGCAACTGCAAACGCCAATACTTCAAGTCCGGCAAAAGGTAATACAAACCAAGCGCCAATCTGTGACATACCAATAGCAATAACTGCCAAAATCAAAACTATGCCGGTAAAAAGCCACACAAAGCCTTTAACTGGCAGTGAGTTGCTTGGCTTAGCGATCATTTTGTAGCCTAAAGTATAGAGTGCCATCTATCACTCGCAATTTAATACGGTTGACCTGCCTATTACTTTTTTTGGTGCGTCATTTTGACGCAGGTCAAAAAGTAACACAAAATAATGACTGATTCAAGCATAAAGTTACATTGTCGTAACAATTGTGAAATTTATGGTTACATTTGGTAAGAAGAGGTAGTGATTTTTGATGTTGAATAATGGAGGATTCTAATCATTCAATATCAAGCATCCGCTTTGCGGCTTGTCCGTCAATTCGATGATAATTCTCCAAACTCAGCATCCCTTTGGGAAATCCATCTACGAGTCGAGCTTAGTCTTTGATTGATGTATATCAACAGTACTGCTGGCAAATACCTTATTATTCACATTAAACATTAATGTGAATTGAATAAATAATTCAAAATAACACGTTGAAAGGAGTGCCATGCTTGAGGAGTTTACCCATTCGCCACGTGTAGCCTACTTCTCCATGGAGATTGCTTTGCGTAATGAAATTCCAACTTACGCAGGCGGCTTGGGTGTATTAGCGGGTGATATGATACGTTCGGCAGCAGATTTAATGTTGCCCATGGTTGCGATCAGCTTGGTCAGCCGTGCTGGATATTTTAGCCAAAAAATTGATGAACAAGGTCATCAGGTAGAGCTCCCTGATTTTTGGCAGCCTGAGCTCTGGGCGAAGCCACTGGATGCCAAAGTGGCCGTTACCATTGAAGGTCGACTTGTTTGGATAGGCGCATGGCTGTATTTAGTTAAAGGGCTCAGCGGCGGCAAGCAGCCTGTACTTCTGCTGGATACTGACCTTAACGAGAACAGCCCCGAAGACCGTGAACTCACTCATTACTTGTATGGCGGCGATTCGACCTACCGACTGAAGCAAGAAATCGTGCTTGGCATCGGCGGGGTACGGTTACTGCAGGCGCTGGGCTTTACTATTTTTCATTACCACATGAATGAAGGTCATTCCGCCCTCTTGGGCGTGGAGCTGTTACAGCGATATGCTTACCCTCTGGAGGAACTGAGAGCGGGGGAGCCGCACTATGACATTCCCCGTGTACGTGAGATGTGCAGTTTTACAACCCATACTCCCGTAGAAGCAGGACACGACCGCTTTGATTATGCATTAGTGAATCGAGTGTTTGATCATAGTTTTGACTTACTCACAATTAGGCATCTGGCTGGGGAAGATTCACTGAATATGACGCGTCTGGCTTTAAATTTGAGTGAGTATGTGAACGGTGTGGCAAAAAGTCATGCTGATATTTCCAATAAAATGTTCCCTGGCTATCAAGTGCATGCCATTACCAATGGCGTACATCCTTTGACTTGGGCTGCAGAGAGTTTTCGCGAACTTTATAATACGCATATTCCAGGTTGGCATCACGAGCCTGAACTACTTATACGCGCAGAGTGTTGTATTTCAGATGAAGCTATTTGGCAGGCGCATCAGCAAGCAAAAACAGCGCTTATTGAGCAGATATTTGATTTAACTGGGGCTAGATTCGATAGCAACATTCCAATCTTGTCGTTTGCAAGGCGCATGACGGCCTATAAACGCCCAGATATGCTATTTTCTGATATGGAGAGATTAAAACGAATCGCCCAACAATATCCATTTCAGATAGTCATGAGCGGTAAAGCACACCCCGGTGACGAAGGCGGCAAAGCGCTGATAGCTGAGTTGCATGGCTATGCTAACCAACTGGCGGGCATTGTTCCTGCGGTGTACTTACCTGATTACAATCTTGATATTGCGCATAACATGGTAGCGGGTAGTGACGTTTGGCTTAATACGCCACTTCGCCCATACGAGGCCTCTGGCACTAGCGGGATGAAAGCCGCAATCAATGGCGTGCCTAGCCTGTCGGTACTCGATGGCTGGTGGATTGAAGGGTGCATTGAAGGTATCACCGGTTGGGCCATTGGCAATATGACCAGCAGCAATGGTAGCGATGCCATTGCCCTGTATGACAAGTTGGAACAAGTGGTGTTGCCGCTTTATTATCATCAGGACACAAGCCGCTGGATTAAGGTCATGAAATATGCTATCAGCAAGAATGCATCTTACTTCAATAGCCATCGCATGATGCGCCGCTACTTGATAGAAGCCTACACTAGATAAGTTTGGCTGAAAGTTTCAAAGTTGAAAATTTAAGCATGGACGGCTGAAACCGAAATTAGACTTAAAACGCTTAGCACGTAGCCATTTAACATCATCACATTCATGGAGATGGTTTACAGCAGGCAACCAGGCTAGGTAGCGCCACCTCCACTGCACGTTTACCTTCCTCAATTGCCTCCTTGGCGCGATGAAAATCAAGCAAGCCGAGGTGTGCCAGACGTGGCGTTATAATCACATCGGGTGGCTCGCCCGCCATGCGGCTACGGCTGATGCGCACCTGCATAATGTTGATACTGGACGTTACCACGTCTAGCATGGAGGGGAGCTTGGGCTCCTCGTTCCATTGCGCTGGAATCAGTGCGCTAATGCGCGCTTGTAGCTTGCTTTTCCATTCGCTGACCTCGGCGCTTGGTACTTCAAGCGCATATTCTTCACGCAAGTTGCGGCCTATAATGTCAGAACTAAGATCGACCGCAATCACGATATCGGCGCCCATTGCGCGTGCTAGCGATACCGGTACCGGATTCACCAAGCCACCGTCCACCAGTAACCGGCCTTCATGTAGCACTGGCGCAAATAACGCGGGAAGTGCGATGGAGGCACGTATTGCTTCGACGGTAGAACCCTCGCGTAACCAGACTTCCGCCCCGGTATCCAACGCAGTAGCCACCGCTGCAAAAGGCATGGCTAAGTCCTTGATCGGACGGTCGATGAAATTAGAGCGAAAGAACTCGATTAACCGATCGCCCTTGATCAACCCACCACTCATACTTACATCCAGAAACGAGAACACGTTGGTAATGCCCAGTTCGAGTAGCCATTGCTCAAAATGTTCCAGCTCGCCCGCGGCGTAGGCCGCGCCCACCAGTGCGCCAACTGATGTGCCACATACCAAGTTTGGCCGAATGCCGGCTTGTTCCAAAGCCCGAATAACGCCTACATGTGCCCAACCGCGAGCCGCACCACCGCCTAACGCTAGCCCCACTCTTGGCTCTCGAGGTATATTCATATATTGCCTCTTTGTATAACGCTGCTGAATTTATACTGATACATCACGGTATAGCCTTTCATCCCTGACAGTTGTAAGTGGACACCTACGTCCGTGTGCAATTGAATAGCATGTACGGTAGTATGCACAGATGCAGATATTTTATCTAAACGTTTATTTTAGCTTAATATTTTTTAAGTTGAAGTGTTAAAAAACGGGGTCATATAAAATGCAAAGTGCTGATAAAAATTGCTCATCTTCGGATACATATCCACATGGAATGCAAATAAAAAGATCAAATGTAGCACGCGTGTTTTTTGCCCTGTGGCCAGAGGCATCGGTGCGGCAGGCGCTACATACGTTAGCCATGGGGTATCAGTCACCGTGTGAAGCGCGTGTCATGAGCGCGGATACCTTGCATATGACCTTGCTATTTATGGGGGAGGTAGAACGGGCGTGCCTGCCGCAATTGATGCAAACCGCGGACAAGGTGTCGGCACCAGCTTTTGGATTTATATTGGAGAGAGTTTCATTTTGGCAGCATAACCGGATTGCTTATGCCGCACCTCTAGAAAAAATACCAGCACTGGATCAATTGGTCGCCATGCTAAAGCAGGCGCTGATAGCTGCGGGTTTTCAGTTTGATCACCATGAGTTTAAGCCGCATGTCACGTTGTTACGCAACGTCGTGCATGCGTCTGAGTCACAATTCATTACGCCCATCAAGTGGTGGGTAGACTCATTTGTGTTGGTGGAATCGGTTACGACTGAGCTAGGGGCAAGTTATCAGATACTCCAGACGTGGCCGTTATCGCCTATAACTACTCAATATTGATAAGTGCGTGGTTGTTAATATGTAAGCTGGATTAGCCAGCGTTAAGTCATTTGGTAGTCACGCCATCAATAACATTAAATTTGACTGCGCTGCTTACTCCATCAAATGGATTGGGTGCTTAATGCGTGTGCGGAGCCAATTTAATCGTCTTCTAAAATGCGCTTACCTTCGTCTTCAATGTCTTCAAATTGGCCACGATAAACTGCCCACCAAAGACCAGCGAGTACGATAAGTGCCATCACGACGGAGAGCGGAATGAGTATAAATAGTATGTCCATGGTTAAGTCCTCTGATTTAGACCGTTGGGGGTAGATCTTTAGTTATTGCGTTGGGTGCAGTAGTCATACTGGTTGAAAATTTGGTTAAACGCAAGGCGTTTGCGACTACAATCAGTGAACTCACCGCCATGCCTAGCCCCGCTAACCAAGCGGATAAAACGCCAGTAAACGCCAGTGGAATACTGATAAGGTTGTAAGCAATCGCCCATGCGATATTTTGTTTAATAATTTGCATGGTGTGTTGCGCATGGCGAATCAGGTATGGGATTTGGCTAATATCACCATTAAGAAAAACATAATCCGCATGAGCCTGTGTTAATGGTACACCTTTCCCCATAGCAATTGAAACATGCGCACTGGCTAAAATTGGACCATCATTAAGGCCGTCTCCCACCATCAGCACTTTTTTGTGTTGCGCTTTGAGCGTTTGTAAGCGTAACAGTTTGTCATGTGGACTACAGGCTGATTGATAGTGTGAAATGCCAATTTCTTTTGCGGTATTTTCAACAGCATCAGATTTGTCCCCTGATAACAGTTCAATATTGAGGTTAGCTTGTTTTAGCAGTTGTACGGTGAGTGCGGCCTGCGGTTTAATGGCTTCTTGTAGTGAAAATGTGGCTAACCAGCCGTTGGCATCAGCTAAAAATACTTGCTGGTTATGCTGATTTATTTCAATAGCGCCACAAAATTGTGCCGCGCCTAATTTCAACTCGCCATTAACTAGGTTGGGGTCGTTGAGTAGGGCATTGGCGGTTAAGTTTTTAATAGAAGCGCTAATACCAGCCCCGACCACTTCTTGAATGTTGTCCAGTTCAATAGCCAGTTGCGGATTGTTTTTACTGGCGTTGAATAATGCACGGGAAATAGGGTGCAAAGAGTGCTTGGCAATGGCACCGGCCAAAGCTAGCACGAGTGATTCTGATAGACCTTCTTTGTGTTGAATCGCTTTAACTTGAATATGATCTTCAGTCAGCGTGCCGGTTTTGTCAAAAATGATGGTGTCAATATTGGCGATGTTTTCAATGGCTTGTAACCGTTTGATTAAAATGCCGCGCTTAACAAACGCGCTGGCACTTGATAGCATGGCAGCAGGCGTGGCTAAAGACAGCGCACATGGGCAGGTGACGATGAGCACGGCAGCGGCTGTCATTAGTGCGCGCCCACGATCAACATCCCACAATAGTGCCGCAGCCAGCGCAGCACTTAATATCACAAATAGTAAAAAAGGGCGTGCAACACGGTCTGCTAACTGCGAAAGTCTGGGCTTTTCAATGGCCGCTTGGTTGATCAGATTGACAATCTGGCCGTACTTGGTGGACTCACCAATGGTTTCAAGTGTCATCGTCACCGATTGGCGCAAATTGTAGCTACCGGCAATCACGGTGTCGTGCAGGTTTTTTGTAATTGGGGTTGATTCACCGGTGAGTAGCGACTCATCAACGCTGGTGCTGCCAGAAACCAGTGTGCCATCGGCAGGGAAAGCTTCACCAATGTTGACACGAACCGTGTCGCCAATTTTAAGTTGCGAATTAAGTACGCGGGTAAAGGTGCCATCTGCATTTTGGCGCTCAGTGTTTTCAGGAATGCGGCTGACCAGGTTTTCTAGCGCACCTAAGGTTTTGCGATGCAGTTTGACTTCAATTAAACGGGCAGACAGTAAAAAGAATACAAACATGGTCAGTGAATCAAAATAAACAGTATGCCCCCACCAGCTATTAGGTTCAAAAGTTGCAGCTGAACTCACGACAAATGTAATGATGATGCCCAGTGCGACCGGTAAGTCCATGCTGATTTGCCGTTGTTTTAAATCACGAAAGGCGTTACTAAAAAACGAACTGCTGGAAAACAGCAACACAGGCAGGCTAAGTAGCCATGATGCCCAATTAAGTAAATAAAGAATGTCGGGTGAAATTTCACCTGGCTTTGTAAAGTACGTCGGGCTTGCGTACATCATTACTTGCATCATGCAGAAGCCTGCGACCATCCAACGCCAAAATGCGGCGCGTTGTTTTTTGAGCGATTCTTGGTCGCTTATCAGCGACGATGCAGGGCTGGCGCTATAACCCAAGGCTTGAATGGTAGCGAGAATTTTTGAAGGCAACGTGATTGCAGGGGACCACACCACAACCGCACGCCGTTTAGACATGCTCACGCGCGCACTCACCACGCCAGGAGATGCCTGCAAGCCTTGCTCAATAATGCCTGAACAAGCAGCGCAACGCAGGCCATCTAGTAATAAGTTGGATTGCAGCAGTGATTTTGAGGCGTCATGCTCAAATGGCTGGCTAAACGCCTGCCATTGATCTTCGGTATCTAAAATGGTCCAGGCTGGGTTTGGTGAAATATCTTCATCAGTGAGCGTGTTGGTTAGCAAAAACTTACTCCATACAAAGTGTTGATGATGGGGGTAGCCAAATCTAGGCAAGAGGTTTTTAATGTACTTTGTTTAATGCGTTTTGGTCGTGCAATTATATATTGAAAAACAGGGATTCAACCCCATGTTGATCGCAGGTTAACCTTATTTACACGGGAGTGAAACATGCGCTTTGATAAATTAACGACTAAATTTCAACAAGCACTGAATGATGCACAAAGTTTGGCGGTGGCGAGTGATTGCCCCACGATAGAGGCTTTGCATTTATTGTCAGCACTGCTTAATCAAGATGATGGTGGAACCAGCTCGTTATTAGCGCATGCAGGCGTACATTTGGCGCCACTTAAAACTGGGCTTAGTGCGTCTATTGAACAATTACCAAAATCTTCGGCCGGTTCGGGCGAGGTTTCGCTGTCGCGTGATCTTAATAACCTGCTTAATGTGACTGATAAGCTGGCGTTAAAGCGTGGTGATGGGTTTATTGCCAGCGAGATGTTTTTGTTAGCACTGGCGGATGATAAAGGTGCGGCTGGTAAATTACTTAAAACGCATGGTTTATCTAAAACGGCTTTGGAACAGGCGATTGATGCCGTACGCGGTGGCGAGCAGGTGAATGAGTCTGATGCTGAATCTAATCGTGAGGCACTCAAAAAATACACGGTTGATTTAACCGAACGTGCTAGATTGGGCAAGTTAGACCCAGTCATTGGGCGTGATGATGAGATTCGCCGCGCGATTCAAATACTTGGACGCCGTACTAAAAATAACCCAGTGTTGATTGGTGAACCTGGTGTGGGTAAAACCGCAATTGTTGAAGGCTTGGCACAACGGATTGTTAATGGTGAAGTGCCAGACTCACTCAAGGGTAAAAAGGTCTTGTCTTTGGATATGGCGGCGTTGCTGGCCGGCGCCAAATACCGTGGTGATTTTG
This sequence comes from Methylotenera sp., assembly GCA_041675545.1. Lineage (GTDB taxonomy): Bacteria > Pseudomonadota > Gammaproteobacteria > Burkholderiales > Methylophilaceae > Methylotenera. The sequence goes on from JBAYTS010000002.1 coordinate 41,892, forward strand.
AAGAGCGGCTAAAATCTGTGCTAAAAGAATTGGCGCAGGATGAAGGTCAAACCATCGTGTTTATTGATGAAATTCATACTATGGTGGGCGCAGGCAAAGCCGAAGGCGCGATGGATGCCGGCAATATGCTTAAGCCTGCGTTGGCGCGCGGTGAGTTGCATTGCGTGGGCGCCACCACTTTAGATGAATACCGTAAATATATTGAGAAAGATGCCGCACTAGAGCGCCGCTTTCAAAAAGTGCTAGTCGACGAGCCAACGGTGGAGGCGACGATTGCTATTTTGCGCGGGCTGCAAGAAAAATATGAGTTGCATCATGGCGTAGAAATTACCGACCCGGCCATAGTGGCAGCGGCAGAGCTTTCACATCGTTACATTACTGATCGTTTTTTGCCAGATAAAGCGATTGATTTGATCGATGAAGCGGCAAGCCGTATCAAGATGGAGATTGACTCCAAACCTGAGGTGATGGATAAATTAGAACGCCGTTTAATTCAGCTAAAAATTGAGCGTGAAGCGGTGCGCCGTGAAAAAGACGAAGGCAGTAGAAAACGCTTTGAGCTGATTGAAGAAGAAATTATCAAGCTTGAAAAAGAATACGCTGACTTGGAAGAAATCTGGAAAGCTGAAAAAGCGCAAGTACAAGGCTCAGCACACATTAAAGAGGCGATAGAGAAAGTTAAATTTGAGATGGAGGAAGCTACGCGTAAAGGCGAGTGGCAGAAAGTCTCTGAACTGCAATACGGCAAACTACCGCAACTTGAAACACAGCTGAAGCAGGCCGCCAGCTCTGAAGAAACCGCCACCTTATCTAAAAATAAGATGTTGCGCACTGAAGTGGGCGCAGATGAAATTGCCGAAGTGGTGAGCCGTGCTACCGGTATTCCTGTGAGCAAAATGATGACGGGCGAACGTGAAAAACTGCTGACCATGGAGGCTAAGCTGCATGAGCGCGTGGTTGGGCAGGATGAAGCGGTGCGTTTAGTGTCTGATGCGATTAGGCGTTCGCGTTCAGGGTTAGGTGACCCTGGCCGCCCTTATGGTAGCTTTTTATTCTTAGGGCCAACTGGTGTGGGTAAAACCGAACTATGTAAATCATTAGCTAACTTCTTATTTGATTCTGAAGATCATCTAATCCGTATCGACATGAGTGAATTTATGGAGAAGCATTCAGTGGCACGCATGATCGGCGCGCCTCCTGGCTATGTTGGCTATGAAGAAGGCGGTACGCTGACGGAAGCGGTGCGCCGTAAACCTTACAGCGTGATCTTGCTGGATGAAGTGGAAAAAGCGCATCCTGACGTGTTTAATGTGCTGTTGCAAGTGTTGGATGATGGTCGCCTGACTGATGGTCAAGGGCGTACGGTTGATTTTAAAAATACCGTCATCATCATGACATCTAACTTAGGTAGCCAGATGATACAGAGCATGGCCGACCAAGACTACCAAGTGGTGAAGTTGGCAGTAATGGGTGAGGTGAAAACGCATTTCAGGCCAGAGTTTGTCAATCGTATTGATGAAGTAGTGGTGTTTCATGCGCTTGGTGAAGCTAATATTAAATCGATTGCGGCGATTCAGTTGCAGACTTTAGCCAAACGCTTGAGCGCAATGGATATGCAATTGGAGCTGACAGAAGCAGCCATTACAGAAATTGCCAATGCCGGCTTTGACCCAGTGTATGGTGCGCGCCCTCTAAAACGTGCGATACAGAGTGAGATTGAAAACCCATTGGCACGTGAAATTTTAGCGGGGAATTTTGTGGCTAAAGATACCGTCAAAGTGGATGTGAAGGCAGGTAAGCTTGTGTTTTCAAAAGCCAGTGTCTCGTGATTTGGTGGCGTAATTTAAAAATGTTTGAAGATTTTTACACAGCAGAAACGTTACAGAGTTAACATTTTTTGTCATTTTCACCGCCCTTCGACAAGCTTGGAGAACGGTGGAAATGACGAAGCGGTGATGTTCTGTTTAAAACGTTTAGTGAATTAGTTAGGTAGTAGCTTCATCCCAATCCACTGTTCAATCCACAGTGGTTGATGTTGAAAGGAGTTGAATGATGCGTAAAAGCCTTGGTTTGTTAGGGGTAAGTTTTTTATTGGTGCTTGCCGGGTGCGCAACATCAAGCCATCAACAAAGCATGAAGTTGCCGCAGATCGATCGCATTTCTGAGGCTGAGTTGGCGCGAATCATGCCCGTACCTGTGGCTGCATTAAGTTTGGACGAGGTGGTTAAATTAAGCCAAGCAGGCAACAGTGCTGACCAAATCATTGAAAAAATAAAAATCAGTAACTCTTTATATGATTTAACGCCCAGCCAAACCATTACATTAAGTCAGCAGGGCGTTGATCCAAAGGTATTGGATTATATGCATACAAGTCGCGAACTTGCCTTAAGAAACAGTATCGCCGATGAAATCAATAAACGTGAGAAAGAAAAGCGCGACGCGCTAGAAAAGCTAAAACGCCAGCAGTTATTGCAACAACAACGTTTTTATGATCCCTTTTGTCGAAGCTACTATGGCTTTCACCCTTATGGATACGGGGCTTATGGCTCAAGGTTTGGCTCCCACTTTGGCTTTGGTGGCGGCTATGCAAGACCATGGGGTTGCTGGTAATTTGAGCTAGCAGCTGTTTTAATGATTAACGCGACACCATAAAAATCAAGACAATAAAAATCAAGAAAACATCAGAAATTTTGGAAAAATAAATGCAACAAAAAACACATCAAATCAGCGTGAGTACGCATGGTCGAAAACTTTATGACATTACACCTGAGCTTATCGCTTGGGTTAATAGTAGTGGATTGCGAACAGGGCTAATCACCTTGTATATTCAGCACACTTCAGCCAGTTTGCTGATTAACGAAAATTATGATCATGATGTGCTGGTCGATTTAGAAGCGTTTTTTAATCGATTAATTCCGGATGGCGATCCGCTATTTATTCATACGGTTGAAGGCCCTGATGATATGCCTGCGCACGTGCGCACAGCGCTGACCCAAACGCATTTATCAATACCGCTTATAGACGGTGAGGCTGCTTTGGGGCAATGGCAGGGCGTGTTTTTGTATGAGCATCGCCATGTAAATAGTAAGCGCAGAGTTATCTTTCACCTGATTGGTGAGTAAAAACGCGTAGCACGTACATTTTTTCTGCTGGTTTAGGGATGGCTTTGAGTAATTTTGGTTAAATATCTGCTATTACTGGAGTTGTTTTGTAGGCAAAGGTGGTAGTTAAATTTTGCAAATAGACGGAATAGGGTTGCGGATAATTAAAGTTAAGTTAGAATAACGTAATAAGTTTTTTGCTCATAACCCATTGAATATCAAACAATGGTTATCGTTTTTTTAATTAATGTAAAGGGGAATACAATGTCAGCTTTATTACGTTCTTTATTAGTATTAGGGGTTGCAAGTTTGTTGATGGTTGGTTGCGGTGAAAAAGAAGTTGCTACACCTGTAGAAGAGGCACCTGTTGCTGCACCGGTTGAAGCCGCACCTGTGGAAGCCGCACCAGTTGCAGGTGGCTATGAGCCAACTGCAGAAGAGCGCGTGCCTGGCATCACTATTGATCCAGCAACATTAGCTGCGGAAACGGAAGCTACTGCAGAGCCTGTTGAAGCCGCCGCTGAGTAATTGATATAGCAAGGCTACTTTTATGTGGCTGGGCTCTATACAAAAAAACACGCTTAAGGCGTGTTTTTTTGTATAGAGCCCACTTGTACGGAAATTTAAACGGCCTATATTTTTCACACTAGTCTGCTACTGAAATCCGGTTTATAGCTAATCGAGAGCTTTGCACCACAAGGGTACACCGATCAGGGCAAACTGATAAGCAATGCTAAGCCAGCAAGCTGGCAAGTATTGCTAACCATAAAGCTGATAATCAGCACTAAAGCCAGTAAACTGGCAAGTGCTGCTAACCATAAAACTGATAAGCATTACTAAGCCAGCAAGCTGGCAAGTATTGCTAACCATAAAACTGATAAGCACTACTAAGCCAGCAAGCTGGCAAGTATTGCTAAATACGTTAATTTTGTACCCCAGGGCACCCTCTCTTTTCACTTCGTGAAAATTCACCTTGTCATTCTTCGCTACGCTCAGAATGACGGTATTTTTTGGATTAGCTATAGTGGAGTTATTGCGCCAGTTCCGCTGCATCAATTACAACTTTGTAAAGATTGACTTCATTCGGCGATTTAATCTGCACACCGACCGCCACTTGATTGCGTTTGCCTGACGCTATGCTGCCTTTTATCATCAGCGCCTGACTTTGACCAATGGCACGACCAGTTTTGGCGTCATATTTCACCACATGCACTTGTACGCGATCTACGGCGACGCTGGTATTATTTTGCACAACTGCGTATAAGTTCCCCGCACTGTCCGCCTGTGGCGCCGCTTGAATATATTTGGCTGGGTTGCGCGGCAAATCAATACGCACAGCACGTGCTATTGCATCTTTACCGATATCGGAATTTGAGCTGGCTGCAACTTGATAATGTTGAAGTGCCACGTCGGTCTGACCGCGATCTTCAGCCAGTTGACCAAGTAGCGCATGTCCAGGTGCGGTGGGTAATAGCGCATTGGCGCGTTTTAGGTAGGGCTCGGCTTCAGTTTTTTTACCCATGTTAAAAAGCGCAATGCCGCTTTGGATATGAGGTTTAAAGTAGTCTGGCTGCAGTTTGATGGCTTTATCGTAAAATGCTAATGCCTCCTGTGGTTTTTTTTGCGTTAAAGCAATATCGCCTAGCAGCTCCTGAAAGCGCGCCTCACGCGGTTCACCGGCGATTGCTTGTTTGGCCAAGGCGGTTGCCTTAACGGTGTCTTTTGCTGCCAGTGCTTTTACGCCTTCATCATAGGCTTTGTACGCGGCTTGGGTGGATCTAAGTTTGGCAGTTTTCTGTGCATAGACTTCTTTACCCCAGTCGCCACCGGCACCCACTTGGGCAAGTGTGACTTTGTTTGCATCTACACGTGCTTGAGATGGCGGGTGGCTAGCAAATAAACCCTCAATGAAGTTACTTTTACGGTCAGCACTTAATTTCACAAAGGTTTCTTGTAACGTTACCGCTGCCGCCGGGTCGTAACCCGCTTTTTTCATGTATTGCATGCCGTATAAATCAGATTCACTTTCAGCATCGCGGCCGTATTTACTATTGACTAGTTGCGTGCCCACCTGCGCACCGCCAACAATCAAATTGGCGTAGTCGGTATTTTGTGCGCCAATGCCAACGGCAACCATCGCCCCTTGTAAAAATATGCCGCGCTCCATGCCTTGCGCACCGTGGCGAGCGGCGGCGTGCACCATTTCATGCCCCATGACGGCCGCTAATTCTGCCTCACTATTTAATTCATAAAGCAGGCCGCGATTAAAGGCGATTTTCCCGCCCGGCATTGCCCAGGCGTTGGGTACGGAGTCATTGATTACCGTATATTCATACGGCAGTTTGCGGTCTGAGACTGCTGCCAGCTTGTCGCCCACACTTTTTACATAAGCCGTAAGCTCAGGGTCGAGTATGTAATCACCACCTTGAGATTGGCGCGTCGGCGAGTAGTTCTTCTGGCCAATCGAGATTTCCTGTGCTTCGGACACCAGCTGAAATTCACGTTTTTTAGTCACTGGATTGGTGCCGCAGGCACTGGGTAACAGCGTCAGGGCGACTAAAAAAGTGACTGATAATTTTTTACCTATGTTTAGGTATTGCTTATGTTGCATGATGATGCGCTCGACTGTTCGATGTTAAAAAACGAAGTAAAAGCATAGCGCAAAAGTGTGGGTGCGCTAATAGTTTTTGGTGTAAAACGCGTAAAGTTTCGTAAAACGCTGACTAAATATTTGCTGCTTATTTAGCTACTTGTAGAGTTTATGTGTGTGAATATATTCAATCACACTATCAGGCATTAGGTAGCGCGCAGAATAGCCGTGCTTAAATGCTTCACGAATCGCCGTTGATGAAATATCCAGTGCTGTTACTTGGCGCATGGTGACAAACCCTGCGGGAGCTGTATGCAAATCATCACTATGTTCGCTGTAGTGGTTATGCAAAAAAGTTTCTAAAATTTTTGGCAGCTTATTCGCTTCAGCTTGAGGTCTTTGCACCAGTGCAATATGGCAAAGTTGAATGATTTCCTGCCAGCGATGCCAGGTGTCAAATTTGGTAAAAACGTCACTACCCATTAGTAGCGTAATGCTGGTTTGCATGCCGAGATCTTCACGCAGGCTTAGTAATGTGTCTATGGTATAAGAAGCGCCAGCTCGGTGTAGCTCACGGTCATCAAAGCTAAAGCCAGTGTTATTTGCAATACTTAGTTGTACCATCGCTGCACGATGTTCTGCGCTGATTGCTAGGGCGTTTTTGTGCGGTGGATTGGCAGCGGGAATAAAACGGACTTCATCAAAATTTAACGCATCCGTAAGCTCTTGCGCCATGCGTAAATGCCCAAAATGAATTGGGTTGAACGTGCCGCCAAAGATACCGATTGCAGGTATTTGAATGCTAGGATCTCCGATGGCTTTCAAACTTGCATCCGCTTAGTTAAGCACGCACATGCCCATCGCCCAATACCACATATTTAAGCGAGGTTAAACCTTCTAAACCGACTGGGCCGCGAGCATGCAGTTTGTCAGTCGAAATGCCAATTTCAGCACCTAAGCCATATTCAAAACCATCGGCAAAACGTGTGGATGCATTCACTATCACGCTGCTGGAATCTACTTCACGCAAGAATCTGCGCGCTTTAGTGTAATTCTCCGTCACAATTGCCTCAGTATGTTGCGATGAGTGTTGGTTGATATGCGCAATTGCCTCATCTAAACCACTCACCACTTTGCACGAAATTATCGCCGCTAAATATTCAGTGTAATAATCTTCTTCAGTCGCTGGCTTGGCCTGTTTCACCAAGCGACAAGTTTCCGCACAGCCACGAATTTCAATGCCGTGTGCGGTAAGCATGTCGGCAAGTTTAGGCAACATGGTAGTAGCAACGGAGCGCGCAATCAGTAGCGATTCCGCTGTGTTACATGTGCCGAGCCGCTGTGTTTTGCTGTTTTCTATAATACGTAACGCTTTATCGAAATCCGCATCATCATCTACATAGACATGGCAATTGCCATCCAGATGCTTAATGACAGGAATGCGTGCATCGGCGGCTATGCGCTCGATCAGCCCCTTGCCGCCGCGTGGCACAATTACATCCACGTATTGCTTCATGGTAATTAACTCACCTACCGCAGCGCGGTCTGTGGTTTCCACCACTTGTACTGCCGTGGTTGGTAAGCCAGCTTTTTGTAAGCCTTCATGTACCAGTTTTGCCAGTGCCTGATTGCAATGTATCGCTTCACTTCCGCCGCGCAAAATGGCAGCGTTGCCAGACTTGATGCACAAGCCGGCAGCGTCGATAGTAACATTTGGGCGCGCTTCGTAAATGATGCCAATGACGCCTAGCGGTACGCGCATTTGCCCAATTTGAATGCCACTTGGGCGATATTTGAAATTGCTCATTTCACCGATTGGGTCAGCAAGGCTGGCAATTTGCTGCAAACCTTCTGCCATGTTGGCAATGGTTTTTTCGCTAATCGCTAAGCGGTCAAGCATGGCAGGCTCTAAGCCATTGGCGCGCGCCGCGTCTAAATCAAGCTTGTTAGCCGCCAGCAGCGTGTCTTTTTCACGCAAAATAGCTTTTGCAATTGCGGTCAACGCATTGTTTTTTTGAATAGTATCGGCACTCGCCATCGCACGCGAAGCCTTGCGCGCTTCAATGCCAATGTCTTGCATATAGGTTTGAATGTTCATGAGGTGATTATACGTTTTTGTGCGCAGAATTAAAATAAATCAGCATCGTATTGCGAGCATCACACACCGCTCAGTAAAAAATCAATTGCAGCAATAATGTCATTTTGGTAAGCAGTTAAAATCTCAACTTCTGCACCCAATTCACGTTTGTGAATACCCGCTAATTGTGGCGTCATCATGCAGTAATCTTGCCCTTGCACAGGCAAAACGGGGGTGAGTTTGCATATGGGCTGGTGCGCCATGGTTTTTATTGGTGTAAGCGGCACTACAACACAGGTTTGCATTGATGCCAGCAAATCATTTTGAATGTTGAGCAGAAATGGATAAGCCGCTTGCGTAGCCTTGTTTTTGTTTTGATAAACGGTAAATTGTGACATTTAAAACACGCGCAAGGTATCAGCAAACGCACCATACTTATCGGCTTGCTGGTTATAACCATCAATCGCCTGCTGATTTTGCGCAAGCCACGCTTGCTGCTGCTTCGCCTTAATAATTGCGATCAGGCTTTCTTCTAAAGTAGCGGATAAATTGATATTGAGCGCACGCGCTTTATTGAGTAAATCACTATTCACGCTTAAATTGGCGGCACGTTTAGGCGCTTGGGCATCATAATTAACTTGCATAATTGATCCTTTCACAACTTTTGTGAGATGCGCAAATTATATGCGCATAAGTAATGCGTGTCAAAAGTGGATAGTCTGGGTTAAATTCACACTCACCGCCCCCGCACCTTAGCTAAGCCGAAACAAAGCCGTGAAATTTCCAGCCAAGCATCACCCAGCATGACGCCTTTGGCAGTTTTATCAATATCTGCCAATTTTTGCAGCGTGGCTTCTAATTGGCGCAGACTCAGTCGCGCCAAGGCACGTTTAACTAAAGCCTGTTTATCACCATAAATACGTGCGTTAGTCATGGCGCTAGTCAGGTTTTCACCGCGTATCTCAGCTTGTTTGATGCGTACCAAAGGTCGCAACACCCACATCAGTGGGTTCATGACGGCTACCGCATTTTCACCTTCATCTTGCAAGCCTTGCAAAATACGCACGGTGCGCTCGGCATCGCCCGCCAGCACGGCTTCACCTAACTGAAACGCATCGTAGCGCGATACATTAAGCACGGCCTCGCGCACGGTGGCCTCGCTTAATTCACCTTGCGGATAGAGTAAGCCTAATTTCTGAACTTCTTGATTGGCTGCCAGCAGGTTGCCTTCTACCTGATGCGCTAAAAACTCTAGTGTTTGCACACTGGTCTGCTGGCCTTGCTGGGCGAGGCGGTTGGCAATCCATTTGGGTAAATTGGCTGCATCAATTTCATTAAGGGTGATTGTCTGCGATTGGGTGTCTAAGGCTGCAAACCATGCGCTGTTTTTAGCATCCCGCTCTAACGTTGGCAATATAATCACAACCGTGGTATCGGGCAGTGCTTTTGCCGCCAGCGCTTGCAGTGCTTTGCTGCCTTCAACACCGGGCTTGCCGCTAGGGATGTTAAGTTCTAATAAACGACGGCTTGAAAAAAGCGAAATAGATTGGCCGAAGCTTTGAATTTGCTGCCAGTTAAAATTTCGCTCTACGGTTAAACTGTTACGCTCATCAAAACCTTGAGTGCGCGCGGCCGCACGAATCGCATCTAAACATTCGCGTTGCGCGAGCGGTTCATCACCGACTAATACGTAAAGCGGTTGCAAACCTTGCTTGAGGTGCGTTTCGAGTTGAGCTTGAGCTAAGCGCATGGTGAGTTATTTGGTTGATAGCTTAATCGCTGTTAAACGGCGTAAAACTTCGCGCACAGCGTCCTGGCGCATATCCGCGTTCAGCCTTGATTCCTCATCAGCTTTGCCGAGTAAGGCATTGTCGTTATATGAAAAATCGCGACGTGCCTGCACGGTTTGTATTTTGCTCCATATCGGGTTGGCTGGCTCACGTGTTCTAAAGTTTACCCGATAATTCAGCTCAAACTCGCGCACCAAACCACCGCCACTTAATGACAAAATGCGTTTTTCATAGGCCTCGTTCACCAACTCCAATAACAGCTCGGCACTCTCGACATTTTCTGCCACTTGCACGCCATTGGTTTTGAGTGACTGTTTAAGATCGCGCGAGATGCTGAGTGTAGCACCTTGAATATACAAGGTTTTGAATGAAAGCTCAGCCATGCCACGCAGCTGAAACCCGCAGGCAGAAAGAACCAGTGTGAACAATACGAATAAACTGATACGGCGCATGATGGCTTTTTGCATGGCGGTTTCTTTCATAGACTTATCCCACAACAACGTTAATGAGTTTATTTGGCACTACGATCACTTTGCGGACAGTCATATTATCTTCAATGTACTTTTGTACGCAAGGTTGTTGTAACGCCAGTTGTTCTAAAGCTTCTTTGGTTTCAGTTTTGGCAACGGTAATGCTACCGCGGAGTTTGCCGTTGACTTGAATCACATATTCAATGCTATCTTGCACCGTGGCGGATTTATCCGCCACAGGCCAGCCAGCTTCTAAAATATGGCTGTCAGGGCGCAGTTCAGCCCAGATAGCCTGGCAAATATGCGGCACAATCGGTGAAAGTAAAAGCGCTGCGTTCTGCAGTACCTCTTGGCGAACGCTACGGGTTACCTCGTCGTTACCTTCTACTTTGGCAAGTGCATTCATCAGTTCCATTACTGATGAAATCGCAGTATTAAAACTATGGCGACGACCGTAGTCATCTGCCACTTTTTCAATGGTCAGGTGTAACTGGCGGCGCAGGTTTTTAAGGTCAGCATTTAATTCACCTGAGGTGTAAGCAATGGAGGCGCCAAGTTCAAGGTGGTCGTAAGTCGCCTTCCATAAACGTTTTAAGAAGCGGTGCGCACCTTCTACGCCGCTATCCGCCCACTCCAGGCTTTGTTCAGGGGGTGCTGCAAACATCATGAATAAGCGCGCGGTATCTGCACCGTAAGTATCAATCAGTGCTTGTGGGTCAACCGTGTTGCCTTTGGACTTGCTCATTTTAGAGCCATCTTTCAGCACCATGCCTTGCGTGAGCAGGTTGGTAAATGGCTCGTCATTCTTAATCAAACCCACATCGCGCATCAATTTGTTAAAGAAACGTGCGTACAGCAAATGCAGAATAGCATGCTCAATACCGCCTACATATTGGTCCACCGGCAACCAGTAATTTGCACGTTCGTCCGCCATGGCGGTGTTGCTATCAAAACTAGCGTAACGGGCGAAATACCAGGATGATTCAAAAAAGGTATCTAAAGTATCTGTTTCGCGAGTGGCTTTGCCACCACAGGTTGGGCAGGTGGTTTCAATAAAGTTTTGGTCTTTCTTAATCGGCGAACCAACGCCATCCATGATGACATCTTCTGGCAATACTACTGGCAGTTGTTCCGCAGGGACAGGTACTTCACCACAGCTTGCACAGTGAACAATTGGAATTGGGCAACCCCAGTAACGTTGACGTGAAACACCCCAGTCGCGCAGGCGGTATTGGGTGCGGCGTTTGCCAAGGTTTTTAGCAGATAATGCGGCGGCAATGGCAGTGCTCGCACCATCAAAATCCAAGCCGTCAAACTCGCCAGAATCAAACAATACGCCATGCTCTATCATCGGCAGAAGGATATCATTCACTGAATCAGTTGGTGAGCTAGTCGAAGTGCTGGTGTTCTTAATTACGGCTTTAATCGCTAAGTTGTATTTGTTAGCAAACTCAAAATCACGCTCATCATGCGCTGGCACCGCCATCACAGCACCTTCGCCGTAGCTGGCCAGCACGTAATTCGCGACCCAAACAGGTAGCTGCTCACCATTCAATGGGTGTGTAACAAATAAACCCGTTGCCATGCCTTTTTTCTCGGCAGTTGCAATGTCAGCTTCTGCCACGCTGCCGCGTTTGCATTCGGCAATAAATTCAGCCAATGCTGGGTTGTTTTGCGCGGCTTGCGTAGCTAGGACATGTTCTGCGGCAACCGCAACGTAAGTAGCGCCCATTAATGTATCTGGACGGGTAGTGTATACCTTGAGATTACCGTCTTGACCGACAATTGGAAACTCAACCTCGCAACCATAGCTTTTGCCTATCCAGTTGCGTTGCATGGTTTTAACTTGCTCAGGCCAGCCATCCAGCTTATCTAAATCATTCAATAATTCTTCAGCATAGGCGGTGATTTTCATAAAATACTGCGGAATGTCGCGTTTTTCTACCAACGCGCCACTACGCCAGCCGCGGCCGTCAATCACTTGCTCATTGGCTAACACGGTGCCATCTACTGGATCCCAGTTCACAGTCGATGTTTTTTTGTAAATCAACCCTTTTTTGAACAGCTCAGTAAATAACCATTGCTCCCATTTATAGTATTCAGGTTTGCAAGTGGCGATTTCACGGTTCCAGTCCACGCCTAATCCCAATTGTTTTAATTGGGTTTTCATGTGTTCTATATTTTCATACGTCCATTTTGCGGGGGCAGTATTGTTTTTAATCGCTGCGTTTTCAGCAGGCAAACCAAACGCATCCCAGCCCATCGGCTGCATGACGTTAAAGCCTTTCATTTTATGAAAGCGGCTGAGAACGTCGCCAATGGTGTAGTTGCGCACGTGCCCCATGTGCAGGCGGCCAGATGGGTAAGGAAACATGGATAAACAATAGTATTTAGGTTTATCTGAGATTTCAGACGCGGCGAAGGTTTGATTGGCTTCCCAATAGGTTTGGGCAGATTGTTCAATGTCTTTAAATGGGTACTGCTGTTGCATAATTTAACTATTTCTTAGAAGTTAACTGAATAGCCAAATTATACCGTGAAGCGGAGCGGTTTGCTGAGTGTTACGTGATACGCAATAAACCTTGGTTTTTGATGAGGTGAAAATTGAGAAAAAACCGTTAGTGGCGGGCTAGGGTTGCGTCATGTACTGTACTGGTTGGCAGACTGTTGCCAAATAGCTTGATAAATAGCCTCTAATGACTGCGCAAAGTGATGAGTGTCAAATAATGCAGAGGTCATTTTCTCAGCCAGTAATTTTTGTTTCATGGCGGTAATCATGGCTGGGTTGTTCGCAAGCTGAAGCGCTTTTTGTTCATAATCTTGCAAGCTGTAAGTAATTAACTCGGGTAAGCCTGCCGCGCTTATTAAGCTACCTGCCACACGCGCTGCAAAAGTTTCACCTGCACAGGTCAGCACGGGAACGCCCATCCATAGCGCATCGCTACAAGTGGTGTGTGCATTATAGGGCAGGGTGTCTAAAAATAAATCAGCAAGCGCATGGCGTGCTAGGTGGTCAGCAATGGCAACCCGCGGCGCAAAAATGAGGCGCTCGGCAACGATGCCAAGGGCAACGGCTTCGCGCATTAAATTCTGCTTTGCTAAAATATTGCAATCAAGCAACCAAAGCACGCTGTTTGGAACGGCGTTTAGTACGCGCATCCAAATTGAAAATACATCGGGTGTGATTTTGAAGCTTTGATTAAAACAGCAGAATACAAAGGCGCCTTCTGGTAAGTTGCAATTTTGGCGCGTAGGTGTATTGCCTATCGGGCGCTTACGGTCATTGGGCTGGTAGCTATGCGGTAACACGGCTAATTTTTCTGCGTAGTGTTGCGCTGATTCCGGCGGGCTAATAAAGCGATCAGTTAAGATGTAATCAAAAAGCGGCGCATCATCAAAAGCGCCCATGGTGCCAGGAAAGCCCAGCCAGCTCACATTGATGGGCGCAGGGCGTAGGGCGGCAATGCCGCTGCGGCTAGTTTGTGTAAAGCCGGTTAAATCTATCAATATATCAATATCGCTGGCGTATATTTTTTTTGCGGCTTCAATTTCAGACAGTTGTCGAATGTCATGAAATTGATCAAAGGCTTGTTCTAGCCTTGCTCTGGCACTGGATTTATCATTAACTCCGTAAGAAAATCCAACAATTTCAAATTGGGATATATCGTGTAATTCAATGAGTTCGCTGATTAAAAAGGCAAGCGGGTGTAGCCTGAAATCTGCAGATAAATAGCCCAGCTTTAATTTCTTCTGTGTGGTTTGTTTGTGGTGCGCAAACCTAAGTTGTTGACGATGTTGTATTAACCCCCCATAGCGATTTTTTACCCAGTTATTTGCACATATTTTTTGTTGTTCTGCCGTGGTGTTTTGCATGGCTAAAAACGCAAACGGTGAAATCTGTGCGCTGGGTTGGGTCGTTACCCAATGGCAAATTTCGGCAATATCATCTTCTAAACCTTGCCAATCGCAAATGTGTTGTTTTTGATGCACGAGATGCACCTTGGCATGATGCAGTTGCGGGTTCAGTTGCAACGCTTTTTGGTAGCTTTCAATCGCTAAATCCAGCTGTCCTAATTCGCGCTGAACATTACCTAAATTATTGTAAGTATCGGCATCATTGGGGTTAATCTGAATCGCTTTTAGGTAGTGTTTAGCCGCCTCAGTTGGCCTACCTAGCTCACGTTGGGCATTACCCAGGTTGTAAAGTAATGCAGCATTTTGCGGGTTAAGCTGTAACGCTTCCTCAAAGCTGGCTGCTGCCCGCGTAAAGTTACCCATGGTATGCGCTTGATTACCCAGTGAGGTTAAACAATGGCAAAGTGCCTCACGGACATCCTCTTTTTTAGGCATGGCGCGCAACACACGGCGATAGTAGCCTGCGGCCTCTTCAAAACGGTCAACTGCAAGCAGCGTGTTACCTAAATTAAGTTGCACATCTAAATCTTTAGGTTGCAGCAACACCGCTTGCTGAAAGCTTTTGATGGCAGCTTCTAGCTCATTATTAGCACGTAATGCCAGCCCGCAATTGTTTAAATAATCCACATTACGCGGGCTAATGGCTAACGCTTGTTGAATGTAGCGCACCGCATCTGCCGCACGATTGGTTTGATAGCAAATAATGCCTAGCATGTGATATGCATCAGCATGGTTGGCTTGCATGGTAATCGTTTGTTGAAAGCCTGACTCAGCTTGTGTTAACTGACCATTTCGGTAGAAATTTAAAGCGGTTAAATAGTGAGTGTGTGGCATGGTTAATTTTAACCTGAAATCATGTGTAAGCTCTAGCTATTGATTTAGCGCATTGATGATATCGTCACCAAACGGAGACCAGTAGAGTGAGTATAATCGGGAGTTTTTCCCGTGATGAAAGCAATCAAAATCTATACTATGCCTAAGCTATTAAAAAATAAGTGTATATGAGTCTTCAGCTTAAATTAAATTTGATCATTACCGGCTTGCTATTGCTACTGTTAAGTGTAGGCGCGGTATTTGTCGTAAAAAACGCAAGTGAAGACGTTCGTGCGGAAGTTACCTCGACCGCAAACTTGGCATTGCATTTATTGGATGCTGAAATACTGCATTACACCTCTGATTTTGGTTGGCTTAACAACGCAGAGAGTGCCTCGATTTTTAGGCTGAAAAACTTGGGTAATATCAGGCACTTAAAAATAGAGTTTTATGATATTAACGGTAATTTGCGTGAAACTAACCGCAATAAGCAACAAAAAACAGACCAAAATTCACCGCCAGCTTGGTTTGCAAACGCAATGAGTTTATCTGGCGCCGGTATGCAAGCGCAAACGAGAAATATCATATTGAGCGGACGTTATGTAGGTGAGTTGGTGGTGACGCCAGACCCAAGCTACGAGATTGCTGAAGTGTGGGATGACACTGTCGGGTTGCTTGGATTAGCCACAATATTTTTTGTGATGATCAATGTATTGGTTTATTTTGCAGTGAAATATACATTTAAGCCTGTTGGTAGAATTTTAGAGGCTTTAACGCAAATGGAGCAGGGCCAGTTTAGTAGCAGGTTGCCAGATTTTAAGCAGGTTGAATTGAAGGGAATTGGTCAAAAATTTAATGCCATGGCGGGTGCTTTGCAAAGTAGCACACAAAATAACCACCGCTTAACGCAGCAAATAATTCGATTGCAAGAAGATGAACGTAAAAGCTTGGCGCGAGATATTCATGATGAAATTGGACAGTATTTAACGGCTATTCATGTGGATGCGAGCGCGATTTTGAACGGTAAAAAACTATCTCTTGCCAAAGAAAGTGCGCAAGCCATTAGCAATGTTACGCGCCAAATGATGGACATGGTGCATGAAATTTTACAGCGTTTACGACCGCGTGCTTTGGATGAACTGGGGTTAGGCCTGGCTTTAGGCGAACTCATTCACCATTGGCGTCAGCGATGCAGAAACGTCAATATTATTCATAATATTGTAAGTAATGTGGGCGTTATTGATGAAGCAGTCTCTATTACTGCATATCGTGTGGTGCAGGAGTGTTTAACCAATATTGCTAAGCATGCCAACGCCCGCCGAGTGACCGTGAGCATGAAGCAGGATGAAAAATTTATTATTCTGCATATTGAAGATGATGGGGTAGGTTTCGATCCAACGGTTACTGCGGAAGGTTTTGGGCTGGCAGGTATGAAAGAGCGTATTCAAGGTTTGATGGGTGAAATGAGTATTGAGTCATCCAGAAGCCCAAACCCTGTAAACCATGATGGACAAAATCAAGACATGATAAATCAAGACATGATAAATCAAGGGACTAGAATAATGGTTAAATTGCCTAAACAAGTAATTGTTGCGAAAAGTGTTACTTAATGATCACTATTAAGTTGATGTTGGTCGATGATCACGCCGTCGTAAGATCAGGGTTGCGACGCTTATTGGAGCTTAATAAACGCGTAGAAGTGATTGCAGAAGCTGATTCAGGTGAGCAGGCTTATCAGTGCTATGGAGAGTTAAAGCCAGATATTGTTGTGATGGATATTTCCATGCCCGGCATGGGCGGCCTAGAGTCTGCCCGGCGAATTATTAAGCGATATCCAGCGGCTAAAATCGTTATTTTCTCCATGCATGAATCCGCCTCATTTGCTTCTCAGGCATTAAAGTCTGGTGTGAAGGGGTATGTCACCAAAACGGGTGCCGCTGAAGATTTAACGCATGCAGTGCTGGAGGTGGCGAATGGGAAAACTTTTTTAAGCGCTGAAATTGCGCAAAAAATAGCGTTAGAAACACTCTCAGGTCAGGATGATCCAATGCATCAACTCTCAGGAAGAGAGTTTGAAGTATTTAGATTGTTGGCTGAAGGTAAAAAGGTAGAGGAAGTGGCTGATATGCTCAAAATCAGCCAAAAAACCGTGGCCAATTATTACACCATGATTAAACAGAAGTTAGGCGTATCTAGCCCAATTGATATGGTACGTCTTGCTATACGTCACGGTCTGGTTGAAGGATAGTTGTTTGCACAAGAACTATCCAGCGGCGTTGCCCCTGCTTTGCCGTACTAAACGTACTGTCTGCATTGGTGCGCCTTGCACTTCATCCTGCTCGCTCATTTAATCAGCGCCTCCCTAAGTGGTAGGCAAAAGTACATTTTAAATTAACTCAGCACTCAATTAAACCAGCACTCTAAGGAAAAGTATGAAAAAAAAGTTATTGAATAGCATGTTATTTGCGTTTGTTGCATTCGCCTCATGTGAAAGCTTTGCAGGGTTTGATGAGGGTAAGTCCGCTTTTATGGCGCGTGATTTTGCAACGGCACTTAAGGAGTTTCAACCATTAGCGAATAGTGGTGATAAACAGGCGCAACATATTCTGGGTATGATGTACGACGAAGGGCAGGGTGTAAAGCAAGATTATGTACAAGCTGCGGCGTGGTACAAAAAAGCAGGTACACAAGGCCATCAAGATGCGCAGTACAATTTAGGTGTGATGTATGCACAAGCGCAGGGTTTGGAACAAAACGATATTGAATCAGCCAAGTGGTTTCAAAAGGCGGCAAGTCAAGGACATATTTTATCGCAATTTGCACTAGGCCGACTTTATACGGTGGGGCGCGGCGTTAAGGCGGATGCCACATCAGCTAATCACTGGTATCGTAAAGCTGCCGAGCAAAGTCATTACAAAGCGCAGTTGGCGTTAGGTAAAAACTATTTAGATGGAAACGGCGTTAAAAAAGATGTGAAGATAGCAGAAAGCTGGATCCGTAAATCTGCCGAACAAGGTCACCATAAAGCGGAATATGAAATGGGGATGCTTTATCGAGATGGTATTGCTGTGAAAAAAGATGCAAAAGAAGCTTACATGTGGTTTGAGCTTGCAGCTAAGCAAGAGCATGTTGGTGCTAAACAAGCGGCTGATGCGCTAGCAAAAACAATGAAAGCCGAAGAGATAGCCGCGGCTAAATTAGCCGCGAGTAGCTGGCATGCCAAGTTACCAGCCAATACTAATCCGCAAGCACACTAATTTTTAGAGGGCTGCGGTTTTAAGGTTGGCGGATTAAACCCAAGCGTCCTATTAGGGTTTGAGGTGCAAAAAAAAGCCACGCAAAGTATTTTGCGTGGCTTTAAAAATATTACAAATGCTAGCTAACTTTGGAGATTAACTGGGTGTAATTTTAGCTACCAGTTAAAATTTAGATAAGGGAATGTGTCATCAGTTTACCAGGAGTTTGTCCCAATATAATCAATGGGTTAATTCATTTCTCACTTTTAGCTAATCCATTGCTTTAACACTATAAATAGTCCAATGTTGTTTACCACCCGCCCGCGCAATCGAACAGCCAAGCGGCATTGGCGCAGCTTTAGGTGGTAAAGTCTGTTTAGTATGATCGGCAGTCTGCACATCCATAAACCATCTATCTACCCATACTTGCAAAGTTTGGGTAGGGTCTGTATTTTGTATCGAAATAAGTTTCCCGTCGCTTATTGAACAGTCTGCGGAATCCTCTTCCACAAATTTTACCTTAGCAACAATATTTTCTGATGCTAGAGATTCTTCTGCACAGGCTATTTGGAAGGACATTAGACACGCTACGATAACGCAAAATATTTTTTTTAACATTGCTAGATTTCTATAAGTAGATACATCTTAAAGCGGCGTATATTCAAGCGTATTGGCATCCATTTGAAATGGGTTTATTCGTGGTGTCGATGATGCTTCTTTAGCTATTCCGCGGGCATCAGCATCAATGTGCTTGGATATGTCATTGAGCATTCGTTTAACATTTTTATTGCAATTATCACTGAGGTGAAGTTCGTTATTATCTTGCTTGATGCTAAGTAATTTGGCTGAAGTAATTTCAACATTTTGCACCGCAATAGTCAATTTTTGCGGGTTAATTGTTTCAGTAAAAGTAAATTCATTTTTGCCGCCATAGGCCTGCAATAGCATGGTGTATAAGCCAGTAATTAGTGGTAGCACTCGGTCACCTTGGTATTCTGCGTTAAAGCTTAGATTTAAGGCTTCAATGGTTTGGGTATTTTTAATCGCATCAAATTGCCAGCCGAACGGACCTTCAAATACCCATTGTACAAATTCCGCTTTACTGACTGTTGTACTTTTTTGCAAGGCTTGCGGATTACATTCATAAAGTTCTAACATCAAAGTACGGAGGTTGGCACTTTGTAAACTAAATGCATCTGCTGCGTTAAATTGTTTAGGCGCGTTTTTTTGTGAAGTAGATTTAACCTGAATTGAGGGCGCGGCTAAGCTTAGCTGTGGTGTAAGCAACCATGTGCTAATACAAGCAAAAGCCAGAGGCACCATAGAACGTATTAGTATGTCAGTTTTCAATTATTTTCAGCCAACGTTTTTTCTGCAAAATGCCGATTGATTTCAGTATTATCAAAATCACGCCATTGTTGTATGCTCTGGTTAAATGTATCGGCTGGCATCACGCCTACTACGCCATCAATCACAACTTGATCTTTCAGGGCAAGTACACATGGGATTTGCGCTATATTGAAGAATGCAGCAATATCCGCATCTGTATCGCTATTTAACATTCCAAACACGATGTCTGGGTTCTGCTTGGCAGCTTGCTGAAACGTAGGACTAAAGCTCAGGCATGGTTCACACCATTCTGCCCAAAAATCAATAATCACGAAATGATTGCTTTCTATTACTGTTTTGAAGTTAGCTTTTGTCAGCGTAATAACGGACATAATTTTCCTTAAATTCGATTTTTTGATAATTGTTAGGCTTTACGGCGTTTCCACCAGGTAAATACGCCGAAAATGAGCAAGCTTAGCGGGAGTAATATTTGAAACCCAATAAACACGGGTTTGTAATTGCTTTCGGCGGTAAGATTAAGGTTGCCATCTTTCAATATTGTAGGTTGAATGGTAATTAAATTATCATCGCCAGCAAGCCAATTCACCATGTTTAGACCTAAATCAAGGTTACCGCCGTTAATGACAAAAGTGTTAGATAAAAAGTTGGCATTGCCAACCACCACCACACGCTGACCCTTTTTTCCATATTTACGTTCAATAGCTAGGGCGATGTTAATTGGGCCAGGTACATCTTTTTTCTCATCAAAAGTGATTTTTTTAAGATCGCTCTCAGGTGTAAAAGGGGTGGTTTCTAGCCAACCATTGGCTGCAACATGGACTAAATCTTGCACTTTCCAGCCATTTTCATAGGTGCCACGTGCAGCAATTTTTCTGGCAGCAGGGAATGAAGTGCGAATCCTGAAATTTTCTGTGACTGGGTGATCTCCATATTGCACGCCAAATGCCGTTTTAAGGTCACCGCCGAATTCTGCGGCAGATTTGTCCACTACTAAACCTTGCGTTACTTCCAAGCCTAAGTACTTTGCAATTTCATCTAAGCCATGCAGGTTTTCATCGTCCAGTAACCACAGTAAATTGCCACCGCCATCAAGATAAGTTTTAATCTTGGCTACTTCAATTGCCGAGATGTTCACTTTGGGGCTAGCAATGATGATCATTGCGCTATCTCTTGGTAAGTTAGGTGTTGAGAGTAAATCAGGCTGCGTCAAACTAAAGCCTTTTGCTGCCAGTTGTTTGCCAAAAGCGCCAAAGTCATGGCTGTTGTTTGAGCTGAAATTACGTTCCCCATGACCGTTTAGAAGGATCACAGCTTGCTGATGCGTACGCGATAAGCGCATAAGTACATTGGTGAGATCTTGTTCTGTATAGGGTGGAATGAGATGTTCACTGCGTTTTTGATACTCAATAATCAGTTCACCACCTTTGGCTTTAATACCAGCTTGTTGCGCAAGCTTAGGGTCTGTGGCGGCATTGATAAAGCTTAGCTGAATGTCTGATTTAGTGCGTTGGTAGCGGGCAATAAAATTCTTAATGTTTTGATGCAGCACTTCATCATCAGGAGCAAAGGCGGTGATGGAAACTGCACCTTTCATTTGCTTTAAGATATTGATGCTACCCTCAGAAACAGTGTTGCGATTATCCTGCGTCACATCACGAAAAACATGATATTGAGTCGATAAAAACCCAAGTAGCGCGACGAGTACGAGAGGAAATAGTACGAATGTATGATGTTGAATCAACAGTTGTAGCTGAAGTTTTTTGCTTTTGTTCATGGACATCTTTTAAGTTTATTGATTAAGCACGTAAGCGTTCTGCATCTAAACGACGCAAGGTGAAAATTAAGAATATGCCAGTAAATAGCAGAAAAAAGGCAATGTCTGTTGAGTCTATAATACCTTTTGATAATGGCTCAAAATGGTGCATGAGCGATAACTGACGCAGAATCTGGCTAAGCTGATTACTAGAATCCGCGGCTAAAAATTGGTCTAACGCAAGTAGGGTAAACAATGCAATAAAACTCAGCAACCCAGCAATAACGGGCTGTGCGGTGATGCTGGAGAAATAAAGCCCTAATGCAGAAAAGCTGGCAATCAGCAAGCAAAGCCCGAGTACGTTTGAAAAAATAAAGCCAAAGTCTAATTCTGTCCAATTGCTGAGTGTGCAAAGCATGGCGGTGATCACCGCGATAATAATCATTAAAAATGCGAATAAGCCCAAGAATTTACCGAGCACGATTTCAGTCAATGAAATAGGTGCGCTAAACAGAAAGGTGAGGGTTTGCGTGCGGCGCTCTTCTGCAATTAAACGCATAGAGAGTAACGGTACGGCAAAGAGCATGACAAAGGATGCCAGCCCAAAGACGCTTTGACCAATAAATAAAGTAACGCCAATGCGCCCGTTTGATTTAACACTGCCTGCCATCATTCCATAATATTGCGTGACAGCATTGATGAAGTAGGTAGCAAATGCAAATATAAGTATGGATAAGATCACCCAGCCCATCGGTGAGGCAAACATACTTTTGAGTTCTTTTCTGGCCAAATTTAAAATCACTACTTATCATCCTCACTTATTGTCAGATTTAACTTCAATTTCAGACACAAAAAATTTGTCTTCACTACCAGTGGCTACCACCTCTAGCTTACCAATGGCATCAGGCACAAAATAAAATAGGAGTCTTCAGCATTGCCTACGCCTATATCAACGTTAAGCACGGGTCATAATTTAGGGTCGGCCTCAGCAAAAACACTGCTTGAAAATGCAGTTGATAAACTTACAGCAAGTAGTAGTTGAATGCGCCAAGCTAGAGATTTTTTTAGCATTGATTTTAGGCAGCGGTTAACGCAGCATCTTGATATGTCAATTGCATAAACACCTCCTCTAAACTGGTTTGGTCGGGCGCAATTTGATGCAATCCCCAGTTGTTATGAACCGCAGCCTGCACAATCGCTTCAGCGGGCGTCACATCTTCGGCAAAACGAACGCGCATTTGACCCGTAGATAGTACTTCAACTTCTGTGACGCCTGCAATTTTCAACAGGCTATCAGTACTTGGCGGATTACTCATGCTAATCAAAAGCTTATTGCCGATTCGTTGTTTTTTAAGTACATCAATCGCACCATTGAATACCAGTTTACCTTTATCGATAATCTGCACATGATCACAGACCATTTCCACTTCTGGCAGAATATGTGTCGAGATAATCACGCTACGCTCTGCGCCTACTTCACGAATTAATGCGCGAATATCGCGAATTTGAATCGGGTCTAAGCCCACGGTAGGCTCATCTAAAATTACTACCATCGGGTTATGAATAATGGCTTGCGCGATACCTACACGTTGCTGATAGCCATTAGATAGATTTTCAATTAAGCGCTTGCTCATGTGAGCTAAGCCGCAGCGCTCTTTTGTCATTTCAACGGCCTTTTTAATGTTGCCGGCGCTTACCCGATGCAGTCTTGCCGCGATGGTTAAGTATTCATCAACAGTCAGCTCTTTATATAAAGGACGCATTTCAGGCAAATAGCCAATCAACGCTTTGGCTTCTTTTGGATTTTCCATCATATCTATGCCGCAGATTTTTACAGATCCGTTGCTCGGTGCAAGATTGCCTGTCAGCATTTTCATGGTGGTCGATTTACCAGCACCATTAGGGCCTAAAAAGCCTAACACTTGCCCCTTACTTAAGCTAAAACTCACGTTGCTAACGGCTTCTCGCCCACCATATAGTCTAGTAAGCTCGGTTGCCTCTACTGTAAAATTATTGATCATTGGCATTGTAAGTTTTGAAAAGGTAAGTTTTGCGAAGAATAGTTGAACTACTTGTTGACGAATGTCATGTTAGAAACCACGTCATTGATAAAAGTTATTTCTGTTTGTTTGAACGTCTGTTTTGAGTTGTAACTGACAAGATTTGGGTAATACCACATTTCAATCACTTCAACTTTAGCATCACTAGGAGCCACTTTACCAACGTAGCCATCAGCATTGTTAGGTTTAACGGGACTTTGCTTTCTTGCCGGCTTACCTAAAGTTTCTAAAACAAACTTTTGATTTTTACCTTTAAATACCTGAATAAATTCCATTTCCTTATAGATTTTTTTAGTTTGTGTAGCAGCAGCTGCCCACGTTGAGTTTGCTGAAAAAATTAGAAGAGCGGCGATCGTTAGTTTTAAAAGAGATTTCAAAATAATTCCTTTGGTTGGTATTTGTGGTATAAAAAATTAAAAACTGAGGGCATATTGCGTTAGAGGTTAACGGAAGATTTACTTTGGGTGACGCCCAATTGGATGGCTAAATGCACTAGGCTAGCGGTTGTTTTTACATCTAACTTTCGCCTAATAGTCGTTTGTATATTAGCCACGGTTTTATAGCTGATATTCAGGCTCTCAGCGATTACCTCTAAAGAGTTGCCAACAGCTAATTGGCGGAACACCTCAAACTCACGCGGCGCTAGCTTTTCAAGCGGTTTGTTATTTTGATTCATTAAATCAATGGCTAAGTGTTCGGCGATTTTTCTGCCAATAAATCGCTCTCCCTGAAAGACCTTCTCAACGGCATTAAGAAGTATGTTGATATCATCAGATTTAACGACATAACCTCTCGCACCCGCTTGCATTGCGCGCAAGGCATAAATGTTGTCATCGTGCATACTATAAACAATAATTTTGGTGTTTTTTTGGCGTAATAGAATTCTTTGCAACGCCTCTAAACCACCCATTCCTGGCATATCTAAATCCATGATAATCAAATTAGGCTTATGCTCTTGATTCAGCAATATTGCGGACTCACCGCTGTCGGCTTCAGCAACGACGCGGTAGCCCCACTGGCCTAATAGGCTTTTCAAGCCCTGCCTGACCACCGCATGATCATCAACTAGTAGTATTGTTTTTTCCATGATGCTCGCCTGAATTTTTAAAACCTATGTTGGGTTGACTGGTATTTTTGCGCACACAATAAGACCGTGCGGCGTATTGCTACGCACCAGAAATTCGCCATTTACAGCACTGACGCGCTCGCGCATACCGATCATACCCATGCCGTGTGGCGCAGCCTGAGCATCCAAGCCTTTGCCATCATCCTTAATTTCAAGGCATAGAAGTTGTGGATAGCCCGCAACTGTATTGCCAATCAAATCAAGTGAAACGCTTACATGTTTAGCTTGGGCATGCTTTGCAATGTTGGTGAGTGCTTCTTGTATCAAGCGGTAAACCGCCACACTGACTTGTTCAGAAAAATAATTAACCTGCTCACTGATATGTAATTCAAATGTAACTTCTGCTTGCTGAACTTGCCATTCTTGAATCATTAAGTGAATGGCATCAATACAGTTTTGACTATTCGTCGGAGCAGGACGTAACCGCCTCATGAGCATTCTTGTCATCTGCTGAATATGTCCTGCATTTGACAAAATTCGCCTTGCAGGAAGCACATCTGGATTGTTCGCATCAATAGTTAAAGAGGATGCATCAAGCCTAATGGCTAATAAGTATTGGCCAATGTCATCATGTAAATCACGGGCTAGCTGTAATCGTTCAAGCTCCTGTACTTTAAGTACATGATGTGTGAGGGCTTTATTTTCAGCGAATAATTGTGCGTTTATTTTTTCAGCTGCGATTCTTAACGCAATTTCTTTGGCTTGTTCAGTGACTCGGCGCCTAGCAAACCATGCTAAAGCGATGGCGATAAACAGTAACAAAAATGGCACTTCATCTAATTGCAAGTGTTCAAACTTTTCTAGACGTTTCGCAAGCGTTTCAGCCAGATTTATTTCTAATACGATGAGATAAAAGAATAAAACCAATAGTGTCGCTTTAATCACATCTTTCTGCGCACGGCTCAGATGTTGCCAAATATTAAGTATTTTCATAGATGGCAGATTATTGAGTAAAAAAATCTTTTTGAGTAGGTGAAAGTTTCCCGATGAAACAAAACATTACGAAAAATAAATGAAATGTAACCAGAGGGAGTTATTTCACAGCACGTCGGGAAACTTTCATCTTAAGAAGCCGCGTGCAAAAGTGCAAGATTCGTTTCGCCAGATTTTAAAGTTAGATATGGCTACAAAGTAATAAAGCTTAACCAATCATTTATTCAGGGAGACGTGAAATGAATCGCAAATATGCTAACGCCCATGTTAGCTCAGTAGTAGGCGGTTTGATCTTGCTTGCGGCAGTGCAAACTGCCTTCGCAGATGCAGACTTAGACAAACGTGTGCAAGATCCAAATCAGTGGGCTACGCAAACTGGTGGTTACAACAGCCAGCATAACAGTAGCTTGAATCAGATTAACAAAGGTAATGTAAAAAATCTTAAAGCAGCGTGGTCATTCTCCACAGGTGTATTGCACGGTCATGAAGGCGCACCGTTGGTAATCGGCGACATGATGTACATTCACTCAGCATTTCCTAACAATACTTATGCGGTTAACTTAAATAATCCTGAAAAAATTGTTTGGGCTCATAAACCAAAGCAAGATGCATCAACTAAAGCTGTGATGTGTTGCGATATTGTTGACCGTGGCGTCGCTTACGGTGCTGGTCAAATTGTTAAAAAGCAAGCTGATGGTCATCTACTTGCTCTGGACGCAAAATCAGGCAAGGTAAATTGGAAAATTGAGTTATGCGATCCAAAAGTTGGGATGACATTTACACAAGCACCTTATGTTGTTAAAGACACAGTGTTAATCGGCTGTTCAGGTGCTGAATTAGGTGTTCGTGGTGCAGTCAATGCAGTTGACTTAAAAACAGGCGCTTTAAAATGGCGTGCTTATGCAACGGGCCCTGACTCAGATATCCGTTTACAAAAAGACTTTAACTCAGCTAACCCTCATTATGGTCAATTTGGTTTAGGTACTAAAACTTGGGAAGGTGACGCCTGGAAAATCGGCGGCGGTACTAACTGGGGTTGGTATGCTTATGATCCAAAATTAAACTTGTTCTACTACGGTTCTGGTAACCCGGCACCATGGAATGAAACCATGCGCCCAGGCGACAACAAATGGACAATGACTATTTGGGGCCGTGATGTTGATACAGGCGAAGCTAAATGGGGTTATCAAAAAACACCTCATGATGAGTGGGATTTTGCTGGTGTAAACCAAATGATGCTAACTGACCAACCAGTCAACGGCAAAATGACACCATTGCTTACTCACCTTGACCGTAACGGCATTATGTACACGCTTAATCGCAACACTGGCGAATTGATATTAGCCGATAAAGTGGATCCAGCAGTCAACGTGTTCAAAAAAGTGGATTTAAAAACTGGTTTGCCAGTGCGCGATCCTGAGTTCTCAACACGTATGGATCACAAAGGTACTAACATTTGTCCATCAGCCATGGGTTTCCATAACCAAGGTGTTGACTCTTATGATCCTGAATCACGTACGTTATATGCTGGCTTAAACCATATTTGTATGGATTGGGAGCCGTTCATGTTGCCATATCGTGCAGGTCAATTCTTCGTGGGTGCAACGCTCGCGATGTATCCTGGCCCTAGCGGACCAACCAAGACTGAAATGGGTACAGTACGTGCCTTTGACACTGTAACGGGTAAAGTGAAATGGTCTAAGTGGGAGAAATTTGCTGCTTGGGGCGGTACTTTGTATACCAAAGGCGGCTTAGTTTGGTATGCAACATTGGATGGTCAACTAAAAGCATTGGATAACGCCAACGGTAAAGAGTTGTGGAAATTCAAAATGCCTTCAGGTGGTATCGGATCTCCAATGACATACGCTTTCAAAGGCAAACAATACGTGGGTAGCATGTTCGGTGTAGGTGGCTGGCCTGGTGTTGGTTTAGTGTTTGACTTGACTGACCCAAGTGCTGGTTTGGGTGCTGTAGGTGCCTTTAAGGAACTGCAACATTACACCAATATGGGCGGCGGTTTGATGGTGTTTAGCCTGTAATTCAGTAACAAAGTTGTAATGTAAGCTAAGTAGAACGTATTAGCTAGGTCGCTGGGGGAGAAATTCCCCAGCCATTTAGTGAAGTTTCTGCCTATTCAAATAGGTATTTATGCAGTGAAATTGCCAGTTCGGGTAATTATCTTTTTTGCTTAATATGTATTCGAATGTGTAGCGATAACACAAGTTGTGCAGCAACCGCACGAGATAATTAAATATCAGGGAAGCCACCGTTTTAGGAGCGTTTTATTGTATGAAAACTAGCATGAAAAATAGTAAGTTTGGTCAGTCAGTGTTGAAATCATTCATTCTTGGCGCACTTAGTTTAGGTGCGCTTGGTTTAGGTACATTGCAAGCGCAAGCGGCAGACTTAAACATCTGCGCAGGTGAAAATGAAATGCCTTTTTCTAATTTAAAGAAAGAAGGTTTTGAAAATGATATTGCAGAAATTATAGGTAAAGCCTTAAACAGAAAAGTCAATTATGTTTTCTGGAAAGATCCGCGCTTGGTAGAGCGTGATTATCTCTCCAAAAAGAAGTGTGATGTGATGTTGGGCGTAGATAGCACTGATCCAAGAGTGCTTAAAACAGATTCTTATTACAAAACTGGTTATGTATTTATTACCCGTGAAGATCGTGAAATTGACATTTCATCCTGGAATGATGCGTTACTTCGTGAGCCTAATTTTCGTATCGGTGTAATGCACGATAGCCCAGGCAAGGTCATGTTGTTACAAATCAGCCGTTTTGATGACATGTTTGATTACTTTGCTGAAAAACAAAAGTATCAATCTACACGTAACCGTGCCATTCGCGTTGATCCGCAAGAAATAGTGAATGATGTTGCCACTAAATATATTCACTCAGCTATGCTTTGGGCCCCAGAAGCAGCGCGCTATGTTAAAGAATCCAAGGTGCCGCTAAAGATGCAGGTAGTCAAAGATGATGCAAAAAAAGCAAATGGCGAAAAAGTGCCAATGCACTATGAAATCGTAATGGGTGTGCGTAAAGATGATACGGCACTTCAGCAAGATTTAAACCGGGTAATTAAAGAAAAGCGGGCGGATATTGAAGCAGTATTGAAGCATGAAGGTATTCCATTGTTGCCTATTTAAGGCGCTTAAAAAAACCAAAGTTTAGCGACATAGAGTCAGCTAGCCAGACTAAATTAAAATGAGGAAGAAATGTTAAGTAAATTTACAAAACGTAGTCAATTAACTGCGCTATATGCAGCAGCAATCATGACAATGAGTCTTTCTGCTTGCCATGCAGAGCCTCAATTATCGGCTCCGGTCTCCGTGAAGTCAGCAGATTCAGAAATAGTCGTAGATTCAGGACCGGATTTAGAGTTTCGCGGCACCATTTCAGGTGATGTGCTTGATTTTAAGGATGGCAAAGGCGAAGACACCCCTGCTGTTAAACAGTTTAAAAAAACGGGCAAGAATCCTTACAACGGTAATGATGCGGTCGCTAGAAATGGCTATACCATATTCTCTACGGCTTGTTCTGGCTGTCATGGTCATTTGGCCGAAGGTAAGCTAGGCCCGGCATTGCATGATGATTACTGGACCTACCCAGGCAATATGTACGATAAGGGATTTTTTGAAACCATCTACGGTGGTGGTCAGGGCATGATGGGACCCCAAAAAGGGATGATTAGTCAGGATGAAATTTTGCAGATTATGAGCTGGATACGAAGCATTTATGATGGCGAACCTAAAAAAGCCAAATGGAAGAAGTAATCTAGGTTTAGTTTGGTTTTAAGAATTCTATAGGGCGGCTAACTGGTGGCTACCTTGTAGATTGAGCAATATCACCAGCAACCATATCACAAGGAGTTTTTAATGAAACGTATTTTGACATTAGTGGCAATCGCAGGCGCAATGGTTGCATCTGGCGCAGCATTTGCCTATGACGGCCATAACTGTAAAGAAGCAGGCAATTGCTGGGAAGCTAAACCTGGTTATCCAGAAAAAGTAGCGGGTTCTAAATATGACCCTAAACATGACGCTAAAGAAGTTGGCAAACAACAAGCTTCTATCCAGGCGATGGATGCTCGCAATGCTAAACGTATTGCTAATGCTAAATCTACAGGTAAATTTGATTACGATTCTGCTGAGTAATTAGCGTCTAATTAAAAGCCGATGTTTTGTAGCATCGGCTTTTTAGTTTAATTCCATCAGCGTTTCAGCCACATATTATTTGTAGCGCTGATGAAATTATTCTGAGCTACTTCGAGAATACCCTGATTAAATTTTTGCCGCCAATCGTTTTGAAAGCTTTTTTCTGAATATGTCTGATAACAACATCAATTTAAATGAATGGCGCGAGTGCGCAATTGCCTTTGAAAATGCACTCAATAGTGTAGTGCTTGGGTTAGATAGGCAAGTGCGAGCTTTGACAATAGCCATTTTTTCACGTGGGCATGTATTGTTAGAAGGCGATGTTGGGGTAGGTAAAACCACGCTATTGCGCGCTGCGGCACGTTTGTTAGGCGGTGAATATCAGCGCATTGAAGGCGCGATAGATTTAATGCCTAGTGACTTTTTGTACCATGCGTATCTTGACCAGAACGGGCAACCTGCAGTCGCTCCAGGTCCATTGTTGCAGCATGAAGAAGCGCTGGCAGTATTCTTTTTTAATGAAATAAACCGCGCCAGACCACAAGCGCACAGCTTGTTATTGCGTCTAATGGCGGAGTGCAGCGTGAACGCATTTAATCGTGAATATCATTTTCCACATCTTACGGTATTTGCTGATAGAAACCGTTTGGAGCGTGAAGAAACCTTTGAATTGCCTGCCGCAGCACGCGACAGATTTTTTATGGAAATCTCTATTGACGCACCGAATGACCGTGATTTACAACGTGATTTGATGTTCAACCAACGTTTTCACAATGTTGATGCGCTGATTGATACCCTGCAGGCTGGACTAGTGCCTTACTCTGAGCTAAATGCAGTGGCTGAAGCGGTACAAGCCAGTGTGCGCGCTGAGCTACCCCTGCAAGATTACGCGGTTAATTTATGGCGTTCCTTGCGTAACCCTGCCGATGCTGGCGTAGTGTTTGATGATGTTGATACGTCAAGATTAGTAGCAGGCGGCGCAAGCCCACGTGGTATGGCGATGCTGATGCGCGCCGCACGTTGCCGTGCTTGGCTTGAAAATCGTAATTACCTGACGCCAGATGATATTCGCGCCGTGTTTCACGACACGGTTTCACACCGCGTATTCTTTACCCCTGCCTACGAACTGCGCCGCGAAACTTTAGCGCCACGATTGTTGAATAGCGTGATTGATAAAGTTTCTGCACCTTAATTGCTGACCGTACTTTTTAATTTAATCGTGAATAGTTTTATACCCCAGGAATTTTATTATCATCTAGGCTGGCGCGCACGCGGCGCTCAGCCTGGACCGCATTCTACGCGCACCTCTGGCGGCAATGCTGATTTTCAGAGTTATGTGCCTTTTATGGAAAATCCGAATCCAAGGCGCATCGATTTACGTGCCACTGTACGTACCGTGCCGCATCAACTCATGTCGCGTGCATACCATGAGCGTGGTGCGGTGGCTGTGTACGCCATCATTGACTTGTCTGCCTCCATGCGCTTTACGGGCAATAGTGAAAAACACCAACTAATGGCGGATATTGCCGCTTCTGCCGCTTGGTCAGCGCTGCGTAGCGGCGATGCATTTGGCCTGGTTGCGTGTGACAATGTCGTGCGGTCAGATTTGTTTGAGCCGCCTACTCATCGACGCGGCTTGGCAGATGAGATTCGGACCAAGCTGCTTGAACAACAAAAAACCAGTTCAACGGAAACCGCCAGCATGCCTCTTTCAGCCAGCGCATTGCCGCTCGCCGCCCAGCAACTGCGACAAAAACGTTCACTGGTATTTTTAATCTCTGATTTTCATTTATCAGATGTACTTTTAAATAAAACCTTAGATTCTCTCGCACCGCACGATGTGGTACCGCTAGTGCTTTGGGATAGTGCGGAATACAACAATATTCCAGCTTGGGGTTGGGCGCGCGTGCGCGATATGGAAGGTGGTGGCGATCGTTCTTTATTTTTGCGCCCTAGCTTGGTACGCCTAATCAAAACCTGTTATGCAGAACGGCGTAAAAATATTATCGCTCAATGCACAAGGGCTGGAACGCGCGCACCTTTTTTTATAGAAGATACGTTTAACGCCGAGCGATTAACACGTCATTTGTTGGAGGCATGTTAATGAATGCTAAATATATTTTTGGCTTGTGTAGCCTGTTATTTAGCACCTTTGCTGTGGCGACTATTGTAGCGAGTAACACTAGCGCTGAAAAAAACAGCGTAGTAAAAATACAATCCAGCACCGATGAAATAGGCTATCAGATTGGTGATATTGCGCATCAAACCATCATGGTTATCACGCCAAACGGTTATCAATTTGATGAGTCTTCGCTTCCGGCCAAAGGTAAAGGTGTAGCCAATATGGAGCTTCGCGATGCTAAATGGCAAGTACATGAAACAGGCAATACCAGCCAACATAAGCTTGAATTAGAGTGGCAGATTTTTCGGGTGATGCAAGAAACGCGCGCTTATTCATTGAAGCCGCTAGATTTACAATTTGCTCCCCAATCGCCTACGGATAAAGTACTGACTGTGCATGTGAATGCGGCGCGCGTGTTAGTGTCATCGGTGTTGCCTACCAGCATGGATGCCGCGTACACCCAACCACGTTTTGATGTTGCGCCGCAAGCACGTAACACACGTCCAATGATCATCACATTAAGCTTAGGGCTAGTCGGTTTTCTGTTGTCCGGCTTCTATTTTGCTTGGCGGTTTGATTGGCTACCAGCAAGATTTAATGCATTATTTGCTGCACCTAAGCCATTTAGAAGCGCATATCGTCAAATACAATCTTTACAAAAAAATACCAATCATTCAGAACAATTAACAAGTGCCATGCGTACCTTGCGCCGTGCCTGTGATGCGACGGCAGGTGCAACCATAAGTGCAGAAAGAGTGGGCCTGTTATTTGAGTGCAATGCTCGGTTAGCCACAAGGCGCACTGAAATTGAAAGCTTTTATGCAGAATCAGAGCGTGCTTTTTTTGCAGGCAATGCCAGCAGTTTTAGCTTAAATAAACTCAAGCAATTAAGCCGTCAATTGATGGTATTAGAATCGGCCTAACGAGTCAGTACGCAACATGAATTTTATCAACGATATTTTGCAATTTGCAGGGGTAGAGAATCTAGGGGTAGAAAATCTTGGCCTGGAAACCCCGGCATACTTGCTGCTCCTGCTATTGGCCTTGTTTCCGTTATTGGTACGCGGCCATACCACATTTGCGTACCCTTCAATCGCTCGACTGCCTGTTGACCCGCTCTCTAAATGGCTAGAGCGCTTATGGCGAATTTTAGGGGCATTGTCTATCAGTTTTATCGCCCTTGGCTTAGCAGGTATTTACTGGGGAAGTCATTCTGTAGAGCGCGTTGGGCGCGGCGCACATATTATGATTGTGTTAGATCGAAGTGCAAGTATGAATGATAACTTTGCTGATAAGCCTGCACAACGTGAAGCTTCAAAAATGGCAGTTGCGCGCCGGGTACTGCAAACCTTTGTGAGCAAAAGCCGTGAAGATTTACTGGGCATGGTGACTTTTAGCACCTCGCCGATACTGGCAGCGCCATTGGGTGGCGATAGAGAGGCCGTATTGTCCGCGCTAAAGGCCACCGAGGCTGGCGGCATGGGCTTTACTGCGGTAGCGCGTGGTTTGGGTATGGCCCTAGGTTACTATGAAGGCAAGCCTGTCACAGGTGCTCGTGTGGTATTGCTGGTGTCAGATGGTGGCGCGCATTTAGAAAGTAAAACACAAGACATGCTACGCAATATGTTTCATCGGCAAGGCGCCTCTCTTTACTGGATATTTCTGCGTTCGGCCAATGGTGCTAGTTTGACTAAACCGCAAGAAGAAGGGCATGACGACGCCTACCCAGAATATCAACTGCACCAGTATTTTGGCTCTATGGGTGTGCCTTATAAAGCGTATGAAGCAGAAAATCCAATGGCAGTAGAGCAGGCGATGGCCGACATCGCACGGCTAAAAAATCAACCTGTACGCTACCAAGAAGCAGCGCCACGGCACGATTTGTCAGTGATTTTTTATTGGCTGGCATTGCTATGTACTTGTGGCTTATTTGCTTTTCACTTAACGGAGGTCAAACAATGGCGAACCGCCTAAAAGCTACGTTAATAAAAGCAGGCTTGCTGAATGCTTTCCCATGGATGTTGCTAATGTTGTTGCTATCTCTGCTTGCGCTGGCCTGGAGTGGGTATGCGCTTTACAAGGCAAATATCTATCATCAGCATCTTAAACATAAAACATTGCAAAATGATGCCAGCCCTGATGCAATTTTTGCTGATGCAGTCTATTGGACTAAACGCAAAAATACCGAAAAAGCCACAAAGCTTTATGCGCAGGCCATCTCTAGCCATGATAAGAACATTCGCAAGTTAGCACATTACAATATGGCAAATCTCTACTTACACGAGGCATATTTGTTATTAGATGCATCGGGATTAGAGGCATGGGATAAAGTCCTGCCGTTACTATCCATTGCCAAAGAAAGTTATCGAGAAGCTTTACGTCTGGCGCCTGATTGGATGGATGCCAAATACAACTATGAGCTGGCTTTGCGCTTAGTGCCGACTATCGAGAGCAAAAGTCACAGTAGTAAAGCTGAAGATGAAGACCTGCAAGATCAAAGTGTTCCGCAAGATGGATGGCCAGCCATTCCTGGTTTTCCACGCGGTATGCCGTAAGGTTGTTCATGATCAGGCGTAGTAAATTAAATTTTAAGGATCTTGATTGGCGTGATCGCACATTGTTATTAGCGCTATTGTTGCTCGCTATTTGCATACTAAAACCACAAGCCAACCTGCCAAAGCGCGTTTTTAATTGGTATATCGTGCTGGATATTACACAAAGTATGAATGTGCGAGATATGGCCGAAAATGAAAAAGCGATGAGCCGCTTGAAATATTCTAAACGCGCGATTAGGGAATCCTTACGTGCAATGCCTTGCGGATCGCGCGTGGCATTAGGCTTATTTACGGAGCGAGATGCCACCACCGTTACGCACCCAATGGAGGTTTGTGCTCATTTTGGTGCACTGGATGAAACAATCGCACAGATGGATTGGCGCATGGCTTGGGCGGCGGACTCATTTATTATCAATGGATTATTTAGTGCAATAGGACAAACCACTAAACTTGATAAAGATATGCACTTGGCTTTTGTGAGTGACGGCCACCAGGCGCCGCCAATTAATCCTGACTATGCGCCAAAATTTGAAGGTAAAGCAGGTGTAGTCAAGGGCAACGTCTTTGGCGTGGGTGGCGACACCCCGGCGCGCATTCCCAAACTGGATGAAGACAACAACATCACCGCGTACTGGGAGCTGGAGGAAGTCATGCGTTACGCGACATTTGGTGTCAATAGAAAAACACTTTCTGCGCTAGATATGGAAAATCAACATGGGCGCAATGCACCACATGGGAGTAATCCGGCGGAGTCAACAAATGCGCATCTTTCAGCATTAGATGAAAATAATTTAAAAGAATTAGCCAAAGTGACTGGCCTCAATTACTTACGCTTAAACAATACTAGTGCGATAGCCGATGCGCTTACCAGCAAAAAAATGGCCGCATGGCGCATAAGTGAAACTGATTTGCGTGCATGGTTCGCGCTTCCAGCCATGTTTTTGATATTGCTATTTTTTGTACCAGCTAGCTTGCTACACAGTTTTTATACGCGGTTTATTCAACATCACATTAGGAATAGGAAAAAAGTATGAAATTAGTTTACGCACTATTATTCTCTGTTATTGCAACACCAGTTTTTGCGCACGGGCCAACACCACAGAAAACCGATCAAACAGCCACAGTGAAGGCCACGCCAGATGTAGTTTGGAAGTTATTAAGCGAGCCATGCGCTATTAAAAACTGGCATCCAGACGTTGCAGACTGTCAGTCAGATACACCGCTAAAACGCACATTAACCTTAAAAAATGGTAGCAAAATTTCTGAAGAGGTCGATGAAATTCTGCCTGCAGAAATGACGATCTCCTACCGCATCGGTGGCGAGATTGACATTAAAGCATTACCCGTCAGCTCACTCACCGGCCGCATCAAAGTTAAAGCCGATGGTGCAGGAACACAAGTCTCTTGGTTAGCGCGCTACTATCGCGCTGATACCACCAATGAACCGCCAAAAGGTTTAGATGATGAGTCAGCGCTAAAAGCGGTGAACGCTTATGTAAAAGCGGGGTTGAGCGGATTGGATAAGCCAGAAGTAAAAAAGTAGAGTCTCCTACTGGAAGTTTATACAAAAAAACTTCATGGTGGGAGATGTTAAAGCAGAGGTTTAGCCGTTAAAGATAGCACTTTAATCAGTGGTGTAAGACAGCTCAAAATTATGTGTATGAAATGTCGATGCATCAAAATACACCATTGATCATCTCACTAAACTAGCGGTTGGACCATCAAAAATCATCAAGCTGGCTTACCATGCGTAGCCAATATCCCAATGTAAATCGGGAGTTTCTCCCTAAATTAAAATCTGCCTTTGGCGTGTAATGGAGCCACTTAATAAATTCAGCGTCGTAATAAAAATACGGCTAAAAAATTACAGGGGCTGTTATGTCTGGAAACACGCTAGAAGATTGGCGCAATCGCGCTTTAACCTATGAAAAAGAATTAAATAGCACCGTCATTGGCTTAGCGCCTGCAATCAGATCTTTGGTGATTGCGATTTTTGCACGTGGGCATGTGTTGCTTGAAGGTAATGTAGGTGTAGGTAAAACCACGTTGTTACGCGCAGCGGCGCGTGGTTTGGGCGGTGGTTATCAGCGGATTGAAGGTACGATTGATTTAATGCCGCAAGATTTGATTTATCACACTTATATTGACCAAGACGGAAAGCCGCGTGTGGATCCTGGACCAATTTTGGCGCAAGGCGAGAATCTATCTGTATTCTTTTTCAATGAGATTAACCGCGCCCGCCCGCAAGTGCATTCTTTGTTATTGCGAGTGATGGCAGAGCGCAGCATTACTGCGTTTAATCGTGAGTATTACTTTCCACATTTACTGGTATTTGCTGATCGTAATGCGGTGGAGAAAGAAGAAACATTCGAGTTGCCGGGCGCAGCACGTGACCGCTTTTTAATGGAGTTGGAAATTAATCCAGCTAATGATAGCGCTGTGCATAAAGCGTTAACATTTAATTCGCGCTTTCACGATACAGATAAGTTAATAGAGCAGATCACCGCTGGTAATGTTGAATTTGACGCACTCACACCTTTTGCGCCAGTAATACAAAATTCTGTGACCGCAAGCGAGGCCGTGCAAGACTTTGTAGAGCATTTACGCAAAGCCACGCATCGGCCGCAAGATTACGGTATTCAACTGCCTGATGTAGATATGGATGAATTGATGATTGCAGGGATGGGGCCACGCGGTACGAGCATGTTAGTACGTGCCGCCAAGGTATCTGCTTGGTTAGACGGGCGTTTAGAACTTGCACCGCAAGATGTGGCAGCGGTGTTTCATCAAGTGGTGGCGCATCGGGTATTTTTTACGCCGATTTATGAGTTGCAACGTAGCTGGTTGGCTAAGGCTTATACGCAAGCGATATTGCATAGTGTGCCTACGCCGTAATATGACAATCATCGGCGGATTTGTCGGCGTAAATTTATTTGCGCTTGCAATGATGATACTTGCGAATAAATTCGCGTCTATACAAACTTTAAAACCATGGCACAACAACCTTTAATTCATTATCACGTCCGTTGGCGGCCATCAGGGCATCAACCTGGTGCTAGTCGTGGCATTGTTGCAGGCATTGGAGATCAACTCCGTTCTGTAGTGCTGTTACGAGACCATCCAGATCCGCGACGATTGGATTTGCGCGCCAGTTTGCGTGACCCATTTGAAAACGTTTGGGTACGTGACTTCAATCTAAACGCTGCATTGAAGGTGATTGTGTTGGTAGACACCTCGGCTTCTATGGGCTATGTCGGCAAAGTAAATCGACTGCATGTTGCGCAAGAAATCGCTTCGCAACTGGCTTTATCAGCTTATCGTTCAGGCGATGCTTTTGGCTTGTTTGCAGCGGGTGAGAATATCAATAAACAATGTATGTTGCCTCCCAAAGCTAACCGTGGTGCGTGGTTGTGGGTCAATCATCATTTTGCAAAAATTAAACCGCAAGGTCAGCATGCGGATGGTTTATTTTCGGCGGTGCCTTACTTACCACAAAAGCGTTGTTTGGTATTTGTCATCTCAGATTTTCGCTGGTCAGCGGGCAAGTTCAAATTGTTATTAAAAAAACTCAGCCACCACGACGTGGTACCTGTGATGTTGCAAGACCCCGCAGAAATAGACGAACTCCCTAAAAGCGGTATTGCTATTTTGCGTGATGTTGAAACAGGTGCTGGGCAATTTGTGTGGATGCGAGCTGGCTTGCAAAAACAGATGGAAAACCTGCGCGCACAACATATAAGCAATATTGAAGAGGCTTGC
This sequence comes from Methylotenera sp., assembly GCA_041675545.1. Taxonomy (GTDB): domain Bacteria; phylum Pseudomonadota; class Gammaproteobacteria; order Burkholderiales; family Methylophilaceae; genus Methylotenera. The sequence continues at coordinate 79,700 of JBAYTS010000002.1, forward strand.
CGCAAGTATGGTGGTAAACCGTTTGTGGTCAAGGGGGAATTTAGTGCGGCACTTTTGACTAAATATTTTATGGAGCGTAGCACGTAATGAAAATAAGAGTTGTAATGCTACTGAGTTTGTCGCTTTTTTTGCAGACGGTATTCGCTGAGGTCAACGTTGCAACGCCTGCTGTAACAGGTCCAAAAGTCAACATCACCATGCGCGATAATGGTTATACGCTTGGCGATATGATTGCCATGCATGCAGAGTTTAATTTAACCAAAGGCTTGGTGTTTGACCCAAATAGCGTGCCGCTAAAAGGCCCTGTGAATAATTGGTTAGATTTACGCAATGTGGCGATGGCTGAAGTTGAAAACGCCGATGGCGGGCGTAAAATCAGCATCGATTTTACATGGCAAATATTTGGCACCGTAGAACATGCACAAACACTTAAAATCCCTGCGATACAGCTGCAAACAATTCCGCCTATAGAGAACACTAAAGGCAAGCTTGAAAAAGACGACGTTGCGAAAGACGACATTGCAAAAGCTGCAAATAATGAACTGCTAGTCAAACCTTTAATTATTAGCATTCCTGCGCAGCGTTTTAATTTATCGCCCGTGCAGCCGCCCACAATTACAGAGAATACGCATCGCCCACACGCACTGCCTTTACGTTTCAATGAACGCATTCCGCTTACGTTCGCCATCATCTGTTTGAGCTTAAGTTTGCTGTGCGGTGTGATGTGGCTTTGGTTACAAGATAAAATTTCATGGTTGCCGCGTAACCCTGGCCCAATAACACAATTGGCACGCCAGTTAAGGCAACAAAAATTACGCCAGAAAAACATAGGGCAAGAATTTACAGCAGAAAACTTACGCACTATTCATGCAGGATTAGCTAGCGCGGCTGGGCAGAGTTTATACCCGAATACTTTGGCCAATCTGTTTGAAACGAGCCCGTATTTAGTAGCAGAAAAACCCGCGATTACACAGTTTTTTAATGCGTCATGGCAAATGTTTTATGCGAAAAATGCTAACGCAAGCGCCAGCAATATTTCTGTTATAGACACTTTCCGTTGGATTAACCGTGTTGCGATGGCTGAGCGTTTATCACGCAGGCAAACCAATAAGAATGCGCGTAAAAAGCCCGCTGCAACCTTAAATCGTGCAGTAGAAGTTTAAGTGATGAACGCGCTACATTTTTTTAAGCCAGAATTATTATGGTTGCTACCCTTAGCCTTATTACCGTTGATTTCTTATGGCGTAAAGCAGTTTAGCTTTCCGGGGCTAGAAGATTGGCCTAAGGATTTTTTATCTGATTACTTGCGTTGGGGCGTGCGTGCATTGGCAATGCTCACCCTCATTTGCTTAATTATTGCCGCCGCCGCACCATTTACTGAAGGTGGCACGGTGACGCGAGTCGGCGAGGGTGCAGAGATTGTCGTCGTATTAGATCGTAGCGGCAGTATGTCTGAAAATTTACAAAACAATGACCAAAGTGTCAATGCTAAACCTATCAGCAAAATTGAGGCTTCGCGTAAAGTATTACTCAAGTTTATGGATCAACGTCCCGCTGATACATTTGGCGTTGTAGCATTTAATGCGGCGCCTATACGCGTCGCACCGCTTTCTGCAGATAGGGAGCTAGCCAAGGCGGCATTGCAAAGCGCGGAAACTAACAGCTCTGGCTTTACCGCGCTAAACCGTGCATTGGCGATGGGGTTGGATTATTTTAATGGCAGGCCATTTACCGCGACACGTTTAATCATGCTGGTATCAGATGGTGACGCAGTGATTGAGGGTGAAGATAAAGTCATCCTCAAACAGTTATTTAAGCAATATCGCGCAAAATTGATATGGGTGTACGTGCATGCAGGGGTAGAGAAAAACATTTTAAATAGCGTGATTGCGGGTGATAACGAAATTGTCACCAATGCTGAAATGGAAAAAATAGAAATGGATCAAAACGTTGCCATGAACCGTCTTTTTGAAGCGCTTGAGATTCCCTACCAAGCGTTTGAAGTAAACAGTGAGGAGGGTCTGCAGCATGCCGTGGCAGAAATAGAACGTGCAACCAATAAACCCACCCGCTATGAATACCGTTTACCTCGTCAAGATTATGCTGTTTATTTTTACCTGATGGCCATGTTGCTGCTGGGTGCCTTGTTTTGGTTGAAGCAGATTGAGATTAAAGCTTGGAAAGCGTAGTTGTGTAGGTGTAAATATCTTAGCCGTTATTCTCGCTTACGCGGAAATGGCGAGTGATGAAGAATGAAAATAAGCAGGAAAAAAGCATGAAAATACGACATAAAATACGTCAGCAATTACTCGACAACCTACCACGCACTTTGTTGGTGCTGGCGTCACTGCTATTGTTAGCTTCTGGATACCAATTTAGCTTATGGTGGAAGGCGCACCAACTTAACACTGCGTATGACAACAAAACGTTATTAAAACAGCCGCTGAACAATAGTGAATATCTACACGCTTACAGCATCGGATATTTGCTTGCTAGTCAAAACAAGCCGGTAGAGGCTTCAAAAGCTTTCAACATTGCAGAAGTTACGCAGGACCCTGAGCTACGCGCCCGAGCGAAGTATGCGATAGGCAATGTGCACTTTGAGGCGGCTATTGCTTCGTCAAATATAGAAAAAGGTGGCTCGCATCGACGCGCGGTAGAACGTGTGCTGTTGGCAAGAGAGGCGTATAAAGGCGCATTGCGAATTAAGCCAGACATGTACGACGCGCGCTATAACTTAGAACTGATTGATAGACTTAGCCCAGAAAAACGTAGTGAAGGCTATGAAAACACACCAGATGGTACGATTGGTTTGCAGCCTTATCAGCAAAATGGCACAGCGCTAATGAAGGATAATACGCGTCGAGGCTTGCCATGATAGGGTGTTTTTACGGGTATTTATTTATTCACAAATCCAGAAAGTCAGTCATTGACGTAGTAAGCAGCACTATCAGTTTCATCACGTATTTAATCCGTTTACATTTATTGAGCTATTATCATGCGCCATAACCTTAAACACTGGTGGGGTCATTTCTGCGTGCATTTGCGTCATGCCGTTAAAAACGGTGCGATATTTTACATATTGGCGGGGTTGGCTTTGTTGCCTGTTTGGTTTGAGCCGCAGATGCGATTAAAAAGCGTGGTGCAAGATACGCTTTTTGTCATTGATATTAGTGAGAGCATGAATGTACGCGATGTGAATTACCCAAAACCACAAACCGACCGTCTCACGCTGGCCAAGTTAGCGGTGCGCGAAGGCATGGCTAGTCTGCCTTGTGGCTCACGTGTTGCTGTCGGGCTATTTGCTGGTGATGAGTCTGTCGTGTTGTTCGAGCCATTGGAAGTTTGCCGACATTTTCCTGCCATCGAGCAAGTGATTTCAGGCCTGGATCGACGCATGCGCTGGATAGGAGATTCATGGGTGACGAACGTGCTGACGGCCTCTATTATTGAAGCAGAAAAGCGCCGGCTTAATTTAGTGCTGATTACTGATGGCGATGAAATGCCGCAACGGTCTGCGCCCATCGTGACGGAGCTAGCCAAATTAAGGGGCAAAATTAAAGGCCTGTTATTAGGTGTGGGCGGAGATGCCTTGCAACCAATACCTAAGCTCAACCAAAAAGATGAAATTATTGGTTACTGGACGCGCGAAGATGCAGTGCTGGAAGGCAATCACCCTAATTTATTGCCCACCGTGCGCGCCTTGGCCAAAGGCGAGCAAGCGCCAGAGGGAATGCTAGATGAAGTCACTGAGCATGTATCCTCATTTAATAAGGTCTTTATGCAAGCGCTTTCACAAGCCTCAGGTTTTGAGTTAGTGCGCATTAATACACCTGTTGATGCGGTTAATGCACTTAAACATAGTGACTATCAAAAACAAGCGTTGGCTGAGCGCGACGCTCGCTGGATATTTAGCTTGGTTGCGGTGGTGCTGGTTGCCATTGGTTGGTTTTTCCCAATCATTAGAACCTTTTTTGCAAGCAAATACTTGGCTAAATTCAGGTTTACTTCCAATTTAAAAACGCTCGCCAAGTAGCGTGCAGCTACGGGAGTTTTTCCTGTAGTAAAAAGTGAACTTGTGGCATGGGTCTAAGTTTAAATTAGCTTGATAATCTTTACTTTATCACTATAAAAGTAAGGGTCGTCATGATGTTCAAAAAACGAGTAATAGCGTCACTATTGCCACTGGTGTTTGCACAGTTAGCTTATGCCGCAGAGCCACAATCGATTGAGTTGAATGCTGTGACTGTTACTGGAATTTTGCCAGAGAAGTTAGAGTCTGTGCCGGGCTCTTTTGCCGTCATTGATGAAAAAGAACTTGAAGTTAAAAGACCATTTTCTATCAAAGAAGCTCTCAATACCGTGCCTGGTGTGCATATTGTAGCCAATGAAGACCCGCAAAGTTTAGGCCTAAACATTGGTGTTCGCGGCATGGATCCGCGCCGTACTGCACGCACTTTGCTCATGGAAGATGGCGTGCCATTATTTCTCGCTCCTTATGGTGACCCTGCTGCACACTATGCACCGCCATTATCACGCGTACAGCGCATTGAAGTAGTTAAAGGCTCCGGCCAAGTGCTGTATGGCCCACAAACGGTAGGCGGCATGATTAACTTTGTGACCAAGCCGGTACCAAAAGATGGTTTTGCTGGCAGTATTGATGCCACCGCTGGTAACAACGACTTTTACGGCTTGCATGCCAACGTAGGTTACGGCAATGAACGTGGCGGCATTATGGTTGATGCGCTTAAAAACCAAGGCGATGGTATCCGTGATAACCATGATTTTGATGTTGAAGAATACACGCTTAAAGGTCAACTTAACCTCACTGACCGTCAAACCTTAATCGCAAAAGTAGGCTATTACGAAGAGGATTCACATGTATCTGAAACAGGTATTGGTGAAGTAGATTATGCGCGTGATAAATTTCAAGCACCTTCTGGCAAAAACGACTTCTTTTACCATGAGCGAAAATCAGCACAGCTTCAACATATCTTTCAGCTTGATGAAAAAACCAAACTTTCAACACAGGCTTATTATGTGGATGCATTCCGTACATCATTCCGCCAAACGGATGCGCCAGGTGGCTGGGATGGTGACATTCCGAGTAGTGTTGGTACGGGTGTAACTGAACTTGAAAGGTGTGCAACAGCAGCGCCATTCACAGAGGCTGATGCTGCTAACTGTGGTGGCCGTCACCGCCCAAGAAGTTACACTTATTGGGGTATTGAGCCACGATTGGACTTTAGCCACAATCTATTTGGCATAGAAAATGATGCAGTGATTGGCTTCCGTTATCATGAAGAAGATATTAGCCGTGGCCAATATCGTGGTGATACTGCAGCTTTCCAAAGTCTATCTTTTGCAAAAGCGAACTCTACCAAGCGAGAAGATGTTCAAATTGATGTAGAAGCTAAATCCTATTACGCACAAAATACATTTCATGTGGGCGATTGGTCAATTACACCAGGTTTGCGTTTTGAAGATATGAAAATTAAAACGGATGTACGCCGTGCTGGTGGCGTGGCAGTGAACAAAAAAGTGACTAACAACCAAACTGAGTTGTTACCCGGTTTTGGCGTGGCTTGGAACGGCATCGACAACACCACCGTGTTTGCAGGCGTGCATAAAGGCTTTGCACCGCCGCGCCCTGACCGTGACTTAGACCCCGTTAAACTGAATAGTCTTGGCATTGATAAAACTAGCCCAGAAAAAAGCACTAATTGGGAGCTAGGCATACGTTCAAGCTACTTCAAAGGTATCAGCTTTGAATCCACCTTATTTCACACCAAGTTTGATGATGTGGTCGTGAATGCAGGTAGTGGTACTTTTGAAAATGCAGGTGAGTCTGCGATGTCTGGTTTAGAGTTTGCTGGTCGTGTTGATTTTGGCACCATTTATAACACATCACACAACATTTACGCATTGGCTTCATACACTAACTTATTCACCGCCAAGTTTAAAAAAGACGCACTTGATGAAGGTGTTGTAAGTGGCGCGCGATTACCTTATGCACCAAGACAATTAGCTTCATTGAGTATTGGCTATCAACACCATATTGGGATTGATGCCAGAGTTGGCGTAGATTACGTCAGTAGCCAAGAGCCAGACGCATGGACCAACACCCTGACAGGCGACGCGGCAACATTAACCGGCCTAACTGGCAACATTCCAGGCTACAGCTTGTTTAATGCATCGGTAAACTTCAAACCTGTAGATTCAAAAGCGACTTACTTCTTAAGCGGTCATAACTTGACTGATCGGGAGTATTTAGCGAGCCGTGTAGATGGTATGTTTGTAGGCCGTAGCCGTCAGTTGGTTGGTGGTATTCGTTACGACTTCTAGCAGTTTCTGTATGCCAGAAGCCTAGTCTTAAATAGGCTATATTTCTGCGGCGAGCCTAATCTTTACAAAGGTTAGGCTCGCTTTTTTCTGCCCCGGTAAATAGGCTCAATTGTTTACTTAAATCCAGATTTTTCATTAGACTCTAAAAACTTAAACTCTGTCATGCTGAGCACCGCGAAGCATCCAGTAGCATCACTTCAAAAACCTCTAGATGCTTCGCGGTGCTCAGCATGACGTTAAGTAGCGCTATCTATAAGCGCCCACATTTAACTAAAAAACCATCATAAAACTAATGTAAATCATATAGTTGCGTTAATTGCTTTCATTGGAATGATGAGCTAATGGATAACCTCGGCTTTAAACTTCCAGAATATTAAGTTTAATTGCGGCCAATACTAACTGAGAACGATTTTCTACATTCAATTTTTGTAAAAGATGCGTTTGGTGGTTGGCGATAGTTTTGTAATTAAGGTGAAGGGTATTGGCTACTTCGTCCAATGAAAGTCCTTTAGCGAGCAGTCTAAACACTTCAAATTCCCGAGGTGTTAAGTGATCTAAAGCGGAGTCTGGTTTTAGGCGTTGTGTGGCTATTTTGTGGGCAAGGTCGTGGCAGATATACTTTTTGTTTGCGGCAATGGCAAACACGGCGTCCACCAATACGTTGGGCGCGCTGGACTTGGTGACGTAGCCACTTGCACCAGCTTGCATGACGCGCGTGCAGTAAACCACTTCATCATGCATGCTAAACACGAGTATTTTGGCATGCCTGTCTTTAGCCACTAATTTTTTAATGGTTTCCATGCCGCCCATGCCAGGCATGGATAGATCCATAATCACCACATCTGGCTTGATAGCATCATAATTTTTATAGGCCTCTTCGCCAGTCGCGGCTTCTGCAATCACCTTAATGTTGGCTTTTTCAAGCAGGTGTTTGTAGCCTTCACGCACCACAGCGTGATCATCAACCAAATAAACATTAACGGTTGTTTTCATGAGGTTTAAACCTTTATTTGAATGTTAATTTTGGTGCCGGTATTTGCGAGTGTTGCGTCGGCTTGACTACTTATTTTCATGCTGCCAGCAAGCGCTTCAACGCGTTCTGCCATGCCAAGTAAGCCATAGCCAGTTTGTTGAGAAGTCTCAAAGCCAACGCCATCGTCAGTAATTGTAATAGTCAAATACTGTGCATTGCTTTCAATGTTAATTAGCACCGCGTGTGCTTGCGCATGCTTGGCAATGTTAGTGAGTGCTTCTTGTATGATTCTAAAGATGGCAATATTGGTCGTTTCGTTGTAGTTATCAATATCACCGTGAATTTGTAACTGATAGTTTACTTGGCTACTGGTCTCAGTTTGTATCGTCGCCGCGTTTATCTGTCGCCATGTATCAATAAAGTTCTCTAATGCGGCAGATAATCCAAGGTCGTCTAAAGCCACTGGGCGTAGTGCGCATATTAAGTTGTGGGTGGCGTGATAGGCATGGTTTGCGCTGGAGGTAATGCTTTTGGCGGTAAGCTGTGCCTCTGCAGAGCTATTGGTATCGACCAGTAAACTGGCCGCTTGCGCTTTAATCGCGCTGAGATACTGTCCTAAATCATCATGTAAATCGCGCGCAATGCGTTTGCGCTCGTCTTCTTGTACTTCTAGTATGCGTTGTAATAGTGTGTGGTTTTTTTGAATCAGCAGTTTAGAAGCATCAATAAGCCGTTTTGCAAACCACAATAATGCAAGCAAGCTTGCCAACAACGCGGGTAGCAATTCATCTATATCTAAGTTGTTCTCATACTGCCTTGCCCAAATATAGTAATGCTCAGAAAAATTAAAGTAGCTCGACAAGGCGTAGGTACAAACAAAAGCAGCGGGAACGCAGGCTAAATCAAGCGCAATGCCACGCCAATAGAGGTTTTGAGTGTTTGTATGTTTGGTTTGATGGGGATGGCTAGTTTGAGTAGGCATTGCGACATTGTGATAAAGGTAATTGTACGAGCTTGTCGCCATATACATTTATGCACAATGGGGATATTCACGGTTTAACATAGGAATAATTCCCGGAACAATCGCTCTGATGCAACCTAACGTGAAGTCATCAGCAAATACGCAGGAATATCTCTATATTAAGCGCGCTGCACAAGCGCTGCAGTTTTGCTAGCCACTAGGTACTACTACTTTTATGCTCACTTATTGATGGGAACTGACTGTAAAGTTATCGGGAATATTATCGGTCCGCATCAATAATATCGTTTTACCTCCCAGCCTGGCACTCCCGTAGTAAGCAGGAAAATATCCCAATCTATTGAAGGACTAATTCTCAATCGCCAAAATTAAAGCGGGCATATAGTTCAACCCATGTTGCGATTGTAATAATTTGTAACATATTGCAGCAATTTTATTAGGGGTTGAATTTTAATCACGGAGGAAGTATGAAGAAAACTTGGACACTAAAAGCCATGTTTACTGCCTTGAGTGCCGTTGCCTTGGTAGGCATAGTCGGTCAGGCGTCAGCAAACGAAGAAATTATCAAGCGCAGTAAAGACCACAATATGTGGGCAGCACCAGGCCAAAACTTGGCAATGCATCGTCACAGTCAATTAAAAGACATCAATACAAAAAACATTAAAAACTTACAAATGATCTGGTCACAATCTTCAGGCACATTGCGTGGTCATGAAGGTCAACCGGTAGTGGTTGAGCACAACGGTAAACCAATGATGTACATGGTTTCAGGTTGGCCTAACATTGTTCAGGCGTTAGATTTGTCTAATCCTGACCAGCCAAAACAAATCTGGAACTACACAAAAAAATCCGATCGTGATGAATCTGCTGTGCCGCGCGCATGTTGCGACACCATCAACCGTGGTTTGAACTATGCTGATGGTAAGGTGGTTTTTCACACCTTGGATGGTTTCTTGATTGCTTTGGATGCAACAACGGGTAAAGAAATTTGGGTGACTAAACATGCTTATCCAGAAAAAGGTGAAACACACTCAGGCCCAGCAATGGTTGCCGAAGGCTTGGTGTTGGCTGGTTTCGGTGGTGATGAATTCGCCGCACGTGGACGTACCGTGGCTTATGATTTAAAAACAGGTAAAGAAGTGTGGAAGTGCCATAGCACAGGCTCAGATAAAGACCTTTGCATGACACCAGATACTAACAAAGCTAACCCGCACTATGGTTTATATGGTCAAAACACTGGTTTAACTTACCCAGGTGATGAGTGGAAAATTGGCGGTGGCGCACCATGGGCATGGTTCACTTATGACCCTAAATTACGCATTATGTACGCAGGTACAGGTAACCCAGGTCACTGGTCTCCAGCTTATCGTTGCGGTGAAACTGGTGCAAACTTGACTCACGAAAAATGTAACACCGTTGATCCAAAAACTAATGTTGGTAAATACGATAACAAATGGTCTATGACTATTATGGCGCGTAAAATCGACACGGGCGAAATGGTTTGGGCATACCAAAAAACACCATTTGACCAATGGGATTATGATGGTGTGAACGAAAACATCTTGGTTGATAACTTAAAAGTTGACGGTAAATCATACGATGCGCTTGTGAATTTTGACCGTAACGGTTTTGCTTATGTATTAAATCGTAAAGATGGTACTTTGTTACGTGCTAACAAATTTGTGACTGTAAATTGGGCTGAAAAAGTTGATCTGAAAACTGGCCGTCCCGTGAAAGTGAAAGAGCATTCACCGTTTGCACGTGATGTAAACACGCAAGCTTGTCCATCTGCAATGGGTGGTAAAGATCAGCAACCAGCGGCGGTTGATCCTAAAGAGCCAAACTTATTCTACGTACCAACTAATAACTGGTGTATGGAAGATGAGCCACAAGAACGTACACACACACAACAAGGTACTGTTTACGTGTTTGCAAACGTGTACATGTACCCTGAAAAACCAGGTGTTACTGGTAAGTTGAAGAAATTTGACGTAGTCACTGGTAAAACTATCTGGGAAGTGTCTGATCCATATCCAAACTGGAGTGGTGTGTTAGTCACGGATGGTGGCTTGGCATTCTACGGTTCATTGGGTGGTGATTTCCGCGCAGTTGATCGTAATTCAGGCAAGGTGGTGTGGAGCCGTAAATTAGCTTCAGGCATCATTGGTAACCCAATCACTTACAAAATCAAAGGCAAACAATACGTGTCAGTATGGACAGGTATTGGCGGCTGGATTGGTTTGCCTGTAACAGCAGGTCTTGATATGGAAGATAAGTACGGCGCAATCGGTGCTACTGCAATGGCCAAAGCAACTGGCTTAGATAAGGTTCCTCAGGGCGGTACATTGTTTACATTCCGTTTAGACTAATTTGTTAGTTATAGAAATGTAATAAAAAATTAAGCAGGTAGCGTTTATGCGCTACCTGCTTTTTCTATGCGTAAGGTTTTTATGTAGGAGCAACGTTTCGTCACTAAGCGTTGCTCCTACATAAAACCTTTAAATTTAACTGAACTTTTAAAAAGTTAAATGCTCTTAAAGTGATATTAAAATTCAATAACTTCTGCTAATTATTCAATAAATAATCAATTTTCAGTCAATAATGTTTATATAAAATGGGGTGTTAGATGTCCAATAAATCAGTTTTCAAGCTCTCTTTACTAGCCATTTCTCTTGCGGCATTAGCCTTGCCGGTCATGGCGGATGATGTAACACCAAGTTCAATAAAAAAAATGGGCTCGCTGCGTATCTGTGCTGACCCTGGCAATATGCCAATTACATCTGATAAGGGTGATGGTTTTTCAAACAAAATTGCCACGATTATTGCCGAAGGCATGGGAACACACACCAGCTATTTTTACCGACCGTATTTAGAGCGTGGCTTAACGCGACAAACCTTTGATAACAACGAATGCGACATTCTGATGGATATGACTTCCGATGATGATCGCATGATGACTACCATTCCAGTTTATCGCAGTACTTTTGTATTGGCACACAGAAACGATAAAGGGGTCATCATTAAATCGCTAGACGATCCTAAGTTGTTGAATGATTACAAAGTTGGCGTATTTCAGCATTCGGCTATTCGTACCGTATTGCAAGAACATGGCATTAACCGCAATAACACCGTGGTACGTACCATTGCACATGATGCTGACCTTAGACCTGAGCGTCAACCGCACATGGATGTGCAGTTGATGATAGATGGCAAGCTTGATGTGGCTGCCATTTGGGGACCGATGGCTGGATGGTACAAAACCATGAAAAATGCACCGATTGAAATCGTGCCAGTGAATATGATGGATGATAGAACGCCCATGGAATTTTCATTAGCGATTGGGATGAGAAAAAACGCCAAAGACCTGAAAGCGGCTATTGAAGCGGTGATGCTTAAAGAAAAAGACAAAATCAAAAAAGTATTAGATGAATATGGTGTGCCGTTGGTGAAGTGTGCAGATTGTGTGGTTTCTGGCGATTTACCTTCACATGGCGCATATCAGTCACTTGTTAGAAAAGCCTACGTTCCATTGCAGTCAGATGTCGCTACATTGCCAGCCATGGTAGATGATGCGCTCAAGCAAGGCTCAACCTTAGAGCGGGAATTACACAACGCCACTATTGCACGCGACAACACACGCATTGAGTATTTGCTTAAACGCGGGGCCAAAGTCAATGCCAAAGATACAGAAGGACAAACACCGTTAATGGTGGCGGCAAAAAGCGGCGATTTAAGCGTGCTTAATGGCTTGCTTGAATATAAAGCTAACCCTAATGCACAAGATAATGACGGCTGGACGGCTGCCATGTACGCAGTGCGTTCAAATGAGCCTAAAATTTTCCGCTTATTGGGCAAACACAAGGCGGATTTTAATCTTACCAATAAAGACGGTGCAACTGCGCTGGCAATGGCTGTGAGTGATAACAAAGCCAATGCTGCCGTGGCGATGCTAGATAACAATGCTAACCCAGACTTTGCGATGGGTGCCGGTAAATATAACGCCTTAATGCTGGCCGTAACCAAAGGTAACCAAACCTTGGCGCAAACTTTATTGCAATATAAAGCCAATCCCAATGCGAAAAATGCAGGTGGTGTAACGCCTCTGATGATTGCTGCGCATAAAGATCAAGACATGATTGTGAGCTTGCTGTTAAAAGCAGGTGCAAACATGGAAATGAAAGATGACGAAGGTAAAACCGCTTTAGTTATCGCTAAAGAAAATGACGCCCAAAAAGCACTCATACAGTTGCAATCAACAAAATAGAGCGGAATGATGTGTGGGTTGTCGTAGCAACCAACCGTCTAAAAAATATTATAAGGACTAAATCCCATGTTTAATTGGGACTTAGTCCTTCATGCTAAAACACCTAGCCGTCGTTAAATGACGTGTTAGTCGTTGTTAATTTATAGATATATGTTTGGTGTATTTAATGAAAGGTTTGAAAATGAAATTTCGACATGCCGGCTTTGTTGCCGTATTGAGTATTGCTTTTATCTCTGCTTGCGTAGCCGGCACCAATAAATTCGCTGAAAGTGCTAATGTCACTGCGGTTACTGCACCAGCGCCAATAGTTGTGGCTGCCGCCGAGGCGACGCCAGTGTCAGAGCCTGCAGCAACGGTAGGCGCGGATGGCTTTGCACTACCTGTACAAAAGAAAAAATCTACAGCGCCAGAAATTAAGCCTTTAGCTTCAGATAAATCACCACATGACGTGGCTACCGACGCGGCCAAGGGTGCCTTAAAAAATCCGTACTCATATACAACGATGAATCCAGATTTAGTTGAGGCAGGCAAGAAAAAATACATGGGCGTAAGCTGTAATGGTTGCCATGGCGGCAATGGTGGTGGTGGTATGTGTCCGCCACTTTCAAACGAAACGTGGGTGTACGGTGCTGATGACGATACATTGTTCCGTTTAATAGCACTTGGTAGCGATGAGTTAATGAAGCAAGGCTATACCCGTAAAGGGCGTGAAAATGTAGTAGGTCCAATGCCTGCACATGGCAAACTGGTTAAAACAGAAGATGATATGTGGCGGATTATCTACTTTATTCGTGGTAACTTCCGTGGCGATGCTAAAAACATTAAGTGGTAAATCGCTGGTCGTTCATAAGTGTTAATACCTTGGTGTGGGTTGTGGAGCATCAAGGTGTTGTTAAAGTGACTGAGTGGAATAAAGTGCTTAAATTTACGGTAATAGCTATTTTAATACTGCTAAGTTCTAATGTAGTGGCTGAGCCATTTGCTTACATAACTAATCAGGGGGCAGATACCGTTTCGGTGGTTGATCTGCGGCTTGATCAAGTTGTGGCTACTATTCCTACAGGTAAGGCTCCCGTCGGCATCGCTATTGATCATAGCCAAAATCATTTGTACGTGTCTAATGTTGAAAGCCGTTCAGTTTCAATTATCGACATGATGACGAATCAGGCGATTGGTGAAGTTAAGTTGGAAATTGCGCCTGTAGGCTTAACCTTAAGTAAAACGGCTTCGCAGTTATTTGTAGCTGATTGGTTTCATGATCGCATTTTTGTGTTTGATACAGATAAGTTGCTAGATGTTGACGCAGGAAAAACCTATCAAGAAGTGGCGATGGGTAAGGCGCCAGCAGGTATGGTGGTTAGCCGTGAAGGCGCCAGTTTGTACGTAGCCAATCGCGATAGTGATGAAGTGGGCGTGATTGATGTGCGTAACTTAAAAGTAGTGAATAAAATCGCTGTCGGCAAGCATCCTTTTGGCATGGCCTTGGGAGGTGACGGCAGGAATTTATACGTGGTGAATGTGGAAGGTAACTCAGTTTCAGTCATTGATACGCGTCGTGACATCGTCATCGCTACGATTAAAGTAGGCGAGCATCCTTATTGTGTCACCACTAATCCAGATGGATCGCGTGCTTATGTGACGAATACAGGCGCAGATAGTGTTTCGGTCATTGATACTAAATTGCAAAAAGTCATTGCAACGATCCCTGTGAGTGGTTTTCCAGAAGGCATTAGCTATAACGCCAAAAATAATCGCATCTATGTAGCCAGTTGGATGGATGACGCTATGGACGTCATTGATGCTAAAACCAATCAAAAAATTAATAGTGTCGCTACTGGTTCAAAAAGTCGCGCATTCGGGGAATTTATTGGTAATCCTCATTAGTAACACAATTTTATCAATGTAACTTAAGGAGTTTTAAATGAAATTTTTTCGCTATATATTACTGGTTGCATTAGGTGCAACTTCTACTGGTGCCGTGGCTGATGCTGTCATCGCACAAAAAATTGCCGACAAATACGCCGCGGCGGCTAAAGCGGCTGACTCAAACTACACAGGACTCTCGGCGGAAGATGGTAAGACTTTTTTTAATCGTGAGGTGATACAGTTTAAGGGCGATACCAAAAATCAAGGAAAAGCCATCGCTTGTGCATCTTGCCATACCACCAACCCTGCAGATATCGGCAAGCACATCGTGACAGGTAAGTCCATTAAGCCACTTTCGCCAGCGGTAAATGCTAAGCGTTTCAGTTCAATTGCAAATGTGGAAAAGAAATTTACCAAGCACTGTAATGAGGTGGTTGGAAGCGATTGCACGCCAAAAGAAAAAGGCGACTATATTGCTTATGTACTCACCGAGAAAACACCAAGCAAGAAGTAACACTCTCATGCTTACAAAGCTCATTTCATTGACGGCAGTTATATTATTGGCTGCCATCACTACACCAAATGCACTGGCTTGTGGCCCTAGTCCGCAAAAGGTAACTAAAGAAATTGTGATTAAAGCTGGCCCTGAACAGGTTTGGGCGATCGTGAGCGATTTTGGTGCTATGCACAAATGGCATCCCAATGTGGTTGACACCGTATTGGAGCGTAAGTCAGATGCAGAGGGCAAAGAAACTAGCTATCGCACACTCAGGCTTAAGGACGGCGGCACAATTATTGAAAAGCAACGCGAAACACCAGTTGGTGAAATGAAGTTAGGTGTAGTGATGATGCAGAGTGATATTGCTGTGAGTAATTATTCAGATGCGCTGACAGTTAAGCCTGGGCACTCTGAAAGTGAAACCATTGTGATTTGGGTCGGGCGCTTTAATAACAAAGCCAACGCCATGCAAGCGCCAGCAGGGCAAGATAACGCCACAGCGATTGCGTCAGTAGCGCGCTGGTACGACGTAGGTTTACTCAATTTAAAAAGAGTTGTTGAAGCAAACGATTAAGTTTTTTTCAGGAAGTTAAGTTAACTTTACAATTTTAAGGAGTTTTACAGTATGAAATGGTGGTCTATTTTTTTCCCCGCAGCCTTGTTTTTGTCATTATCGGTAAGTGCCGCAAACGCCCCTAGTCAACAAAAAGTAATTCGTGAGGTGGTCATTAAGGCCGAGCCTGCCAAGGTGTGGGCCGTAGTGAAAGATTTTGGTGGTTTGCATAAGTGGCACCCGGTGGTGGCTGACACCAAACTTGAAATGCGTAAAGATGATACTGGTGCAGAGGTGCAACACCGCTTATTAACTTTAAAAGATGGCGGTACGATACTCGAGAAATTGATAGGCATTACCGATGCAGACATGAAGCTCGAATATCGTATTGTTGAAGGTGTTCTGCCTGTTAGTGGTTATCGGGCGATAATGACAGTTAAGGCTGGCCCTGCCGCAGATGAATCAACTGTGACATGGACTGGTCGTTTTTATAATAAAGCGAATGATGTGCACCCGCCTGCAGGTCAAGACAACGCAACGGCTATTAAGGCAGTAGAAGGTGTGTTTGACTCAGGTTTACCTAACCTTAAAAAAGTTATCGAAGCGCAGTAATTTTTATATTTACCAGTAAACGGAACATACTCATGAGAAAAATTTTAGCCATATTGGCTTTAGCTAGTGTTTTGCCATTTACGGCTTATGCACATGGCCCTAGCGGTCAAAAGGTAGTAAAAGAGTTCGTGGTTAAAGCAGAACCTGCAAAAGTCTGGGCCTTGGTCAAAGATTTCTGCGCAATTGGGAAATGGCACCCAGATGTTACCGATGCTAAGCTCGAAGACAGAAAAGATGCTGATTCAGATAAAATATTGCCACATTGTCTAGTCACGCTTAAAAACGGTACGACCTTTTTAGAAAAGCTGCGTGAGGTGAATGATGCCGAGATGAAAATGGATTACAAAATGGTTGATGGCAAAGATAGCACCATTGCTGTTAGTAACTACCGTACTGTTTTACAGGTAAAATCTGGCCCGATTGCTGGTCAATCTACAGTCACTTTAACCGCGCGTTTTTACAATAAAGCCAATACCATGGAAGCGCCTGCAGGCGCTGATAATCCGGCAGCGAATAAGGCCATTAACGATCTTTACGATGCGGCAGCTGTTGGTTTGATCAAAGCGTTAGAAGCAGGAAGCTAGAATGTACTGAATTTGCGGGCGTCTTTAATTTCGGGAATTTATCCCATACTATTTCAGGATTTCTTAAGTATCTTATGCCTCGGCATGTGATTAAGATATATTTAATCACTCTCCAAAGTGTTTAAGCCAGACGCCTTCGTGGCTTCTGGCTTTTTTTCAAATTTAGCCCTCATTAAAATTACTAAAAATTGCTTAATCAGACAATTTCTAATTGGGGCCTTATCTTAAATTTAAGGTGCATTGACTATGAAATTAATCAAAAACAATCCTGTGAAAGTTATATCGTCGGTAATATTACTCGCCACCACCTTATCTGTTAGTAGCCAAGTTTTGGCTGCACCATACGCGTACGTGCCTAACGAGAAGGATGGTACAGTTTCTGTGATCGATACTGATACAGATAAAGTGGTGAATACCTTACCGAAAAAAGGCGCATTCGGTAAAAAAATCCAAGCAGTAGCAATGGATCCCAGCGGCAAAAAACTGTATGTAGTGGTGCGTGATAAAAATGCAGTTGCAGTGTTGGATTTAGAGAAAGGTAAGCAAAGTAGGCTGATTGTAGTTGGTGATGAGCCTGAAGGGATCACCGTTTCGCCAAACGGAACAACACTTGCGGCTTGCTTAGAGGAAGAGAATGCGGTTTCGTTTGTTGATTTAAAAAAGTTCAAAGTGACTCACACTAGCAAAACACAAGGTAGAAACCCAGAACATTGTGAATTTTCTATTGATGGACAATGGTTGTTAGCGAGCAATGAAGAAAGTGGAGATGTGGACGTGTTTGACGTTGCAACGCATAAATCTGTCCATTTGATTAAAGCAACTAAGCATCCGCGTGGCATTGGGTTTACGCCAGACGGTAAATTTGCCTATATTGCAAATGAAGCGGCTAATTTAGTTGAAGTGGTTTCAGTCGGTGATTGGGGTATTCTGCATCGCATCCCAGTTGGATTGCGCTCTAATGGGGTGAAAGTTTCGCATGATGGTAGCCGTGTTTATATTAGTAATGGCGGTGATGGTAATGTGAGTGTCATTGACACTGCGACCAATACCGTGATTGCTACCGTCGCTGTAGGTCAACGCCCATGGAACATGGCGCTAACACCAGACGGCAAAAAACTCTATGTGGCCAACGGCCGTAGCAATAGCGTTTCTGTGATTGATACTGCTGAAAACAAGCGTATTACCGACATTCCTGTCGGAAATTTACCTTGGGGCGTAGTCATTCACTGAATGATTCTAAAATCTTTTGAAATTTGTTGATACTTTGGCCGCCCGGCTACTTTGCAACTTGCTATTATTCGGCAGTATATTGAGCAACAACAAACACCGCTAACTGACAAAGTATAGTTTTTGAGGTTGCGTAAGATTTAACTTAAAGTAACCGTCATTTTTGCCAATCGTTTTAGCCCCATCTCTCGTAGTAAAAATCGATTCGGGTTGAGTAAGCCTGCTATTTCATTTGAAATCGGTAATTTTTCATTGCATATCAAGCCAGCCAGTAGTTCGGCGCACAATGGCGCGCTGGTAAACCCTTTGCTGCCGTGTGCGACGTTCATGTAGAGCCCTGCCACCCATGGCAGTGAATTCGCATCTATGCCAGGGCGTGGCGGTTTGGCTTTCAATGTGACTGCATCTAATAATTGACCCACCAAAGGCCAGTAATCTGTTGTGGTGCAACGTAGCGATACCCGTCCATCCACGATGTTGGCTTGTAACTGATCGTGAAAAAATGGTGAGATGTTGTTTAATTTGTCTAAATTGGTGAGATGATCTTTGTCGTCAATTTGCAAGTCATTTTGTTTATTCGTTGTTGCAGCCGTGCTCGAGAACGTGGCGCCTAAGCAGTGATAATGTTTCGTGTTCTGTTGAAGTGCCGCTGGGCTTAAATAGCCGTCGCTACATACAATTGTTTTTAATTGACGGCTTGTTTCTATGGCTTTGAGTATGCTGACCTGCCCGCGCACTGCTTGCGTATTTAGCACTAAGTTAGGATACAGCTGTTGTGCATCGTTGGCATTGGCAATCACCACAATGTCTGCCTTTGCTATGATGTTTTTATGGTCATACACTTCAAATATTTGACCGTTTTTTAATAATCTCTCCACGTTGTTTGAAGTAAACACTGAAATGTTTTTGTGCTCAGTTAAACGCTGGCAAAGCTGTTGCGGTTTAGCCCATCCTGCGTCAGGAAAGTAAAGGGCATCATATTCAATATCAATGCCGGCAAGTATGCTAGCTTCAGCTTTCGTGACTAACTTCAGAACACTACTCGGGTGATTTTGTGCCGCCACTTTTTGAATGCGCACTAATTCTCTTTGGTTAAAACCGAGTTGTAGCATGCCGCAAATATCAAAGTCTGATGATGATAAACTCAGTGACTTGAATAAAGCTAAGCTGTGCAAATAGCCGGCGAGCGCAAATTGACTGCTGGTGACATCACCACTTAAACGTGGGTATAACATGGCGAGTGGATTGCCTGATGCTTCGCTGGCAATATTAGCGTGACGTTCAATGAGCGTTACTTTAATGCCGCGCCGAGCAAGTGCATAAGCGGTGCTACAGCCTGCAATGCCGCCACCAATGACAATAGCGGTTTTAGCTGACATTGTTTCCAACTAAAACAATATTATTAGTTGAGTCATTTTGATTGCCGACAAAATAACCGTTAATCATTTCACGTTTTTTGCCAAAGCCTGCGCGCTTGTTGACTTTAAAACCTGCAGACATTAAGCCTCGCCTCACTATACCTGCGCTGCTAAAGGTGGCAAATGTCGTATTTAAGTGTGAGAGCCTTGCCATTTGTTCAAACAGTGCTGGCTGCCACATGTCAGGGTTTTTAGCGGGAGAAAACCCATCTAAAAACCAGGCGTCGGTTTGATGCTGGAGGTGAGTTAATTGCTCGGTTGCATCGCCAATCAATAAGTTTAGCTCAATTCTATTGTCATAGAGACTGATTGATCTTGCATCGATCAGTGTTGCATATTGCGCCAGCAATGGGGCGCTTAACGTAGTTAATTCAGGCCATAGCTGTAAAGCCGTTGTGATGTCTGATAACGTCAGCGGATATTTTTCAACACTAATGAAATTTAAAAGCGCCTGCTTTGGCGCAGTTTCAAGCCATAATTTGGCTGCGCATAAAAAGTTTAATCCAGTACCAAAGCCAGTTTCGGTAATCGTGAACGTTTGAATGTTATGCTGCTGCCAACGCGTAGCTAAATTATTGCCTTGTAAAAACACATAACTTGTTTCAAGCAAGCCGTTATCACTCGAAAAATAAACATCCTGAAACGCACTGGCAAACGGCTGCCCTTGCTTCCATTCGATGATTGCGTTATCTATCGGTCGCATGCACGGCGATCTTAAAGACGATTTTGTGGATAGGCTGGTTGGCAATCAGTGGCGCATGAGTATCTTCTGGAAAAAAGATGCAAAATGTATTAGCGGGCGTGGAAACCCAGGTAGCAGGGGCGTCATGAAAGAACTGTATATCAGATACAGTATTGAAATCACTGACTGGGTTGCGGCAGTCGGCAAGGGGCTTCCAGCCCATTTCATCGACGCCATCCAGTATCAATTGAATGTCGATATATTTGCTATGGCATTCAAGCTGTGCTGATTCACGTGTGCGCCCTGATACGCGCTCTACAATGGCAAATACATCATCACCTATAATCGTATGCCGACCACAGGCGAGTGCCTGCAAGTCGGTATTGCGCATGTAGGCAAATACTTGTGCAAACAGTGGGTGTAACGCTAAATAGCGATCAGCGTTGGCGATCGTATCAAGAATCATGCAATAAAATCCTTAATTTATTTCCAAACCTTGCCATAAGCCGCTAACAACTTTTGATGCATAAGACTGCCCTCCATATTTACGCCTAAATTGCCTAGGCCGAAATACTGCTCTTTTTGATTGATTAGGCGCTGTGCTTGTTGCAGCGTTTCAGCGCCGTACATGAGTTGCAGGTTGGCTTCAAATAAAGCGGGGTCGCCGTTCTCAAGTTCTTCTTTAATTTGCACTAAGTTGGCAATGCAGCGATAAATCTTTGCGCGCGCTGGTGGGAGTTCGTTAAATTGCGCAATCCAGGCGCAGCCGTCCAAGATGTCGTCTGTGCTGTTGCAGGCAAGTGCGGCCAACGTTTTGAGTTCACCTACGCGTAGATCAACCCAAGTGGTGTTAGGGTCGGCGCATAGACCGATTAAAGTTGTTACGGGCAGTTCATCGGCTAAGTCCAGGTCTAGTAATATTTCAAGTAGCTCAGCAGATTCGGCTTGGCTTAACTCCTGTAAGCGCAATGCAAAAGGGCGTACCAGGTTGCCGACAGTGTTGTTTTCCCATTGCAGTTCTTCAACCGGGTAGATTTCAGACATGCCAGGTACAAAAATGCGGCAGGCATATACGCCTAAATGGGTAAAGTCGGCGATATACATGTCATGGCCACTGGCATGGATGGTGTTGACGCACCAGTCATAGTCTTCTTGCGTTGATGTACCAAAGTTCCAATCCACAAAAGCGTAATCAGGCGTGCTACGTAAAAAGTCCCAGCTAATCACACCGCTGGAATCAACAAAATGGATTTCCAGATTTTGTGAGTCAGCAATCTCTTCCATATCAAAACCAGGGGCAACAAAGCCTGTTAAGCCATTGATGGCGCGACCTTGTAGCAGTTCTGTCAATGCGCGTTCTAGCGCTACTTCAAAGCGCGGGTGCGCACCAAAACTGGCAAAGCAACCTTGATCGTCTGGGTGCAGCAGGGTGACGTTCATCACTGGATATTGGCCGCCTAATGATGCATCTTTCACCAAAATGCCATAACCCGCTGCACGTAGGCCTTGTAAGCCTGCCGCAATGCGCGGATAACGGTTAATGACATCTTCCGGCACATCAGGCAGACAAATGCCTTCGCGAATAATTTTATATTTAATATCGCGTTCAAAAATCTCAGCCAAGGCTTGTGTACGCGCCTCCATCATGGTGTTACCCGCACTCATGCCGTTGCTTACATACAAATTACCGATAAGATTAACCGGGAAGAATACGGTTTTATCATCACGTAACCGTGTGTAGGGAATCGCACAAATGCCACGCTCTGCATTGCCCGAGTTTAAATCTATCAGTTGACCAGCAACAGCCGTGCCTTCTGGATTGTAGAATTTTTGCAGTTCAGGCGTGAGTAACTCTTTAGGCCATTTATCCCCTTTGAGTTTAAACCATTGCTCATTCGGGTAATGCACAAAATCTTGATTGGCAATGGTTTCGCCTAAGTAAAAGTGTGTCCAAAAGTAGTTGGTGCTTAAACGCTCAAAGTATTCACCAAGCGCACTGGCGCGGGCGGCAAGCTGTGACGCGCCTTTGCCATTAGTAAACAAGCGCGGGCAGTCTTTATCAATCACATGTACCGACCAAATATTTTCTATTTCATTCAGCCATGACTTTTCTTCAACATGGATACCTAATGCGAATAATTTGCCTTGTAATGTACTGATGGATGATTCGAGCGAAGCATCTTTGCTCGGAATAAAAGTTTCTGTCATGGTCATGTTGGAGCGTGTTGATAAATGGGCTGCAAGCATAGCATGCGGTTGTGTTAAACCCCGATTTTTCATTAGGCGATTTTGCATCTACTTGAATGTCAACTTGCCCATTTTGCGTCTTTTTCGTGCATATTTTCTGTCAATAGAATGACTATTGACAGAAAATATGCACGAAAAATCCATCAAACTGTGCAGCGTTGCCACTTCAAGTCCTAATGAAAAATCTGGGTTTAGCGACTAAAAATGTACGAGTAATGGGCTGTTATTGCTCTTTCGAATAGCCGATTACGCCTAAGAAAAACCTGACTAAGCCATAGGCTATCCATGATATACAACGTTGCATGATGTTGCCGTTTACCCATGCCTCCGCTGTTATTTGATGTACATTTTTCATGGAGGATTCAATGTCGAGGCGTAGCTCGCTGGCAAATGTACGGTCTTGTATGAATATGTTAGCCTCATGCGCTAACAACAGGCTAAAGGGGTCGATATTTGATGAGCCGACGGTAGCCCAATAGCTGTCGATGACAGCGACTTTGCTATGCATAAAACTTTTACGGTATTCATAAATTTCAATGCCATTATTTAAAAATACGCTATAAAAAGCATGCGTTGCCGACATTAAAAAATATTCCATTTTGCCTTGTAGCAGCAATTTAACTTTCACCCCGCGCTTGGCGGCATCGACCAAGGCTTTACGGAATTTTCTACCGGGGACAAAGTAGGCGTTAGCAATAATGATTTCAGATTGCGCATGATTGATTGCGTCTAAGTAAGCGTCTTCAATATCGCGACGGTGCAATACGTTATCTCGCACCACAAAAGCTGCTTTTATACCTGTGCTGGTATCAAAAGCGTGCTGTTTATTTTTGGGCATAACAGGTAAATGGCTCGCACGCCGCAAGTGCATCCATGAAATACGCCGCCAAAGCTGGTGCACATTTTTGGTAATGTGCGGCAGTAGGGCGCCTTCAATCTGTATTGCATAATCAATACGCGGTGGAATTTTGTGCGGTGCGTTATGGTCGTCAATAATATTGATGCCACCGACAAACCCCACCAAACCATCGATGACGGCAACTTTGCGGTGCAAGCGCCGCAAGCGGTTTTTTTTAAGCGTCCAAGGCGAGATTTTTTGGCGATAAAACATGACTCGCACCCCCGCTAGCACTAATTCTTTAACATAAGCTTTAGGTAAATCTTTGCAGCCAAACCCGTCAAGTAATACGTTGACTGTAACCCCACGCTGCGCGGCTTGTTTTAATGCATTGCCGATGCTAATGCCAATGCTGTCAAGTTCATAAATATAGGTTTGTAAATAAACGGCGTGTTGTGCATTTTGAATCGCAAGTGCCAGCGCAGGAAAGTACTCAGCGCCGCTACGCAATAACTTGATATGATTACCGCCAATATAATGCATATTATTTTATTGAATCTCTGGTGATGGTGGCAGAGAGAATGGCATGGTCAGACACTTTTAGTAAATGTGCGCCTGAGTTTACTTCAACGTGTTTGACATGAAAGCCGCGAATGTAAATGCGGTCTAACCTCAGTATAGGCAGCCAGGATGGAAAGCTGCGCGCAGATTTGCCGGTGTGGTGTTCGAACACTTCATGCAGATGCAAGTGGTTGGCAAAGGCTTTACCCGAGCGCTGTCCCCAATCATTAAAATCGCCCGCAATAATAAGTGGCGCCTCAACGGGGATATGTTGTTCAATATAGGCGCTGACTCCTGCCAACTGCCGCCGCCGCCAGTGCGCAAATAAACCTAGATGCAGACAAACTGCGTGTAAAGGCGTGTTCCAATTTGGCACGTTAATTTCAGCATGTAGCATGCCACGCTCTTCAGAGGCGTGCGCTGAAATATCAATATTGGTGGTTTTGATAATAGGGAATTTTGAAAGTAGGGCGTTGCCATGATGCCCCGCCGGGTACACCGAATTCTTGCCATACGAAAAATCTGACCATACCGCATCCGCCAAGTATTCGATCTGCCCTGCACTGGGCCATGCGGCAAAGCGTTTGCTGTGTTCGGTATGCGCGTCGCGCACTTCTTGCAAAAATACAACGTCCGCATGCAACTTGCGCAATAAGTCACGCTGATGATGTAGGGCAAAGCGCGCGTTAAAGTGGGTCATCCCCTTATGGATATTGAAAGTAGCAATATGTAGCGTGTTGTGCAAAATCAATTCACTTTGTGGTTGGTTATGCCTAGCAGCCTGTCGGACTTAAAGGAAATCGGCTGCAAATTTGTCTGAACGGTTCATATTTCACCGTTTTTTTAGTCAATAGAATAACTATTAACTAAAAAATCTGCAAAATCTGCCCTCGTACAGTCAAATTCTCGCTTCGATTCTTTAAGTCCGACAGGCTGCTAGGGTCGTTTTCAGCAAGCTATCAATATACGCTAGCGTTGCAATTTGCACGTTAAAAATTAAGCGCTAATAGCAATCATTCGTCCGTTAACGCGTCTTGCACTATATTAGATGCCGGATTTTCATTGTCAATCCAGTAATAATAAAACTCGCGTATTACATATAAAAATAGTTGCTTGTTTTCATCCATGGCAAACAAAGGCGCAGTTAAATCTACCGCAGTACGATAAACCCGAGCGTCTGCAGTTGGCGCACCTTTTAACTGTAATAGTAATATTTTTGCTAAATTAACGCGTGTTTCCAGCAGTAGTTTGGCTGCTCCTTTATCTTTGAGCGCTTGTGAATACGCCATTAAATGCCTGGTCTCTCTAACGTCGAATTTTTCTGTTTTTAATCGGCTGGTCAGTGCTTTCAATGTGGTTTGTAGCGGTTTCCACTCAAGCGGCTGTATATCAAACCCACCTTGCCGGCTAAAGGCAGCGATGGCTTTAATGTCGTGCATCCAGAATGGATAAAATTCACGCGCGGTGTTAAGGCTTTCATGCCAAAGGTCGGGTGCTATTTTTTTAATTAAGGTATCTATGGCCTGGCTGTAAGATGACCGATCAAGCAGTTTTCCTGCAAGCAATGGGGCCAGTTGGTCTAGGAATAATGAGCGTTTATATAACATGCCAGCTTTAGCCCCTTTGTTTTGCAGGAGTTTAAAGTAGGCGCTGATAGCTTCTTTTTCGCGTGAGGTATTCATTTACTTTTGTTTTTCACCGATGTGTGTTGCACCACGTTGTTTAGCTAAGGTGACTTGTTTTTGGCGCTCAATCAAACTAGCACGTTTTTCTGTCGACAGCTTATCATAGCAGTAGGGGCAAGATACGCCGGCAGTATATTGCTCGTTTTGCATTTCAGTTGGTGAGAGTGGATGACGACAGGCGTAGCATTGATCAAACTCGCCTACTTCTAAATTATGCTTAACTGCGACACGCTGATCAAATACAAAGCATTCTCCCTGCCACAGGCTTTGCGCTTCGGGCACGGTTTCAAGATATTTCAAAATACCGCCTTGCAAGTGAAAAACCTCTTCAAAACCTTGATCCATCATGTAAGAAGAGGCTTTTTCGCAACGTATGCCGCCAGTACAAAACATGGCGACTTTTTTATGTTTAGATGGATCAAAGTGCTTCGCCACGTATTGGGGAAACTCACGAAATGTCGTTGTTTTTGGGTCAACCGCGCCTTTGAACGTGCCGATATCCACTTCGTAATCATTGCGAGTATCAATCAAAACGACGTCAGGGTCAGAGATGAGCGCATTCCAGTCTTCAGGCTTTACATAAGTGCCTACTTTTTTGGTTGGGCTTACGCCTGGAACGCCTAGCGTGACAATTTCTTTTTTAAGTTTTACCTTCATGCGGTAAAACGGATGCTCGTTGGCAAATGATTCTTTATGTTCCAGGTCGACAAATTTATTGGCAAACAGTGAGTCGGTGCGTAAAAAATTTAAAACGCGATGTATATCGTCGGGCAAGCCGGCGATGGTGCCGTTAATGCCCTCTTCAGCCAGTAACAGCGTGCCTTTGATGTGATTGCGTTGGCATGCATCAAGAATAGGTGTCTGCAGCGCTTGATAATCAGGCAGGCTGACAAACTTATATAAGGCGGCGGTTAGGTACTTAGGCATAGCAGTTACATTTAAATTGTAATGCGCTATTCTAGCAGATGGCTTTTGATTCCGCGTGTATTGTGGGGAATACCTGCCGGCAGTTTTAGCCTCACAATTGGATTAAGAAATGTCTTTAGCAATGGGGCTATAATGAGATGAGTATTTTTAGAACGTAGTCTTGATTGAGATGGTCAATTAAGTTGAAAATGGATGACGGAAAAATATAAAAAGATGGATCAAATGCAAGAAGCAGATCAGCTGCAAAAACTAAACAGTGTGACACCGCTATTTATTTTGATGTTGCTGGCTGCATTTATGTGCCTAGTTTCACTGCCCGCGACAGCGGCTTCGCCATGGTTGATAGCGACCCCTGATGAGAATGCCTACGCAGGCGCGCCCATTATGCTTGAAGTCGTCAGGCCGATAGCGCAAGAGAGTTGGCCGAGAATGCTCAAGCTGAGAATGGTTCGCAATGGCAGGGCGCACGAAGTCGAGATTACCGCCGTCGAAACAGCGTCGCCAGAAGATACACGTCGAACTTATCGCGGGTTATTACCTGCCAACCTATCAGGTTTGGTCAGGGTTGATTTAGCCGAGGCAGAGTCGAATCGTCTGGTATTGGTAGTCAGCACGCCTGATCCGATTGAGCGGATGCAAGCGCCAGAGGTGGCGGACGCTGCCTCTATCAAAGCGTCAAGCGGCATTGACAACACATTTTTTAGTGCAGATGAGCCTGCATTGGCTGCCAATGAGCCCATGTACTTTGTGCTTGGTGATCGTGGCGGCCTCAATGCTCGCTTTCAATTCAGTTTTAAGTACCGGATTTTTGATCCAGATAGTTACCCTGTCGCCTGGTTTCCACCGCTTTCTGGTTTAAATTTCGCCTATACGCAGACTTCAATCTGGGACTTGGGTGCGGATTCTGCGCCATTTCGCGATACGAGTTATCGCCCCAGCTTTTTTTGGCAAGGGGAGACCTTTGGCAAGGGCTTAATGCCAGATTTGCTACGTGCCGGTTATGAGCATGAGTCGAACGGTAAAGATAACGAAAGTTCGCGTAGCCTCAATATGCTGTTCGCACAGCCGATATGGCGCACTGAGTTTTCAGATGGCCGCGCGTTAGTATTTGCGCCCAAGATGGTTAACTACCTAGATAAAGTGGGTAATTCAGATATACAGCGCTACCGAGGCTACGTTGATTGGAATTTACGTTATGGCCGTGACGACAGCTGGCTATTGGCAACGCAGTTGCGCCATGGTACCGGTGGCTATGCAAGCGCTCAGCTTGATCTTTCCTACCCGCTTCGCAAACCGCTTTTCGCAAGCACCGGTGGCTTTGTGCATCTTCAGTTATTCAGGGGCTACGGTGAAAGTTTGCTCGATTACAATACCAGGCAAGACACACAAATTAGATTAGGTTTCTCAATTGTTCGCTGAGTAAGGTGATTGGAACGCGCATCAGGCGGTAACCTTAACCCTCGGTTAAATTAGTATGCACAGTCTTAGCGTTCTTTATTCTATCAAGATAAATTTTTAAGCCAATGACGCTAGCCCTTTGTTGCCAAAATCAACACTTCACCATTGCCTTTATAGGCCGCATCACCCACAAAGCGTTGTACGCGTTGTGTATTGAGCGTGCTAAATTGGGTATTGTATTGGGCAAACGATTTAAACAATAAGCTTAGAAACGGTAAGGTATGTGAGCCGCAGTCTTGGATCGTTGCATGTAGTTTCGGCAGGCTTTTAAGTAATAAGGTACCACGGTGCATGTTGAAGGCGGTATATGCGCCTAAGTTACCTAATACGCCGATGGTACCTGCAATCATACGGCTACCACAGTAATCGCCGACATTGCCTTCAATTAAAATTAAGCCACGGCGCATTTGGTCACCTACACGGTCGCCCGCATTACCTTTTACAATTACTGTGCCGCCGCGCATGCCTTTACGCAAACCTTCTGAACCTGCGCCTAAAAAGTCGCCAGTGTTGCCGTCTATACGAAGCAAACCACTGACCATATTGCATGCGGCAAAGGCCTCAGTATTACCTTGGCAGTGAATTTCACCATTTTTCAAATTAAAACCAAGATAGGCGCCTGCATTGCCTGCAACGGTGATTTTGCCTGATGTCATATTTGCCCCGATATAATCAAGCTTATCAGAAGCGTTTTTGAAAACAAGGTGTTGAGCGTCGCTGCCAGTGATTTCAAATAACTCGCCTACGCTTACCAGGCTGTTGCCATAGTTAAGTTGTATATCAGCGATTTCTGCAACAGATTTGCTAGCTAAAAGATTAGGCGTTAGCCCACTACAATTAACGGTGTATGCAGGGGCTTGTTTTAAGGTGAGGGTGAGCGCGTTCATGATTTGTTGCCATTCAAAATATCGTGCAATTTGAAAAGGTGTGGGCCAAGCTTGCCGCCATAGTTACCGGCCGAGATGCGTTTGACGCCACTGTTGGCACCTAGGTTGCAAATGGCCTCAATGCCTACTTTCATTGAAAGGGCAATATCTTCAAACGTTAAGCCATCAATCACTATCTCCATCACGCTTTCAATTTCAGGTGAGAGCTCAGTATTGGTCGCCCCTTTTAACGTCGGGCAGAATGCGTCGTTGGTTGAAGCAAACATGGTTTTATATTTACTGCCAACTTTAGAGCCTGAGCGTACGACGCCACCAGGGAAAGGCATAATAACGTTAGGCACTTGTTTCATGGCCTCAATTGCCGTTTCAGCCGCAGCCAATGCGGCAGGTTGCGAGGTTGCCAAAATTAAAAAGTTACCACCGCCAATGGCGCGCATCATGCCTGTAGTTTCTTCTGTTAAAAACTCTCCATCCATGACAGGAATGCGCCAATAGCGTCTGCCATCGATTAGTTTAGACGTTTGAAAACCGTCACCAAAGTAGCGTAAGTTTTTACCAAGGTTGATTTTATCTTCACCTTCAATGCCGGCAAATGCCGCGGCAGTAGGGCAGGTGAGTATGCATTGCCCCATACGCGTTTCTAACTGCTGCATGAGCACTTTGCTACCCATGGCGAACATTAAAATGCTGACGCCAGGCCTGCCATCTGGCGTTTCATCTGTTGGTAGTTCGCGCTCAATGCCCGCCTCAACCCCGCAACCAATGACTGAGGTGGCAAAACCAGTCATGGCGTTAGCCGCGTGATAAGCCCATTTTAAATTCTGCGCGGTAATAATCACCCGTGTGCCGCGCATGTTGAATGCCTCAGCAAAGGTGTCGTCTATTTGAATGCCGTTAATTAACATGTGTATTTTTCAATAGTTAGGGGTCAAAAAGTTAAGCAGTTTCATCGCCAGATTGAATCTTACCAACCCATTCTTCAATAGGGATAATGCCTACTTGTTGCGCTTTTTTTGCATCAGCTTCTAATAATATATCTTGCACTAAATCAACCTGCTTCCACCCGGCTAATGGTGTTTCACAATGTTCGCGCGGTACATAGCGAGAATCACGTATTTTTTCATATTTTGGAATATATCGCGGACAGTTTTGCCAAAATTCAGATAGCTTTACCGTCACCACAAAGTCAGCTTCTTTGTAGTGTGCCATTAAAGCAGGGTCTTTTGAAATGGTTGCCGTGCCTTGCACGCGTAGCCGATTAGGCGTTAAAAATGAAATGAATAACAAGCCAACATTGGGATTGGCGCTGATATTCCCCATAGAAAAAAACATACCGTTACCGTCGTAACTTGGAAATATCAACGTTGTATTATCTAGTACTTTAACAAAGCCGGCATCGCCACCTTTGTACGAAACCGTAGGGCGACCTTGGTGGTCAATGGATGACAGAAAAAACATCTCTGCACTTTGAATAAAGCCTTTGGCACCATCATCAAACTCGGTGCGGCAGACTAAATCCTCTACGCGGTCAGCCATGCCTCTGGTGCCAAAATCATCCTGAAGCTTGCGGTGCTGCTCGCCATACAATCTACTCATTATGACTCCTGTTTTTATAACGATGCTTTATCATGTACAACGATGCTGCCGCGACCGTCATGGCTAATTTCATCATTGCTCATTTTAAAGTTATCTAATTGCATCGTTTGATATTTATCAAAGTAATCTTTGAGGCCTTTTTCTACACCGATATCAAAAGCAGGTTTGGCGGTATGCGTTGCACCCCATACTACTTTAGTAACGACGCCATCTCTGACTACCAGCTCGCCATTTTTGAATACATAATCAGGCTTAGAAAACATGGCTTCACGGTCTGCTTGATCTGTATAGACGGTAATATCGGCAGAAGCGCCTACACCAAGGTGTCCGCGGTCGTTCAAGCCAATCAGCTTGCTTGCTCCAGCGCGAGTCATAATCGCGATGTCATACAAGCTGTATTCGCGCTCAAGGCTAGCAAGATTACTCATGGCTTGCGCATCCAGGTTGAGCTTAGCAAAGGTTTCGTTTCTAAAGGCTTTATCCATCAGCAGGCGAATCAAATGCGGATAGCTGGTAAACGGCGCGCCATTAGGGTGGTCAGTGGTTAAAAAGATGCGCCACGGGTCTTCAGCGGAGAGAAATATTTCCAAGCCAATTGCCCATTGCAAGGCATTGACATAGTTTTGGTCGCGGTACTTAAATGGCATTACACCACAGCCTGCATCGCATTCGATATCCATGATCACCGACTTTTTCGGGTTGGCGTGCTTGGCGTTTAAATGCTGCATCATGGCGTCACCGGAGGCGGTGACGGTTTGACCAAATAAAATTTGCCCGACATCGGCGGTGATGTGTTTATTTTTATTCAGCGCCTCAGAAATTTGCGCGGCAGCTGATGAAAACTTCTTATCGCCTTCCGTGCCGTAACTGTGAAATTGAATGTGCGTCAGATGCATCGGCAAACCATCGCTCGCGCCCATGGTGTTGAGGGTGGTTTCAAAATTGCCTGCTGCACCTAGGTTATTGCAATGAACATGCAGTGGTTTTGCAATGCCCAGTTCATGCACGGCACGGCTTAAGCTTTGTAAAATCTCACGTGGACTCACTTGGTAGTGGCTATTGTTTTCGTCTAGATTCAGTCTGCGTTGATTGAATTTAAACGCGTTGATGCCGCCCGGATTAACAACTTTAATGCCGATGGCTTGTGTGGCATGTAATATCCATGCCACGTAATCATTGATGGCTTTTTGGTCTTTTTTGGCGGCTAGCATACGTAAAAAGTAATCATCATTGCCAAGCATGGCATAGCCGCCTTTGTCTATCATCGGCGTGTCGCCCATCTCCAAGTGCGCTTGGCGCGCATTCACGGGCGATATGGCTGGCTCAAAAGCTGCGGTGTAGCCCATTTCGATGTACCTAAAACCAGTATCAGTCGCGCTGGGAATCGAATGGTGCGTTGTATTGTGGCTACAATGCGGTGTGCAAATATGTGCTTCCGGCTCAGTTAGGTGTTTAGTTTCTTGTGCCTGCTTTTGTTGAAGTTCAGGCAACATCATGCGGGCAATGTTCATCTTACCGCCACCAATATGGCTATGCATATCGATGGCGCCTGCCATGACCACTTTTCCGCTTAAATCAAACGTCTGGCTGATTTTTGAAGGCTCTAAAGGTTTAGGAATAACGCGCCCTTGATAGATGTATATATCCTCAATCACACCATCTTTTTTGTGCGCAGGGTCGTAAATTTTGCCATTTTTCAGCAAAGTAATCATAAAGAGGCCTCAATTTTGCTGATGACATCACTCAGGCTGGGCAGGTGATTATCGCGTAATTTTTTCAATGGTAAAGTAATGGAACTATCTACTCGAAACATCAAGCCAGCATGATCAACGCCTGGAATGCCAACGGGAATGAATACGTCAGGTTGATGTTCCAGTTGAGTATTGGGGTGTCCAATAACAATAGTGGGCGTTTTAATATCCGGTGGCGAATGGGGGTTAAAAGTGCTCACCCATAGCAGTGCGTCACAAAGTTTTGATTGTTTTTTGGTTGAAAAATGATAGGTGTCGTATTCAGGTTTGCTATTAACTAAGCGGCTTCTGGTTGGGTAGCCACTGAGCCAAGTGCTGGTGTTGTTAATTGAAGTGTCACCGTCGCCTGAGTTAAGCGGAAAACCTGCGGCACGTGAGTTTTCGTTTAACGTGTTAATCAATTGCACAATGCTTTGGACTGTTAGCTCAGCATGGCTAAACTTTAAACTAGCCGCTGACCAAACCACCACTGCATATTGAGCAGATTTTAACTTATCGGCTACAGCCTGCAAGGTTGAAACAGCTACGCCGCCAACAGTTTCGGCTTTAATTTTTTTGTGATGCAACAGTGCGTTTAACGCGTTCACGATTTCTGGAATGCTGGCAGTATCCGCTGGAATGACCGTTGGTGGCGTGCCGTTGGGTGCAATGCCTGCCTGGGTATTTTCAGCAGGTACGCTTAAGTAAATAATTTCTGGCGTGGGTTTATTAAACAGACTGTCGGTATTCCACACCAGTTTTTCAAAAAATCGCGGGTGGCTACTCACAATGTCAGTGCCAATAGCCAAAATAACATCAGCGCGATTCTTTATTTCAGCAAGTGTGGTGGTGAGCCATCCGCTGTTTTGCATGGTTAATGTGTTGCGAACAGTTGATTCACTATGCATGTGGTCAAGTGTGGCATTGGATTTTTCAGCTAAACGCATTAAGGCGCGCATGCCTTGCACTTCGGTGCCTAATCCTGCGAATAGCGGTTGCTTACTTTTACGTAAAATATCGGCAGCGGCGCTAATAGCTGTATTTAAATCGCAAGGCTTACCAAATAGGCTAGCCGATGCTGAAATATCTGTTTGAAAAGATTGCTCAAAAAAAGTAATACTTTTAGCACAGCCATTTTTTACAGATTCAGAGCCTGTAGCGTTTAAGATTAAATCATCGCAAAGCAGGCCGCAAGCAGGGCAGGTTGCGGAGGTCGGTTCATTAGAGAGCGTGTAGTTTTTCATATAGGTGCCAATTTTGTCACAGTTTTAATGATTCTAAACTGGTTTGATGCATAACATATCATAAAAAGTTGATTTATTTTAAGTGCTAAAAATGGTATTTTATCGTTCTTTTCAATATGTTAATTTAATGGAGTTGTTATGGCTGTTCAACGCACGCTTTCTATCATCAAACCTGATGCAGTGGCAAAAAATGTAATTGGTAAAATTTACACCCGTTTTGAAAACGCTGGCTTAAAAATTGTTGAAGCTAAAATGGCACAATTAACTCAAGCTGAGGCTGAAGGCTTTTATGCTGTTCACGCCGCGC
Organism: Methylotenera sp.; assembly: GCA_041675545.1. Lineage (GTDB taxonomy): Bacteria > Pseudomonadota > Gammaproteobacteria > Burkholderiales > Methylophilaceae > Methylotenera. Next base: position 113,182 of record JBAYTS010000002.1, read on the forward strand.
GTCCGTTCTTTGCTGACTTAGTAAAATTCATGATCTCAGGTCCAGTGATGATTCAAGCGCTTGAAGGCGAAAATGCAGTACAGGTAAACCGTGATTTGATGGGTGCTACTAACCCTAAAGAAGCGGCCGCTGGCACTATCCGCGCTGACTTTGCTGAAAGCATCGATGCAAACGCAGTGCATGGTTCTGATTCTGCTGAGAATGCGGCAATTGAAATCGCTTACTTCTTCGGCAAATAATTTAATAATTAAACTTTTGTTGTCATGCGGCGTCTTAATTTTTTGTTCGCGCCTTGCCTGACTTGAAAAGTTGTAATTATTACTTAAACAAATAGGTAACAACAATTTTGGTCAATCTGCTCAATTTTAATCAACAACAACTAGCTCAATGGTTCGCTGAAAGAGGCGAGAAACCTTTTCGCGCCAAGCAGTTAATGCGTTGGATGCATCATTTTGGTGTGCATGATTTTGAGCAGATGACTGATATTGCCAAAATTTTACGCGAAAAATTAGCCATTGAGGCTGAAATTACCTTGCCTACCGTGCAGTTAGAGCGCGTTTCTAATGACGGTACGCGCAAGTGGTTAATTGGTGCCGATACTGCCAATAGTATCGAAACCGTGTTTATTCCGGAAGATGATCGTGGCACTTTGTGTATTTCCAGCCAAGTAGGCTGTGCGCTGGAGTGTACGTTTTGTTCCACAGGCCGGCAGGGTTTTAACCGCAACCTGAGTGTCGCGGAAATTATAGGTCAGCTTGCGATAGCAGATCAGTCATTGCGCCTTGAGGCGGGTTATGATTTATTGCCAGCAGGCGAGAGAATTATTAGCAATGTGGTGATGATGGGCAAGGGTGAGCCATTGGCAAACTACGATAACGTAGTGACTGCTATGCAGATTATGTTAGATGATAGCGCTTATGGATTAAGCCGCCGCCGTGTGACGCTGTCAACCAGTGGGTTGGTGTCAGCAATGGATAAGTTAAAAGAAGATTGTCCCGTAGCGCTGGCTGTATCACTGCATGCACCGAATGATGCGTTGCGCGACGTCATTGTGCCGATTAACAAAAAGTATCCGCTTAAAGAACTGATGGCGGCATGTAACCGTTATTTAGAAAAAGCACCGCGTGATTTCGTTACATTTGAATATGTGATGTTAGATGGTGTCAATGACACGGTTGAACATGCGCATCAATTATTAGAATTAGTTAAAAACGTTTCATGTAAATTTAATTTAATTCCGTTTAACCCTTTTCCTGATAGCGGTTATGGCACTTCCAAGCAGAGCCATATTCGAGTATTCCGCGACATTTTAATGCAGGCAGGCTATGTAGTTACTGTGCGCAAAACGCGAGGCGAAGATATTGACGCGGCTTGTGGTCAGCTAGCTGGTGTTGTGCTTGATAAAACCAAGCGCACGACTAAACGAATTCCAATTGAGGCAATTACATGAGTAATCTATTAAAGATGAGTTTTACCACATGGACGCTAGAAAAGTTTAGTGTCAGAAAATTCACCTTAATTTTCTTAATAGCATTGATGACTGCTGGATGCGCCAGTCAGCAACAGCAGGAAAAAGACGAAGTGAACTTAAAAGCGCGCGCCAGGGCGCATACGGATTTAGGTGCAGTTTATTTTCAACAAAGACAGATGGAAGTGGCTTTAGACGAATTTACAGTGGCGACCAAGATTGATCCAAATTTTAGCTTGGCTTATAACGGTTTGGGTTTGGTCCATGCGGCACTTGGTCAGGATGATATTGCGGAAATTAATTTTAAGCGCGCGATACAAATTGAGCCAAATAATTCAGAGTCGCACAATAATTACGGTAGTTTTTTGTGCGCCAGAAACCGTATTGATGAATCTATTAAAGAGTTTTTAGCTGCGGTTAAAAATCCATTGTATGGCACGCCGGCAATGGCTTACACTAATGCCGGCATTTGTTCATTGCGTAAGCAAGATAGCGTTAACGCAGAAATTTATTTTCAAAGAGCGTTACAAATTGAGCCGTTATTAAACATTGCGGCTTATCAGTTGGCTTCAATACAATTTAAACGCAATGACGTAGTGGGCGCTAAAAATACGTTGCAAAATGTGATGCTAGGCCAACCCACGCCTGAAATGTTATGGTTGGCGATACAAATAGAGCGGGTGCTGGGTGTTAAAGATGACGAGGCCAGCTACGCATTGGAATTAAGGCGCCAATACCCTGATTCAGAACAGGCTAGGTTGTTGCGGAGTGGAAAATAATCATGGCAGTGACAGAAGAAGTTGATGCTACAGCAGCAAGTGAAGTTAACTTGCAAGAATCAGCCTCGCTAGGCGAGGTGTTGTTGGCGGCAAGAGTCGCTAAACAACTAACGCAGCAAGACGTTTCTAACAGTTTACGTTTTAGTTTGAAACAAATTGATGCGCTTGAAACCAATACCTTTAGTGCTTTGCCAGATGCGATGATTACACGCGGATTTATTCGCAACTACGCACGATTGTTAGGGCTTGATGCTGAACCTTTGTTGGCAGTTTATCGTGCACACATTCCCGCTGAGCAGCCTAACCCGCTGGTTGTGCAATCATCTATGCAGCAAGTTAAATTAACTAAAGATAGCAAGCCTTGGCTTAGTTATATTTTAGGCAGTATTCTAGTGTTGCTGTTTTTATTGGCCTGGTTTTTTTATATGGATTACATGCCTAAACTCACTGATACACCCATTGAAAAAGCAGTTCCAGCCTCTGAGGTGACTATGCCTACTATTGAGTCAACCCCTTTGCCACTTCCAGAAATCGCCTTGCCAGCGGCTGAGCGTCAGGCAGATGATGGTGCTGTTAATGAGCTCGATGCAAGTAATGCCAATGTGACTGCGACCGATGTTGCAACAAATACGGCACAAGCGAATGTTAATTTTCCACCCGAAACTAAAAAGGAGGCCGAGTTAGCAGGCGTGCAACGTAATGCATTGCCGCCCAATACCATGGCAGATTTAACTGTTAAAACGGTGAATATGTCGTTTTCTGAAGAAACTTGGGTGAGTGTGACAGATAAGTCTGGTCAGGTTGTTTTTGAAAAAACGTTGCCCGCGGGGAGTGCTGAAAGTGTTGAAGGTATGCCACCATTTAATTTAGTGATTGGTAATGCTAAAGCCACAAAACTTGTATTTTTGGGGCAGCCGGTAGATTTAGCTACGCATGCTAAAAACAATGTTGCACGCGTTAGGTTGGAATAGATCTTGAGTTTATCTATCAAACAAGAACCGCGTAATACGTTGCAGGTGATGATCGCGCACGTGCCTGTTGGCGGCGGCTTGCTCAGTACGTTGCCAGCGCCAGTGGTGGTGCAAAGCATGACCAATACCGACACGGTTGATGCCGATGCTACCATTAAACAGGTGTTTGAGCTGTGGCAAGCCGGCTCTGAAGTGGTAAGAATTACCGTGAACTCACCTGAAGCTGCGGCACAAGTTGGTAATATTCGCCGTGGTTTAGATGCGCTAGGTTGCAATGTGCCATTGGTGGGTGATTTTCATTACAACGGCCATAAATTATTGGCGCAATACCCTGACTGTGCCCAATCCCTTGCTAAATACCGTATCAACCCCGGCAATGTGGGCAAGGGCTCTAAGCGTGACGAGCAGTTTGGCGCCATGATAGAGGCGGCTATTCAATATAAAAAAGCTGTGCGCATTGGGGTGAACTGGGGCAGTTTAGACCAAGCCAAAATGGCGAAAATGATGGACGATAATGCCAAGCTTGCAGAGCCGTTGCCGGCAGATGCACTGATGCGCGAAGCTTTGATTCAATCCGCACTGGAAAGTGCAACAGAGGCGGTAGAGCTGGGTTTGTCACCTAATCAAATTATCATTTCATGCAAAGTAAGTGATGTGCAGGATTTAGTTAAAGTTTATACCGAATTAGCCAGCCGCAGCGATTACCCGTTGCACTTGGGGTTAACTGAAGCCGGCATGGGCTCAAAAGGTATCGTGGCTTCAACCGCGGCTTTAGCGTTGCTATTGCAACAAGGTATTGGTAATACTATTCGCGTATCTTTGACGCCTGAACCGAATGAGTCACGCACTAAAGAAGTGATCGTGGCACAAGAAATTCTGCAAACCATGGGCATTCGCTCATTTACGCCTTTGGTGACGGCCTGCCCAGGCTGTGGTCGAACCACTTCGACTTATTTTCAAGAGCTCGCCATGCAGATTCAAAGCTACCTGCGTAACCAAATGCCAGTATGGCGTGGCCAATATGCGGGGGTGGAGAATATGAGCGTAGCGGTGATGGGTTGCGTGGTAAACGGACCAGGAGAATCTAAATTAGCTAATATCGGCATCAGTTTACCTGGGACTGGTGAAACGCCAGTAGCGCCAGTGTTTGTTGATGGTGAAAAAACAGTGACGCTCAAAGGTGATCACATCGCGCAAGAATTTCAGGCGATAGTAGAAGCCTATGTACAGAAAAATTACGCCGAAGGTGGCAAGTTGCATGCTCCCTTAACATCTCTTAAAACACGCACTATTTTATTAAAGACAGAGTAAATTTATTTAAAGTTGATTTTTTGCATAAAAAATGCAAATATGCGTAAATAATTTAAATAAATAGTAGATTGATATGCTAATCGAATTTAAAGTTACTAATTTTCGTTCTATCAAAGAAACGCAAACGCTTTCTATGGTGGCGGGTAAGGGCTTAAAAGATAAGGCACTTGAGGGGAATACTTTTGAGTCAGGGATTGCTAATTTCCCAAAACTTTTACGCTCTAGTGTGATTTATGGACCAAATGCTTCAGGTAAAAGTAATTTGATGGCTGCGATTACTTTTATGGAAAATATGGTGCGTGAATCTGCACGTGAAGCGCAGGTTGGAGAGCCTATTGAAATTATCCCATTTAGATTAGACGCCGCCACACGTGAGCAAGATACCGAATTTGAAATTCATTTTATTGCTGAAAATGTGCGTTATCAGTATGGCTTTACGTTAAACACACAGCGTATTACTAGCGAGTGGTTGTATGCGTATCCTCACGGCTCTCCTCAAAGGTGGTTTGAGCGTCAGTATGATGCAGTTAAGGGGAAATACGAATATGAATTCAAACCATCTTTTGCTGAGGGAAAAGCACGCCAAGAGCGCGCCGATCAAACCATTGCAAATAATTTGTATCTTTCAGTTGCAGTACAAAAAAATAGTCAGCAATTGCTCCCGGTATTTACTTGGTTTCAGAAAAAATTAAACTATATTTTATCAATGAATCATCTTAGCCGAGGTCTAACATCAAAGCTGTGCCAAGAGGTCAAAGGTAAAGATAGAGTGTTGGCTTTTATGAATGCCGCGGGTATTAGGGTTACAGATTTTTCAGTAGAAAAAAAATTGTTTACCTTAGATGATTTACCTGAAGACTTTCCAGACGAGTTCAAGCAAAAAGTATTGAAAGACATGGAGGGAACAGTTTCATATAAAACAAAATTCCTCTATCAAGCTAGTGATGGAGAGTTTGTTGCTTTTGATTTAGAAGAAGAATCGGATGGCACTCAAGCTTTATTCTCATTTGCTGCCCGCTGGCTAGATTTGCTTGAAACTGACGCGGTTTTGTTTGTAGATGAAATTGATACTAGCTTGCATCCACTGTTGGTGCATCACTTAATTAAACTGTTGCACTCAAGTAAAAGCCGCGCTCAACTGATTTTTACAACTCATGATACAACGCTCTTAAGTCAAAGCATTATGCGGCGTGACCAAGTATGGTTTGTAGAAAAAGACCAACAACAAAGTACGCAGCTTTACTCTCTAGCAGATTTCAGTCCGCGTAACAATGAAGCTTTGGAAAAAGGTTATTTAAGCGGTCGCTATGGCGCAATCCCATTCTTAAGCGAGTTGGATTTTTATGGGGAGTGAGGATTTATTTCATAAAAAGCGTGAGCGTCTTGCAAAAGACTTAAGGCGAAAAAAACAATCGCGTGATAAGCAACCCAAAATTTTAATTGTGTGCGAAGACAGTAAAAGCAGTGCCTTTTATTTGGAGGATTTGGCAGAAGACTTGGGTTTAAGCGGAGTTAAAGTAAAAGGAAGGGAGTGTGGTTCTGCGCCTATTTCTGTCGTGAGTTATACAATAGCTGAATATGCAAAATCAAAAGAAACTGGCGATGCTTACGATAGGGTTTATTGTGTATTTGATCGTGATCAGCATGATGGTTTTGATGAAGCAGTGTTAAAAGTTAAAAATATAGTGCCGAAAGGTAAGTTTTTTACGATTACTACTACGCCGTGCTTTGAGTTTTGGCTACTATTGCATTTTGGACAGACCTCGGCATCATTTGTTACAAAAGGTAAAAAATCACCTTGTGATTGTGCAAATGAAGCATTAAAAGTAGATGATAAACTTCCCAACTACGGCAAAAATAAACGTCAAATTTATGTTGATACTAAACATAAATTAGTCGATGCAATTAAACATGCTAAACAACTAAGTCTTTTGAACCAGGAAACTGGTTCTGAGAATCCACAAACCAATATGCACGAATTGATTGAATATCTACAGTCAATAAAACGATAAATCTTATGAGTAATAAATTTCAAAGTATCAAGGGTTTTTACGACATTCTGCCAGAGGCTACGCCGCTATGGTTTAAGCTGGAAGATACCGCACGCCGCGTGCTGGCACAATACGGTTATAAAAATATCCGTATGCCGCTGGTGGAGCCCACCGAGCTTTATGTGCGCAGTGTAGGCGAGCATACTGACATTGTTGAAAAAGAAATGTACGCGTGGGAAGATGCGCTGAACGGAGATAAACTTGCATTGCGTCCGGAAGGTACAGCAGGCTGTGTACGTGCGGTGGTTGAGCATAATCTTACCTACAATGGCCCGCAGCGTTTATGGTACAGCGGTGCGATGTTTCGCCATGAGAATGTACAAAAAGGCCGTCAGCGCCAGTTTCACCAGATTGGGGTGGAAGCTTTTGGTTTTGATACGCCTGAAGTTGATGCCGAGCAGATTGTATTGCTCGCCAGACTGTGGCGTGAATTAGGCATTCAGGACGTTGAGTTGCAAATTAACAGTATTGGCGATGCGCATGAACGTGCAGAATATCGTCATGTGCTAATCGCTTATTTTGAACAACATGCTGATTTGCTGGACGAAGACGCCAAGCGTCGTTTGCATACTAATCCATTGCGTATTCTGGATACTAAAAATCCTCGGATGCAAGCGATATGTGAAGCTGCACCCAAGTTGATCGATTGTTTAGGCGTTGAAACTCGCGCGCATTTTGAGGGTCTGTGCAAAAGGCTTGCTGATGCTGGGGTGACTTACAAAATTAACCCACGTTTGGTTCGCGGTTTGGATTACTACAATCGTACTGTATTTGAATGGGTGACGACTAAATTAGGCGCGCAAGGTACCATTGCAGGCGGAGGGCGCTACGACAGTCTGGTTGAGCGCCTGGGCGGCAATGCAACCCCGGCTTGCGGTTTTGGTATTGGCTTGGAGCGCGTATTTTTATTGATGCAAGAGTATGAAATTACTGCGAGCGATGCACCTGATGTTTATTTGGTCAATGTAGGCGAGCTGGCTGAAAATGCGGCATTTACGCTCGCAGAACAATTGCGTAATGCCAATATACAAGTGGTGTTACATGCGGGTGGTGGCAGTTTTAAATCGCAAATGAAAAAAGCAGATAGAAGTCAGGCTAGGTACGCTTTGATATTGGGTGATGATGAAGTGAATAGTCAGCAAGTGACATTAAAACCGATGCTAGCCGAAATAAAGTCTGAGCAAGTGCAATGCAGTGTTGAAGAAGCCATTAAGTATTTGACGGACAACTAAAACGGTGATGTGTATAAATGTCACACATCACATCGAGAAAAAATGCCTGCCGACTTACAAATTGATCAGCTAAACGAAGCAACGCCACTATTGCAGTTGTTGCATGTCAGCATATCGCCCCAAAAAACACCTACACGCTTATTGGTGAATAACGTAAGTTTTAGCATTGATGCTGGCAAAACCACTTGCGTGGTAGGTGAGTCTGGTAGCGGTAAAAGTTTAACAGCGCTCTCTATTATGGGTTTGCTGTCTAAACAGTTGCAGTTAAATACAGGTAAGGTTTTATTTAATGATGCTAACGATGGTGTTCAAGATTTAACGATGCTTAATGAGGCAAGTCTGCAAAAAATACGTGGTGCAAAAATAGCCATGATTTTTCAGGAGCCCATGACCTCGCTGAACCCTGTACTAACAGTGGGTTATCAAATTGGTGAGAGTTTGACTACGCATCTAGGTTTTAAGGGTGAACGTTTAAAAGCCAAGATTGCTAGCTTATTAGAGATGGTCGGTATTCCGCCAAACCGCGCCAATAGTTATCCGGATGAGCTCTCTGGCGGGCAGCGGCAACGTGTGATGATAGCGATGAGTATTGCCTGTGAGCCGCGCTTATTGATTGCAGATGAACCCACTACGGCGCTTGATGTGACGGTTCAGGCGCAAATACTTAAATTATTGGATGACCTGAAAACCCGTATGAATATGGGCATGCTGTTTATTACCCATGATTTTGGCGTGGTGGCAGATATTGCGGATCATGTGGTGGTCATGTTTAGAGGTGAAATCGTTGAATCAGGCACTAAAGCACAGGTGCTTGGTAACCCGCAGCATCCATACACCAAAGCATTGCTCGCGTGTGTACCGGATGCTGAAGGTAAAAAAGCATTAAAACCGATTGACTATGCATGGTTGAAGCAGGAGCAAGTGGCGTGAGCGACATCATTCTGCAAGCGAATGGTTTAGTTAAAACTTATACCCAGCGTAGTGGTAAGTTTGGGTTTGGTACAACGCTGGTAAAAGCTTTAGATAACGTGAGTATCACTTTACGTGCCGGCACGACACTTGCCGTTGTGGGTGAATCAGGCAGTGGCAAATCCACATTAGCGCGTTGTCTGTTACAATTGCAACCCTTAGATAGTGGCGAAGTGATTTTTGCTGGCCAGGATTTATCTAAACTGGATGCATCGGCGTTGCGAACTGTACGCAGAAATTTACAAATGGTGTTTCAAGACCCGTTCGCATCGCTTAATCCGCGCATGCGCGTGGGTGAAATAGTCGGCGAAGGGTTGCTGATACATGGTTTAGGCAGTACATTTGAGCGGCAGAAAAAAGTCATTGCTATGCTAAAACGTGTGGGTTTGACAGAGGCCGATATGCAAAAATATCCACATGAGTTTTCAGGTGGACAAAGGCAACGTATAGGTATTGCACGCGCCTTGGTTTTAGAGCCTAAAGTAGTGGTATGTGACGAACCGGTGTCAGCATTAGATGTATCCATACAGGCGCAAATTCTTTTGCTACTCAAAGCGTTACAGCAAGAAATGGCATTAAGCTACATTTTTATTAGCCATGATTTACGCGTGGTGCGCCATATTGCAGATGATATTGTGGTGATGTATCAAGGTCGGGTAGTTGAGCAGGGCGAGGTGACTGATATTTATGAGCAACCACAACATGAATATACACAAAACTTGTTGGCGGCTATTCCTGGCAAAAGGATGGCGCAGGCAAGCGGATTAGCGTAGGTGAAAAAAGTGGTAAGCGCTTAAGTTTTGTAATTAGGGTTGACGATTAAGTTTAGGATCAAATAGGACACAACATGGCATACGATTTAGAAGAACAAGAGCAGTTAGACGAATTAAAAGCGTGGTGGAAAACTTACGGTAAAACAATTGGCAACGCATTGTTAGCGTTGTTAATCGTATATGCGGGGTATCAGGGTTGGCATTATTATCAGGCTAAGCAATCAGTCGAAGCCTCTACTGAATATCAGGCATTGCAAGTGATTGATAACAAGGATGTTAAAGAGATTCAAGCTAAGTCGGCAATTTTGATGGATAAATATAGCGCAACGCCCTACGCTGGACGTGCCGCGTTATTGGCTGCCAAAGCCAATTATCAGGCAAATGATATTAAAAGCGCAAAAGCTCAATTAGACTGGGCAATTAAAAACGCGAAAGAAACGTCGGTGGCTGCGATTGCAGGCTTGCAGTTAGCAAATATTTTGGCTGAAGAAAAAGACTTTACTGGTGCCTTGAAACTGCTTGAATCTCCGCATGATGCAGGATTTGATGGACTATACTCTGACTTAAAAGGTGATGTATTAACAGCACTTGGTAAAAATGCTGAAGCCAAAGCTGCGTACGAGCATGCGTTGACTAAACTTGAGGCTCAAGGCAAATACCGGACATTAACGCAACAAAAATTAGAAGCATTAGGTTAAAAATTGATGCGCGCTACTCAACAATCAACATTAGTCCTACTGCTAGCCAGCTTGTTGCTGGTATCTGCGTGCACGACAATTACCGACTTGCAAAAGGATGTTTCCGAACGTGTTTTCGGTAAAGAGTTATCGGATCCACCTGAGCCATTGGCTGAAATTAAAGCCAATGCCAGCACTCAAATACTATGGCAAGCCAAGATAGGTGAATCTGGAAACTTTGAGTTTACACCGGCAGTTGAGGCGGGATATGCCTACGTTGCAAGCGCAGAAGGTACGCTTGCTAAGCTGGACGTGAATAACGGTAGCCAATCCTGGCGCGTGAATGTTGGTGAAAAGTTGACCGGTGGTGTTGGTGTTGGCGGTAGTCTGGTGGTTGTGGGGACCCAAAATGGCGCAGTTTATGCTTATGATATTGCAGGTAAGCTGCAATGGAAGTCTAAACTAAGCAGTGAAGTGTTAAGTGTGCCTAAGTATTTTGATGGCATGGTGATTGTACGTACGGGCGACAGCCGTATTTATGGCATTAACGCTAATGACGGTAGCCGCAAGTGGGTTTATGATCGCACCAGTCCAGCATTGACTTTGCGTAGTAGCGCTGGCGTGGTGGTAGATAGTGGTGCAGTATATGCGGGCTTTGCTGGCGGAAAACTAGTGGCAATTCGTGCAGATAACGGCAAGATATTATGGGAGGCGTCAGTTGCGCAACCCAAAGGTGTAACTGAGATTGAGCGTATTGCCGACATCACTAGTTTACCGGTAGTAGATGGGCCGCTAGTGTATGCTGTTGCCTATCAAGGCCGCATAGCAGCAGTGGATAGATCAACAGGTCGCGTGGTTTGGAGTCGTGATATTTCTAGCCTTTCAGGCCTAAGTGCAGAAGACGCAAGGATTTTTGTATCACATGCAACTGGGTCTGTTTATGCACTTGATTACACGACAGGTAAAACTTTCTGGCGCCAGGGTGCGCTTAAAAATCGTCAGTTAACAGCGCCAGTCCCCATGGGTAGTTTAATTGCAGTGGGTGACCTTGAGGGCAATGTACATTTTTTAAGTCGCGAAGACGGGGCTTTTGCTGCTAGGGTTAAAACCAACAATAGTGCAATATTACCGCAAATGACTTTAGTTAATAGCACTACCGTATTAGCACAATCACGTGATGGCGGTGTGTATGCGATACAAGTCAAATAAACCTAAATCTAAAATTTAGCTTGATTAGACTTTTCAAGAATCATTAAGCACAACTGCTTGATAGAAGGCTCACATGATACCTACCGTTGTTTTGGTTGGCCGACCCAACGTCGGCAAATCCACCTTATTTAATCGTCTAACCAAAAGCCGTGATGCGCTGGTGGCAGATTTGCCCGGGCTCACGCGTGACCGCCACTATGGTCGAGGTGTGGGCGCTAGTCAGCCTTATCTGGTGGTAGACACGGGCGGGTTCGAGCCGAATACCGACAGTGGTATTCTTAAAGCCATGGCAGTGCAAACGCTACTGGCGCTTGATGAAGCTGATGTGATTATCTTTTTAGTCGATGGTCGCCAAGGCGCCACCCCGCAAGATATGGAAATCGCCAACCGTTTACGCAGAACTAAATGCCCGGTATTGCTGGCGGTGAATAAAACAGAGGGTATGAATAAAGCGGTTGTCAGCGCAGAATTTCATGAATTGGGCTTGGGCGATCCGCTATCAATTTCATCTGCGCACGGCGAAGGCGTTAAAGACATTATTGATTTAGCGCTTGAGAGTTTTCAAGTGGTTGAAGCAGAACCTGAACTGGATCAAACCGGCGATAGAGTGCCAAAGGTCGCCATTGTCGGTCGCCCGAACGTTGGTAAATCTACACTGGTGAATGCGCTACTTGGCGAAGAGCGCGTGATTGCGTTTGATGAGCCAGGTACTACGCGCGATTCTATTAGTATTGATTTAGAGAAAAACGGCAAACATTACACATTGATAGACACTGCGGGTGTGCGTAAGCGTGGTCGAGTGTTAGAGGCGGTTGAGAAATTTTCTGTCATTAAAACCATACAGTCTATCGAAGAAGCTAACGTAGTGATTTTGGTCGTTGATGCGCAAGAAGGCATTACCGAGCAAGATGCGCACGTAGCGGCTTACATATTAGATGCAGGTCGTGCATTAGTCGTTGCTATTAATAAATGGGATGGGCTAAAAGAAGAAGAGCGCGATTGGGTAAAGCGTGAGATTGACCGTAAGTTGATGTTTTTAGACTTTGCCGAGTTTCACTATATTTCAGCACTGCGTAAAAAAGGTCTGCCAGAATTATTTAAATCCGTTGATATAGCCTTTAAAGCGGCATTCGCTAAACTTTCTACTCCGCAACTGACACGCGTACTCATTGATGCAGTACAGCAGCATCAACCGCCAATCAGCAAAGGCATACGCCCTAAGTTGCGTTATGCCCACCAAGGCGGTAGCAATCCGCCTATTGTGGTTATCCACGGCAACCATGTGGATGGTGTGAAAGATGCCTACACCAGATTTTTAGAAAAAACCTTCCGCAGAACGTTTCAGCTATCTGGCACACCGTTGCGTGTACAATATAAGCAAGGCAGCAACCCATTTGCAGAAGACGAAGATAAACGTAAACCGGGTGAAGGTATTGTGAGTATGCGCCGTCGCAAAACCGCGCATCGTGCTGAATTGAAAGCAAAAAAAGAGGTTGATGATAAAGATAGAAGCGCTAAAAAACGTTAAACCTAGATTGTCAATTCGCGCCTAAAAATTCCACGCTCAGTCATACTGAGTATGTGCGTGCTTGTTGTGCGAATAATGTGCTTTGACATGTGAGCAATGTCCTTGAGCGAGTTGTACTTTGGCTCAGTAAAATTAACTTATTCGATGACGATAAATTAAGTTTTCAAACTCATCTGCTGGAATCGGTTTAGAGAACCAATAGCCTTGGCCGTAATCGCAACCAGCGATGAGTAGTAAATCAAGTTGTTCTTTGGTTTCAATTCCCTCAGCAATCACTTTCATCCCAAGCTTATGTGCCATCACAATAATGGCTTCACATAACACCATGTCGCTTGATCCAGCACTAATATTTGCAGTGAAGGACTGATCAATTTTTACATAATCAATATCAAATTTTCTCAAGTAAGCGAGTGAGGAGTAACCAGTCCCAAAGTCATCGATGGCGACTTGAATCCCAGCAGCTCTTAATGTATTGAGTTGATTGATAACGGAGTCTCTGGCATCCAGCAATAGGCCTTCAGTAATTTCCACAGTAATGCTTTGTCCAGTAAGTCCGAGCGAAATTAAATGCGCTATCCAATCAGTGTGGTTTTTACTACTGCTTCTAAACTGCACTGGAGATTTATTCACACTGATCTGAAAGTTCGGATGATGTAATCTCCATTTTGCCACCTGATTTGCAGCCTCGGTAAATACCCAGTCGCCAATCTCAATAATCAAGCCTGTTTCTTCAGCAGCAGGAATAAATTCTGCCGGACTCACTAAACCACGTGTTGGATGCTGCCAACGAATTAAGGCTTCAGCTTTATAAATGCCCCCTGTTGCGAGTTCTACAATAGGTTGATAGAGCACTCTGAATTGATTAGCGTTAAGTGCAATACGCAAATCACTGATTAAATGCATGCGAATTAAGGCGGCTTCTTGCATTGATGGGGTGAAGTAGTGATAACGGTTTCTACCATCTTGTTTTGCGGCATACATGGCTTGATCAGCATTTTTTAAAAGCACTTCAACGTCATTACCGTTTTCAGGGTAAATGCTGATGCCGATACTGGTGGTGATATAAATCAGTTCATTGCCAAGTTGAAATGGTTTAGCTAGTTCATTTAGAATTTCTTGCGCAATACGCTCGATGCTACCTTGATTATCAACATTATTTAGAATAAGCGTAAATTCATCACCACCTAATCTAGCCACAGTGTCCACCTCTCGGACACAGCTTTCTAACCGTTGGGCTGTCTCCTTGAGAAGCAAGTCGCCTATGTCATGTCCAAGCGTATCGTTAACTTCTTTAAATCGATCAAGATCAAGAAACATCAGCGTAACCGTTTGGTTCGTGCGGTGAGCTTTTATAATAGCTTGTTTAAAGCGATCAAGAAAAAGCATACGGTTGGGTAAATTGGTGATCGGGTCGTAGTGTGCTAAACGAACGACTTCGGCTTCTGACTGTTTACGAGCAGTGATGTCAGTATGGGTACCAATCATGCGCAATGGTTTGCCCTCTTTAGACTTGCTCACCACCATCCCTCGACTGAGTGTCCATTTCCATGAGCCATCTTTACAGCGCAGGCGAAATTCAGAAACATAAATATTAGTTTCACCATCCAGATATACATTAACATCATCAACTTGGCTACGCATATCATTGGGATGAATCATGGCTCTTCCAGCCTCAGAGGTCGGGGCTATTTCGTTTTCTGAATAGCCATATATTGCATGCCAACGGGCAGAGCGAAAAACGTGATCTGTCTCAATATTCCAATCCCATACGCCGTCACCTGAACCTTCGAGGGCAAATTTCCAGCGCTCTTCACTCAATTTAAGCGAAGTTTCTGCTTGGCTTTGCTGGTGTAATGTTTTTCGGACTAGAAAATAAAGTAATACGGAAGTAATTAAGATGAATGCCATCCCTTTGTAGGTACTATATCGGGTGAATTGCTCATCATTTAATGCGAGGGTTAACAGAAATGAGTCGCTGAAAAAGATCCAAAGCAATCCAAAAAAGATATAAATACAAACAATGCGTAAAACAATTAAATCGAGCTTTGAGATTTTTTTTCTGAAAAACTGCTTCACCACACCGACCCCTTCCCGGAGTTCATCGTTAATTGTAAGTTGATTTTACTTTGTTTAGAAATGGAATGGTTGCTATTACGTGGTTTAAGTTGGAGTGTCTTAGGCTAACGATTTTTATTTTCAAAGGTCTACTTTTGGCTGATAGGGCGGACAGATCAACCAATTCCGTCTATCTCTGTAACTAAGAAATGGCGCTCACTTTCATCAAGCGGTTCAATAAAGGTTAATTGTTGTTCTAATACTTCGATGGTGGCTTCTGAAGCGTCATGCCCTTTTTTAAGTCGGTCTGAGATGCGTAAGCGTAATTGCTCTAGTGAGGCTTGTGGTGCCAAGATGTGGAATTCTGCCCCCGTTTTAGTTGCCAGCGTACGGAAGTCGGAGCGTTCTGCGTGCCTAAGAAATGCCGCATCAACAATTACTGACCAACCGGCGTTAAGGAGTCCTTCCGCTAAGTCATACAATCGGCGATAGGTGAGCTGGTGCGCTTCCTGCACGTAGATTCCGCCACCAAGCGGTGAATTGCTCTTTGCTGCAGCGGTGAGTCCAAATAGGCGTTTGCGTTCCACATCTGAGCGTAGGTGTATTGTGCAAGCGCCGTTGTCGTTCAGTAGCAGATTCACAGCAACGGTGGTCTTGCCGCAACCTGCAAGTCCATGCGTAATGATGAGTCTCGGCTTGGGTGGTGATGTAATCTGTTCGGCAAGCGCAATGTATCCTCGCACTTCACTGATGTCACCATGCTTTTGTCCGGCGCGTATTGCCGCTACCTTAGCGCGCACTAACGCACGATACACCGCGTAAAATCTAAGTACTGGCATTGCATCAAAGTCACCGCTACGACCGAGCCATTCGTTTAAAAACCAGCCAGCTAGCCCCGGCTGGTGCTGATCTAACAGGTCGATATAGGTGAAAGCGATATCGCTGACCACGTCTATCCAGCGGAAATCTTCGTTGAACTCGATGCAGTCAAATAACCTCACCTGCCCATCAATCAGTACGATATTGCCTAGATGCAAGTCACCATGGCACTCACGTACTTGCCCTTCAGCTTTGCGGATTGAGAAGTTTGGAGTGAGTCGCTCAAATTCAGCACGCGTCCAAGCTTGAAGCGCGTTCAGCTTAGTGAGGCATTCATTATCTAAAACTAAGGCGTACAGTTCATTGAAGTTTTCCAGCGCGGGCTCAATGACTTTATCTGGTGATCCGTAGCGTGTATTAACAGTAGCTTTGGCCGCATCGCGGTGAAAATTAACAATGGCTTCTGCCAAATCGGAAACATGCCTAGGTTGAAGTTCACCACGGGCGCAAACGTAGTCAAGTCGACCAGCTTCGTCAAAGCGCCGCATTTTGACTGCAAACTCGAGTGGAGTACCTTCACCTTTAACTTTCGGATTTTCTGGCGTACCCGTGATGGCGACGACCTCAAGGTAAATATCCGGGGCGTAGCGTTGGTTCAAGCGTAGCTCAGCCTCGCAACAGGCAAGGCGTTTTTCTAAAGTGCCATAGTCAAGAAAAGGCAGTGTGATTGGCTTCTTGATCTTATAGACAAATTCGCCCGCGATGAGTAGCCAAGAGATGTGGGTAGTGACCAGTTCGATGTGCTGTGCCGGATGTGGATAGCGCTTTGGCTCAAGCAAGGCTTTAATTAACGGTGGTAACAACTCGTTGTGCATAAGTTTACCTAGTGGTCAGTCCAATGGCACGTTGAATTAAGTGGCGGCAATCTGGATAGTAGGCGGATTAAAAAAACTTGTTGCGTTTGCACCGCTTCGCAAAACTCAATATCAAATAGGTGACAGGTTATATTTTCTCATCATAACTTAAGCTAAAGATTCGGGTACTGCTCCAAGTTTTTATTTTCTTTAGGTAGTTCATAAGGGTCTGCAACATAAGCAGGCCCTTTCATAATGATAACCACAATACAGCCAATAGCTATGGCACCTACAAAAAACCAGATACTAAATAGTAATCCCAAGCATTGATAAATGATTTTCAACTGTTCTGGGTTTAATGTGACGCTACTTAAATAGAGTTTGAGCATGACAGTGCATGGAATTGCACTACCAATGCTGAATATCCAAGGTATCTTTTTTAGCAAAACCCACTCAAGCCCTGAGGGTGTTTTAGTAAAGCCTGGTAGTTTGTTAAAGTAATTCATTGTCAAACTTTGAATTAGATTTTATATCATTAGTTCAATATAAGCTTTCCCAGAACTTCCACCATACGCGTTCGTCGGAGGGTACGCCTTTGCCTAACATGGCGCTGTCGGGATAGTTAGTTTTAAGAATACGCATGGTGTCGTTTTTGAGGTCGTCCATGCTCATTAAATCATAAGCGCTAATCATAATGACTAAGGCTTCTTCAACACTTGGTGATTGTGGGTAGTATTCCAGCACATATTTGGTACGGTTAATGGCGGCCACGTAAGCTTGACGCTTCATGTAATAACGGGCTACATGTAGTTCATGCTCTGCAAGGCTGTTGACTAAATACACCATGCGTTGCGTGGCATCTTTGGCGTAGCGACTTTTTGGATATTTAGTGACTAACTCTTTGAAGGCAGCAAAAGAATCACGCAATGAACGTGGATCACGGTCACTGATTTGTTGGGCAGAGAGTTTTTCAATGACACCACGTTCATTGAATACAGACAGACCTTTTAAGTAATAAGCATAATCTACGTTGGGGTGATTCGGGTGTAATTTAATAAAACGATCTGCGGCGGCTACTGCTAACACCGGGTCTTGTTTTTTGTAGTGTGCATAGGCAGTCTCAAGCTGTGCTTGAGTTGCAAAGCGCCCATGTGGATAGCGTGATTCTAACTTTTGAAAATAGACGATAGCCTTATCGTAGTCTTTATCAACCATTTTTGCAGCGCCTTCTTGATAGATACGTTCTGCCGTCCAGCCTTTGGTATCGTCCAGCTCGGTTGGGTCGCCAAAAATAGCGCAACCATTGAGTAGCAGGGAAAATGCCAGAATTAAGATATACTTCATGCTAAACCACCTTTAAGATTTACGGATACTGCTATAAATTCAATTTTTGTTGTCATACTTCGTTACTCACAAAAATTATTCCTTACATATCACTTAATATATGCAACGTCATAATTTTTAATTCTCGCTTTATCTAACTTAAAAACTTGAATTTATAGCAACATCCTCACTAGTAATTATAACCGATGACAGACACTACTCAACACTCTCTTACTATCCCTCACGATTTAGGTGGCTTACGCCTTGATGTGGCTTTGCAGCGCCTACTGCCTGAGCACTCACGCTCACGTTTACAAGCTTGGATTAAAGCGGGCCTAGTCACAGTCGATAGCCAAGCCAGCACTGCTAAAACCAAGGTTTGGGGCGGAGAAAGTGTGCTTGTTCATGTGCAGGCAAAGCCAGAGCTTAATGCGTTTGTAGCAGAAGATATACCGCTAGACGTGGTTTATGAAGATGAGCATATTCTGGTGATTAACAAACCGGCAGGCATGGTAGTGCATCCCGCTGCCGGTAACTGGGAAGGTACTTTGCTTAATGCTTTGTTATTTCATGCACCACAGCTGCATGATGTACCGCGTGCAGGCATTGTGCATCGGCTGGATAAAGAAACCAGTGGTTTGTTAGTGGTGGCTAAAACCTTGAGTGCACAAACTAATTTAGTGCGGCAATTACAAGCGCGTACCGTAAAGCGTGAGTACCGCGCCATTGTGTGGGGGCAATTATGGCGTAACGGGTCGATCGATCAACCCATTGGGCGCGACCCAAGATCGCGCACTAAAATGGCGATTAACCGCATGGGTAAGCCCGCAGTGACGCGCTACGAGATATTAGAGCGTTTTTCTGTGCAAACTTATTTGCGTTGCAATTTAGAAACAGGGCGTACGCATCAAATTCGCGTGCATATGCAGTATTTAAAAGCGCCATTGGTGGGTGATCCGGTATATGGCTTTCGTGGCATTGTACCCATTCGCGCCATGACGCAAACTTTACGTGATGCTGTAAGCAGTTTTAAACGACAAGCGTTGCATGCAATTAAATTAGGCTTGGTGCATCCTGAAACTAATGAATTTATGGAATGGCAAATTGAGCTAGCTGACGACATGAAAGCCTTACTGGAAGCCATGCGCCATGAAGACCCACGTGATGAAGAAGATGATTTTGAGCTGAGCTTTGGCGGGTTGCAAACTGAACCGTATCTGGCGGATGAAGATTACGAAGATGACGATGAAGATGGTGAGTTTTACGACGACGAAGATGATTTAGATTTAGAAGAAGACGCTTAAATTGTGATGAATGCGACTAATGCACAACCGCTTGATTTTATAAGCCCTAACTGGCCTGCACCTGCGAATGTAAAAGCATTACAAACTACTCGAACAGGTGGCGTTAGCCATGCAGCTTTCGCTAGTTTGAACTTAGGCGCACATGTGGGTGATGATGTGATTGCAGTCGCAAAAAATCGTCAGTTGCTTAGCCATTATTTGCCAAGTGAGCCAGTATGGGTTAATCAAGTGCATGGTGTAGAAGTGATTGATGCCGCTACCAGTAACCGCCTGCAAAATGCAGATGCTTCTTTCACTACTAAAGCCAATGTCGTTTGTGTGACCATGACAGCAGATTGTTTACCGCTATTGCTATGTGATAAAAGCGGCACGGTTGTGGCCGCAGTTCACGCTGGCTGGCGCGGCCTGTGCGATGGCGTGATTGAAGCTGCCATACACAAAATGCAGGTGCCGTCGACTGAAATTCTAGTTTGGCTAGGTCCTGCAATCGGACCGAATGCATTTGAAGTGGGTGGTGATGTGCGCGAGCAATTTATAGAAAAAGACAGCCAAGCCACATTAGCATTTAAACCGTTTGCTAATAAAGCCGATGGCAAGTGGCTGTGCAATATGTATTTACTTGCCAAGCAGCGTTTAAATAAGCTCGGAGTTACGCAAATTTACAGAGCAAGTGACCATGTATCTGATGATAAAAATCGCAGTGAAAATTTCTGCACTTATACAGATGAGGCTCGCTTTTTCTCGTTCAGGCGCGACAATATCACAGGGCGTATGGCGAGTTTGATTTGGTTGGCATCAACTTGATGTGATGATGAAAGCGCGGTTGAATCGTTAACGATTGGGGCTTCGCGCCGATTGTTAAGTTAGATGATGTTGTATATGAAACCTTTGTGTGGATACAGGCAAGGGTTTCATATCAAGTAAAAAATATCAGCGTCTTTTAACCAGTATTTTATCTACCCATCCTTCTCCATCTGGTGCCGTAACAAGATACAGACCGTTTTGTTCTTCCCCCATATAAATGAGTTCGTCACTTTTTGAAACTTGCGCTAATTTAGCTGATTTTTTATTAGCCTCTTTGAGCACTTTAACGTTTGCTACCTTGGCAACCAATATATCGCCAGATTTAATTTCACTGGATAGGCTAGCTTGATCTGCAGCAGGTTTGGCTGGAGCGGCTTCTTTGCTTAACACATTGACTTCTCTGGTGGTTCTTGTGACCTCGCCTAAGGTGCCACGCAATTCTCGTAAGTCTTCAAACAGCGCTGCATTAGCCAAACCTGTGTAGATTGTAAAAATAGAGAGTAGAAATATTCTTTTCATTTTTAATTCACTTAAATTGTATGTCCGTTAGTAAAACCCCTTTGAAATTAGAGAGATGGATAACACTACGTTACGAAAAATCCAGCATAACATTTTTTACAGCATACCCAATCGGGTGGCGTAGCTTTAACTTGATTCTAATGTAAACAATTGTAAATTGTGTTTGGGTTACATGTTTTAGATAACAAGCACCCTATGCGCTATACCTCGCGTCCTTATGGATTATCTGGGATAATGGCGGCATTCCTCAATTGTTGAAACCCCAATGTTAATGCCTGATTTTTCCGTTTTAGTTTGGATTATTTTATCCAGCCTCTTTGGTGGAGCACTTAGTGTTTCATTGGCGGGATTGTTTGCATTAAATCTGCGTACAGCGTGGGTTCCCATGTTGGTCAGTTATGCCATTGGCGCAATGTTGGGGGCGGTGTTTCTGGAAATTTTGCCGCATGCGTTTAAAGAGGCAAGTAGCGTAGAAAGTATATCTGCGACTTTGCTATTGGGTTTGTTACTGTTCTTTGTGTTAGAAAAACTGGTGATTTGGCGACATTGTCATGGTGACCATTGTGAAGTCCACGCGATTCATAATGAACAAAACTGCCCTGAAACGCATGGTCAACAAGGGGCCGCCACAAAGTACAAAGCATTGACTACGCACGCACCTTCTATTGTGCACAGTCATGCACATAGCCATCATGATAGCGGCCGTAGCGGCATGATGATTATGATAGGCGATACCTTTCATAACTTTGTGGATGGTATTTTAATTGCCGCTGCATTTTTGGTTGATGTGAAGCTTGGCATGGTGACCGCCTTAGCGATCATTTCACATGAAATTCCACAAGAAGTCGGCGACTTTTTAATTCTACTGCATTCAGGATATACCAAAAAACAAGCGTTTATTTTTAACCTGGTTTCAAGCTTGGCAACCTTGGTCGGTGGGCTAATCGCTTACTTTGCATTGCAATATGTGATGAGTTGGATCCCGTATATTTTAGGCTTGGCTGCGGCAAGTATGCTCTATGTGGCAGTGGCAGACTTAATCCCCGGCCTACATAAGCGTACTGAATTAAAGGCAACACTGAGTCAGGTATTACTCATTAGCTTGGGTGTGAGCAGTATCTGGGTAATACATCATCTAATCGAGTAAGTGAACACGTTTATCTGCGTTCATCGGTTGTTATGATTAAGGCTTATTGGCAACTACCCGTATTTAATGACGAAAAATTATTTTTTTAAGGTTTTATAGCATTTATGACTACTACAGCTAAAAGTACTGCACCAAAAGTTGGTTTCGTTTCTCTGGGTTGCCCTAAAGCGGGTTCAGATGCTGAGCGCATCCTCACTCAGTTACGCGCCGAAGGCTATGAGATTTCAGCTAGTTATGAAGATGCCGATTTAGTGGTGGTAAACACCTGCGGCTTTATTGATAGTGCAGTAGAAGAGTCGCTTGATGCGATTGGTGAAGCGATCAATAAAAACGGCAAAGTGATTGTGACTGGCTGTTTGGGGGCAAAAAAAGGTGTGGTGGAAGCTGCACACCCAAGTGTATTAGCCGTGACAGGCCCGCATGCCTTAGAAGAGGTAATGACCGCTGTGCACGCCAATTTACCTAAACTGCATGAACCCTTTATTGATTTGGTGCCACCACAGGGCATTAGGCTAACGCCCAGCCATTACGCGTACTTAAAAATTTCAGAAGGCTGTAACCACCGTTGTAGTTTTTGCATTATTCCAAGCATGCGTGGTGATTTGGTCAGCCGCCCGATTGGCGAAGTGTTAAATGAAGCTGAAAATCTGGTTAATGCAGGTGTGTCTGAAATTTTAGTCATCTCTCAAGATACCTCAGCTTATGGGGTTGACGTAAAATACCGCAGCGGATTTTGGAATGGTCGCCCAGTTAAAACGCGCATGACCGAACTAAGTCAAAGTTTGAGCGAGCTAGGCGTGTGGGTGCGTCTGCATTATGTGTATCCATATCCGCATGTGGATGAAGTGATTCCATTGATGGCTGAGGGTTTGATTCTGCCGTATCTGGATGTGCCGTTTCAGCATGCCAGCCCACGTATTTTAAAAGCCATGAAGCGCCCGGCACATGCCGAAAACAATTTAGCACGCATTAAATCCTGGCGCGAAATTTGCCCGGATATTACCGTGCGTAGTACATTCATCGCAGGTTTTCCAGGGGAAACAGAAGATGACTTTAAAATGCTGCTCGACTTTTTAGAAGAAGCACAGCTCGATAGAGTCGGCTGTTTTGCTTATTCAGCCGTAGATGGCGCAAAAGCCAACGAACTGCCCAATCATGTACCAGAAGAAGTTAAGCAAGAACGTTTAAGCCGCTTTATGGAAGTGCAAGAGCGCATTAGTGCGGCAAAATTACACGGTAAAATTGGAAGCATACAGACTGTGCTGGTCGATGAAGTTGTGACTGATGTTGAAGGTAATATAGAGGCGATAGGTCGCACTAAAGCCGATGCCCCTGAGATTGATGGTGTGGTCTATATGGAGGATGCGGAAGGTTTAAGCCCTGGTGACTTTGTAGAAGTTGAGATTTATAGCGCTGACGGGCATGATCTACGCGGTGGGCCCCCAAGAGGGTAAGTGCTGGAGATGGCACGTTCGTGTTTAGGCGATCCAGTATAGTTAGATTGATTTTAGGAATTGATACACCTTGAAAAATAAAACGATAGCTATTCTTGAAAATCGGGCAGGGGAACAGCTTGCTGATTTAGTGAGAAAGTATGGCGGTACGCCTTTTTCTGCACCGGCACTGGCGGAAATTCCCGATATTGATCCCGTACTGATTGTGCAGTTGGTTAAAGACTGGCAGTCAAACATACCCGATGTTTTTATCTTTCAGACCGGTGTAGGCGTCAAAGCTATGTTTGCAACGACTGATGCCTTGGGCATGACTGAGCAGCTGTTGCAAACGCTGGCATCCTCTGTGGTTGCCGTGCGCGGCACTAAACCCACGGCGGCATTACGCTCACGCAAGGTGCGAATTGATTTACTTGCCAGCGAACCTTACACAACAACTGAAGTGTTAATTACCCTCGATACACTTTTGCTCACAGGTAAACATGTAGTGGTGCAGCGTTATGGTGATACTAATTGGGAGCTACAACGTGCGCTTGAAGCAAGAGGCGCACATGTGACAGAAATTACAACCTATCGCTGGAGCCTGCCAGAAAATACTAAGCCGATGGTTGACCTGATGGACGCACTGGATGCAGATGCGATTGATGTGGTGTGTTTTACCAGCGCATCCCAAGTAAATAATCTAATTACTGTTGCTCATCAACTTGGCCGTAAGGAGGCACTACAAGCAGGCTTGAATAGAAGTCTTGTTGCCTCTATTGGCCCTGTATGCACAATGGCACTCACCAAGGTTGGTGTTGGGGTAGATATTGAACCAAGCCCGCCTAAACTAGGCCCGTTTATTGATGCCATTAACAATAAGTTGTCGTCATCAGTTTCGGCCATTGAGTAGCGCAGCATTTAAAAAACCAAGAGTACCGTATTTTGTGATGACTTCAGAAAAACAACGCAGAGCTTTCGACTCACCTGAGATTCCCACTCAAACTTTATTAAATGACTGCCAATTTCCCATTGGAAACCTTCAACTTCGAGGGCTTGCTAACCTCAGTCAGTTCAATTAAACAGACGTAAATATTGAATCGCCAAGCAAACTACAAAATATTAATTTTCAATTAATCTTAATCGTATATCCTATATCGGTAAGATATAAATAGAGTGCTCTTGTGGTGCAAAGCTCTCAAATATAACTAAATGAGGCAACCTCTTGGTTTTTTATATGAATATCCTGTTCAGTAAAATTTATAGAGATTTAATGCCAATAGCATTTTCTTTGCTTTTTGTGTACTTGGTTGGCTTTTTGATTGCTGTTAACCCTGTTGTTACTTTTGCTGAAGACAGCCAAGTCCTTGCACGTAAGCTAAGTACTTCAGGACAAATATTACCCCTTGAAATCATCCATAAAAAAGTCAAAGCGATAAAATCCGGGAAGATTTTAGAAACTGAACTTGAGATTAAAGGAAGTCGATATATTTACGAAGTTGAGCTGCTAGACGATAAAGGCTTGGTTTGGGAAATAGACCTTGACGCCAAAACCGGTAAATTAATTAAACTGGAGAAAGACTGAGTATGCGCCTTCTTTTAGTGGAAGATGATATTGCATTAGGGTCACAGCTACATCATGCACTCAAGAAGGCAGGGTACGCTGTGGATTTGTCAACTGACGGAGTAGATGCTGAGGCTGTTGGTGACCTTGAGCCATATGATTTAATTGTTCTTGATCTCGGATTGCCCAAGCGACCTGGCCTCGAAGTGCTTAGTAACTGGCGCAAACGAGGCAACCAGGTTCCTGTTGTAATTCTTACTGCCCGCGGTAGTTGGCAAGAAAAGGTTGAAGGTTTTAAAGCAGGCGCTGATGATTATGTTGGCAAGCCATTTCAGATTAATGAATTACTGGCAAGAATCAACGCGGTTCTTAAACGTAGTGCTGGATCTGTTGCAGGCACTCTAAAAGTTGAAAATATCACTTTGGATGAAGATAAGCAGGAGTTGATTTTACAAAATGATCAACGTCAAAATCTTACCGCTACAGAATTTAGGTTACTTCGTTACTTCATGTTGCACCCTGGGCAATTGTTATCTAAATCTAAACTAACAGAGCATGTCTACGAATATGACGAGGACAAAGACAGTAATGTTATCGAAGTATATGTGAATAGGTTGCGACAAATTATTGGTCCAGAACTGATTAAAACTAGGCGTGGACAGGGTTATGTATTTGGAAACAGTGATTGATGGCCTCATTAAAAACTAGATTATCATGGGGGCTAATGCTGAGTTTGATTGCACTACTCACATTACAGTGGCTCATCGTTATGTATGCGATTAGCCGCCTTACTGAAAATCAGTTGATTGATAGATTGCAGCGTGAATGTGAAAATCTACTCACCATAGTCAGTTTCAATTCTTCAGATCAGTTGCAGATAGACGCTCAGCGGATGGGAGCCATCTATCAGCGTCCGTTCTCCGGACACTACTACACAGTTTTTACATCGAAACAATCATCAATTTCTCGATCACTGTGGGACTCTGAACTAAGTCTTCAATCATTAGCTGCTGGACAAGAGCGTAAATTAAGATTAAATGGTCCAAACGGACAGTCGCTGTTGGTGGTTTTACGTGGCTATAAAAAACAGAAACATACGGTCACGGTGGCCGTGGCAGAAAATGTAGAGCCCTTACAGGCAAACATCCATCGCTTTCAATGGCTCTATGCTCTTATTTCAGTCGTTGGATTATTAGTTCTTCTTGGGGTGCAGAGGTTGATGGTTTTAAATGCACTAAAACCTCTTAAAAATATTCAAGTAAATATAGATAAACTTGGTCGAGGGGAAACGAGTCTTTTAGAATTAGAGGGGCCAGATGAAATAAGACCGCTGATTGACGCGATCAATCGGTTGCTGACAGGGATGGATCGCAAGTACCACCGTTCCAGAGAATCTTTAGGTAACTTGGCTCACGCTTTAAAAACCAGACTCTCGTTAGTTAATCAAATAGCTGAGCATCCAATTATCAATCATAACCCTGATATTCAATCATCTATCTATGAGTCAACTACAGTGATGAGCAACATCATTGAGCGTGAATTAAAACGTGCTCGCCTGCTCGGTGATGTTCGTCCAGGTCGCCAAGTAGATTTAAAAGTTGGCATCGCAGAGTTGATCAATACGTTAAGGCAGATCTACGCATCAAAGGGAGTTAACATTACTTCAGAAGTCGCCTTAAACGCTCAGTTTTTTGGAGACAAAGAAGACTTGATGGAAATGCTAGGAAACCTACTGGATAATGCCTGCAAATGGTCTCGAAACCGCGTTTCACTAACGGTGATGGATGGTGAAGGTATTTTCTTTATCATCGAAGATGATGGAGATGGTGCATCAGCGGTTGACTTAAATATGCTTACTCGACGTGGATTCAGGGCAGATGAATCTCAACCTGGCAGCGGACTAGGACTGGCTATCGTGAATGACATTGTGGAAAGTTATAACGGAACCCTCAATTTCAGTAGATCTGCAGCAATGGGCGGGCTACGTGTGGAAATTAAGCTTGATCAATTCAAGGAAAAAACCACATAAAATTTATAACATCCCCCCAAATTAAAAGGGCATCTGATTCTAGATACCCTTTTAATTATTTGGACATAATTAAAACCAGTCGCGCTTTATGCTACCAGCCTTGCCAGTCTTAGCGTCAATGACAACGTCCCACTCTTTGCCATCGGCATCTACAATTTCAAACTCGTAATCCCAGCCTTTTGAAAACTTGCGGTTTTCCAAATCTGCATCTTTAACCACGCCAGGCTTTGCAGCAAGCGCCTTAGCTTTTGCTTCATCAAATGAGATTAGACTAAACTGCTTAGAGATTGCTTCCATTTCTTGCAAATCGTCATCATCGGCTACTGCATTAGTCGATAATATTCCCAACATCAATATTGTTGCGGCACTAGTTTTATAAATTGAATTTTTCATTAGATCACTCCTTTACTGTTTAAAGTAAGCCTAATTTACATTCTCAACCTTAAAGCAAGCTGAATATACTGTAAAAACAAATCAAGTTAGCATCTGTTTTTAGCCAGTGGCAGAAGTGAGCCGCAATTTACTTCATGCTTCTCGACTGCAATTGTTATTTTCTGCGTAGGTTGATATGTGTTTTGATCAAATCAAACGCTTGATGTCGAAACTTACTGCCATCCGCGTCTTTTATCCACATGTGGAGTAACCCCCCAAAAAACAAGTGCGTATCAAGTGCTAAGGCGCGTGGGGATAGCGTACTGGCTAATAGATTTTGAGTTTGCGCGCGTTGGTAGGCAATTTCAATTTTTTCAATAAGACTCGAGCAGTTATTGAGAATTTGATGTAGCACCATAGCAAATTCATCTACATATTCACATTTAATCATCATGATTTCGTAAATTTCACGCATCTCAATATTTTCGTTTAGCTCACTGATTGTGTGGCAAAGGCTTTTTTCGATTTGCGTGAGTGGGTTTTCGGTACTGTCTATGGCTAGCCCTAATGTGTCATCCATCTGGTCAATCAATGGTAAAAACACTTGCTCACGCATGGCATGAAAAATATCAGTTTTATTTTTAAAATGCCAATAAACGGCACCGCGTGTCACATTGGCTTCAGCTGCAATATGCTCCAAGGTGGATTTGCTCACACCACGCGCTAAAAAAACAGCGCGCGCGGCAGCTATAATGCGGCTGCGCGTAAGTTCTGCATCTTCTTTGGTTTTTCTTACCATGCAATGATCCTTACCTAGTTCTTAAAAATGCTTAAAATAAACGTTTACATACAAACTTGATTGTATATAATATACATACAAGTTTGTATGTAAGCAAGCTGTTTTTAGATGTTGTGCGTAAAAGTTACATTGTAATTAGTGGGTTATCTAAAAATAAGTAAATAAAAATTAAGCGTAAAACATGGAGTTATCAATGGACGTTAAAACAAGCAAGCCGCATCCGCAACAAAGTCAGGTAAAGGTACTGGATGCTAAAGTAGCCAAAATGGTATTAAGTAGCATGTTAGTGAGCGTTACATTGATGGCATGCATTATGTTAACCGGTTGTGATAAAAAACAGGATGCAGCTCAAGCGGGCGGGCAAATGCAAGCCATGCCGGTGAGTGTCATTACATTGGCGCCAACCAGTGTGCCGATTAGTGCTGAGGCGGTTGCACAGACCGAGGGTGCAAAAGAGGTGGAAATACGTCCGCGTGTGGGCGGTATTTTACTTAAAAAATTATTTGAAGAGGGTGCTGCCATCAAGGCAGGACAGGCGATGTTCTTGATTGATCCTGTGCCATTTCAAATTGCGCTTTCAAGTGCAAAAGCGCAATTAGCACAGCAAAAAGCGCGTGTTGAGCAAACGCAGCGAGAGGCAGTGCGATTACAAAGTTTATTGGCAACACAGTCTATTAGCCAGCGTGAAGCGGATAATGCGGCTTCAGATAATGCATTGGCACGTGCCGCTTTGGCGCAGTTTGAGGCTAGTGTGCGTGAGGCTGAACTAAACTTATCTTATACCACTGTGACCTCGCCCTTATCCGGTATTGCGGGTCGCTTTGAGTTTTCTGAAGGAGCCTTGGTTAATGCCAATACCAGTTTGTTGACTAAAGTGAGCCAAATTTCTCCAATTTGGGTACGTTTTAGTTTGTCAGATAATGAGTTATCACAAATTGGCGGGTATTTGAGTTTAACCAAAGTAAAAGAAGTGCGGCTGATACTGCCAAGCGGTGAAGAGTACGCTAAGAAAGGGCAGTTGAATTTTGCGGCAAGTGGTATAGATCCAGCTTTAGGTACGCAACAATTACGCGCTACTTTTGACAATGCGGATAAGCAGTTGTTGCCAGGTCAATTTGTACGTGTACGTGTGATTACCGGGCAAAAAGATGGCGTATTTGTGGTGCCACAGACTGCGGTGATGACCAATGATCAAGGCAAGTTTGTCTATGTGGCGAACAGTAAAAATGAGGCGACCATTAAACCGATTGTGGCCGGTAATTGGGTGGGTAAAGATTGGGTAGTGTTAAGCGGACTGGAAGCTGGCGATAAGGTCATTGTGGATAATTTGATCAAAATACGCCCGAGTGCATTGGTGTCACCGCACCCCGCGGGTGAGATGCCTGCGCCTGCTAGCGCTGTTCCTAATCAATCTGCCAAGTAAGTCTGTGGCTATATTTAACCATAAGACTTAAAGCGAGAAATAATTATGAGTAAGTTTTTTATCACGCGGCCAATTTTTGCCAGTGTATTGTCTATTATCATCGTGCTGGCAGGCTTGGCGGCCGCCATGAAATTGCCGATTGCACAATATCCGCAGATTGCGCCTCCCACCGTTTTAATTTCAGCAACTTACCCAGGTGCAAGTGCTGATACGTTATCAAAAACCGTTGCGGCGCCAATTGAAGAGCAGTTAAGTGGTGTTGAAGGCTTGCTCTACTATAATTCAAGTGCCGACTCTAGCGGTAGTTTAACCATTACCGCAACTTTTGAAATTGGCACCGATGTGAATCAGGCAACATTTAACGTGAGTAATCGCGTCAATATTGCCCTGCCACGCCTGCCCGATGAAGTGCGCCGTACCGGTATTGTTGTACAGAAACGCTCCAACGACATTTTACTTGTAGTGATGTTGACCGATAAGCAGAAAAAATATGATCCGCTATTTTTAAGTAATTACGGTACGTTAAATGTGCTGGATGAATTAAAGCGCATTAAGGGTGTGGGCGATGCGATTATTTTTGGCGCACAGGATTATTCAATGCGTATCTGGTTACGTCCAGACCGCATGGCGCAATTGGGTGTGAGTACTACGGATATAGCCAATGCCATTCGCGCACAAAATGCTCAATATGCGGCTGGAAAAATAGGCCAAGAACCATCACCGTCTGATCAGCAGCTGGTATATACCGTCACGGCCAAAGGTCGGCTCATTGATCCGGCTGAGTTCGGTAATATTATTATTCGCGCCGATGGTCCTCGCGGTATCCTTTATTTGAAAGATGTTGCACGTATAGAGTTAGGCTCACAAAGCTATAACGTGCGTGCGTACCTGGATGGCACACCTGGTGTTGGCATTCCCATCTTTTTACAAACCGGTGCCAATGCGCTTGATACGGCAACTGCGGTTAAAGCAAAAATGAATGAGTTGAAACAACGATTTCCTGCCGGTGTAGATTGGGAAACACCATACGATACCAGCGATTTTGTTAAAGCCTCAATTGGTGAAGTGTTAAAAACGCTTGCCGAAGCCATGGTGTTGGTAGTGCTTGTGGTGTTTTTGTTTCTGCAAAGTTGGCGTGCAACTTTAATCCCGATTATTGCGGTACCGATTTCACTCATTGGCACCTTTGCCGGGTTATGGTTATTTGGCTTTTCGATCAATACGCTGACCTTGTTTGCGATGGTGCTTTCTATCGGCATCGTGGTGGATGATGCCATTGTGGTGTTAGAGAATGTCGAGCGCCTGATGACGGAAGAAAAATTGTCGCCTATTAAAGCGGCCGTTAAGTCTATGGAGCAAGTATCTGCTGCCGTGGTAGCGATTGTATTGGTATTGATTGCAGTATTTATTCCCGTGGCTTTTCTAGGCGGTATTGCGGGTGAAATGTATCGTCAGTTTGCAGTGACTGTGGCGGTAGCGGTGGTGATTTCAGGGGTTGTTGCACTGACCTTAACGCCGGCTTTATGCGCTGTTTTATTAAAACCA
Source organism: Methylotenera sp. (assembly GCA_041675545.1). Taxonomy (GTDB): domain Bacteria; phylum Pseudomonadota; class Gammaproteobacteria; order Burkholderiales; family Methylophilaceae; genus Methylotenera. Next base: position 144,137 of record JBAYTS010000002.1, read on the forward strand.
ACCCATGCTAAATCTGCATTTTTTAATGGGTTTAATCGTGGTTTTGGGCGCTTCACACATTTTTATACATCGGCTGTGAACTTAACGCTGCACCACAAAATAATCGGTACGCTGGTTTTTGCGGCAGTTATTGGTTTGGTAGCCGTATTGCTTAAGGTTATCCCCGGTAGCTTCGTCCCCGCAGAAGATCAAGGCTATGTGATTTCGGCAGTTATTATGCCTGATGGTGCTACGTTGGCGCGAACTAGCAAGACGACAGAAAATGTACGCGCCGCTATTGCAGAAGATCCTGCGGTGGCGCATCAGTTCGCTGTGAATGGCTTTGATTTGATTGGCGGCGGCAATAAAACCAGTGCGGCCACCATGTTTGTGCGTATGAAAGACTGGGATGAACGCAAGGCCACCGCAGATGATATGGTTAAAAAACTGTTTGGTATCGGCATGCAGCAACCTGACGGCATGGCCATCGCTTTCAACCCACCTGCCATACGTGGTTTAGGTAGTTCAGGTGGTTTTGAGCTGTATGTGCAGACTCGAGGTGATTCTGACCCAGCTAAACTGGCTGTGGTGGTGACTAACTTTATTGGTGCATTAAAGAATGAGCCGCGCTTAGCCGAGCTTAATACGTTTTTCCGCCCGACTGTACCGCAGTTATATGTTGAGGTGGATGAAGCTAAAGCGATTTCGCAAGGCGTGCCTGTGGCAAGTATTTACGACACCTTGCAAAGCACCATGGGCTCACTTTATGTGAACGATTTTAATAAATCAGGCCGAACTTACCGCGTGCAGTTACAAGCTGAAGCTGACTATCGGATGAAGGCTGAAGATTTAGGAAGAGTTTATGTGCGCGCGAATAGCGGACAAATGGTGCCGCTGTCAGCGCTAAGCAAAGTAAGCCACATTGTGGGTGCCGAGCAGCTAGAGCGCTATAACGGGTTGCTGTCAGCAAAAGTGATGGGTAAGGGCGCCTCTGGCGTTAGCTCTGGTGATGCCATTCAAATGGTCGAGAAAATCGCCGCAGAAAATTTACCTGATGGTTATCAGATTGCTTGGACTGGCCAGGCTTATCAAGAAAAACGTACAGGCTCGGCAGCTGTGTTTGCATTTGGATTTGCCATCATTATGGTGTTTTTGATTTTGGCAGCACAGTTTGAAACCTGGGCGTTACCATTGGCTGTGATTATGGCCGTGCCTTTTGCTTTGGCAGGCGCTTTGCTGGCCGTGTTAGTGCGTGGTATGCCAAATGATATTTATTTTCAGATCGGTTTAATTACTTTAGTGGGATTGGCGGCAAAAAATGCGATTTTAATTGTTGAGTTTGCGAGTCAAAAAATGGAGGAAGGTATGCCCGTTGCCGAAGCTGCGCTTGAAGCGGCACGTATGCGGTTTAGACCCATTGTCATGACCTCTATGGCCTTTGTACTCGGGATTGTGCCTTTGGCGATTGCAACGGGTGCAGGTGCAGCAGCAAGACGTTCGATGGGGACTGGCGTATTGGGCGGCATGTTGTTGGCGACGTTTGTGGCCACCATATTTATTCCCTTATTCTTTACCTGGTTGAGTAATAAAAATGTACATAGAAAGCACCATGAGATTCCCCCTGATGATGCCGACCTAGTCGCAGCAGCCAATGCAAAGGAAACGCTATGATAAAAAATTATCAAGCAAACACCATCAAACCCGTGAGTGTTTTAGTGGCAGCACTATTTTTGTCTGGATGCCAGTCGATTTGGCCTGATTATTTACGCCCTAACGTTGATGTGCCTGCCACGTATGCTGAAGTTAGCCAGCAGTCTCAAGATGGTAGCCATATTGCCAATAATTGGTGGACGCTGTACCAAGATCAAACCTTGAATGATTTGATGGTAAAAGCCTTACAAAACAATACAGACATTAAGTTGGCGGTAGCGCGTATTGAAGAAGCTGATGCGGTAATGCGTGAAGTCGGTGCTTTTTTACTGCCACAAATAGACTTGGATGCAGGCGCTAAACGCTCTCGCGTGACGGAAGCGGGCGCTAATCAGCAGTTCTCACAAAACCCCCGTAACAATTACAACGTACAGTTAGGCACAAGCTTTGAGATTGATTTTTGGGGCAAGTTAAGCCGTGCCAAAGAATCAGCACGCGCGCAGGCGTTGGCTAGTCGTTATGCAAAAGATACTGTCGCTTTATCATTAACCGGGTTAGTCGCTACTAATTATCTGAACGTACGTAGTTTGGAGTCACAGATTGTGATTGCTAATGATAATTTAAAAAGTCGCGATGCAAGCCTTGATTTAACTAAACGGCGATTGGAAGGCGGCGTTGCTTCTGCGCTAGATTTACACCAAGCAGAAGTGGCGAGTGCAAATTTAAGCGCACAATTATCTGAATTAAATCGCTTAAAATCATTAAGCTTGCATCAGTTGGCAGTATTAACTGGTGATTTGGCATTAGTAAACACGGGGTTAACAGCGA
>JBAYTS010000003.1:0-112422 GCA_041675545.1 Methylotenera sp.
AGGGCCGTGAAACGAACCAGCGCCAATGATAGTATGCTTTTTGCATGCGAAAGTAGGTCACTGCCAAGCTATTTACACTAAAAACCCCATCATGAATTTGATGGGGTTTTTTTATGCCCGGCGGGAATGGCGTGGTAAATACATGGCTCAATTAAAAGCCCGCTTTGGCTGGGCTTGGATGACGCGGGTTGGAGTGGCTTGCTGGGGTGTTTACTTTAAGACTAAGCGAAATTTAAAGCAAGAGTCCAACCGCACCACTTGTAATCTCCAGTCAATGGCGTGCAACATGCGTACCTTTTCAGTAGTATGCAACACGACAATTAGCAGAATTGGCAGCATGGTATAACAAAGCGTTGTAGCGCTAGTCGCATAAGGCATGACCACGGATTGAGCATCAATTTTTGCAGATGTCCTATTATGGCATTACTGAGCGGATGCCTTTTAATTGTGACGATAACATTCTGGCCTAAATCATATTAAAAATACCATGCTGGGCGCAGATGCTCAACCAAGAGCATCTAGTAACGGTAAAAGAAAAGCCCCGGCGAGCCAGGGCTTTAACAAAAATAGCAGAAATTTATAAACCTATGTTGATTGTGTATTAGTCTGGGCTGCTTCATTTAAAAATACGCGTACATTGCGCGGGTAGATATAAACATGGTCGCTGGCAGCTAGGTTTAACTCACGAAATCGCTCTTGTGTCAGCTCGGCTTCAACTAGTTCGGTATGATCAGCACGTTGTAGTTCCAACCTTACGAGTGGCCCAATGGCATGTACATAACTTACAATCGCCTCAAAGCCAACTTTATCTTCTCTTCTCTCTTTAAAGATTTCAATATCATGTGGTCGTACAAATGCTAATGCGGGGGTGTTCTGTGTAGCATGATGATCATCTAACTTCAAGTCTATGCCCGCAATTTTTGCAGCACCTTCATGTATGTGGCTATCAAACTGATTCACATTGCCTAAGAATTGATAAACAAATGGCGATACCGGGTGATCATAAACCTCTTGCGGTGAACCAATTTGCTCAATTTGCCCTTTGTTGATGACGACAACACGATCAGCCACTTCTAATGCTTCTTCTTGGTCGTGTGTTACAAAAATACTGGTGATATGTAGCTCGTCATGTAAACGGCGTAACCAGCGGCGTAATTCTTTACGTACTTTGGCATCCAGCGCACCAAAGGGCTCATCTAGCAGTAGTACTTTGGGTTCTACTGCTAACGCACGTGCCAATGCAATACGCTGGCGTTGGCCGCCAGACAGCTGCGGTGGGTAACGATCGGCAAGCCAATCTAGTTGCACCAGTTCAAGCAGTTCATGCACGCGACGTTTGATTTCGTCATTTGATGGGCGCGTTTGTTTAGGGCGTACACGTAAACCAAAGGCTACGTTCTCAAATACGGTCATGTGGCGAAATAGCGCATAATGTTGAAACACAAAACCTACTTCGCGTTCACGGACTTTACGCTCGGTAGCGTCATTGCCATAAAACAAAATGTTGCCTGAGTCCGGCGTTTCCAGCCCAGCGATAATGCGTAATAGGGTGGTTTTTCCGCATCCAGAAGGCCCTAACAAGGCAACCAGCTCACCACTCGGTACATCCAAGCTCACATTATTGAGCGCACTAAAATGACCAAAATTCTTTTTGATGTTTCGTATTTCTATACTCATCTTTTTATTCCAAATTTATTTAGAAAATAGCATTGATGCCTGCTGGCAAGGATTATTTATCGCTGAATTATTGAACAGCGGATTCGTTGTAGCTGGCATTACTAGCCGCTTTCCACTCAACAAAGGTCTTGAGTGCCAAGGTCACTAAAGCTAACAACGCTAGCAGTGAAGCTACGGCAAATGCGGCGGCATAGTTATATTCGTTGTATAAAATTTCAACGTGTAATGGCAGGGTGTTGGTCATGCCGCGGATATGACCAGATACTACGGATACAGCGCCAAATTCACCCATGGCTCTAGCATTGGTTAAAATAACACCATACAACAAACCCCATTTTACGTTGGGCAAGGTAATGCGCCATAAAATCTGCCAACCAGAGGCGCCTAGCACTAAGCCAGCTTCTTCTTCATCTTTGCCTTGCGCCTGCATTAATGGAATCAACTCACGTGCTACAAAAGGGAATGTGACAAACACAGTGGCCAACACTATGCCAGGCAGCGCAAAAATTACTTTAATATCGTTATCAACCAACGATGAGCCAAACCAGCCTTGCAGGCCAAAAATCAGCACATAAATCAGGCCGGCAATCACTGGTGAAACGGCAAATGGTAAATCAATTAAAGTAATGAGAATACTCTTACCTTTAAACTCAAACTTGGCAATTGCCCAAGCTGCGGCGACCCCAAAAACCAAATTAAGCGGCACTGCAATAATGGCTGCGATAAAGGTTAATTTAATAGCAGAAAGCGCATCTGGGTCGAGTAAGGCTGTGACGTAGGTGCCAAAGCCTTTGCGCAAAGCCTCGGTAAACACCGCAGCCAATGGAACAAATAGGAATAAGGTTAAAAAACTTAAAGCAGTAAAAATCAACAGATAGCGCACCCAAGCAGGCTCTGAAGTTGCACGGCTGCGCGCCACTTTGTTGTGGTAGCTAGTGTATTGCGATGTTGTAATAACAGACATAAATCAACCTATAAAATCATCAATGGGCTATATCAGAGTTAATGCGCGCTAGTTGCGTTGCGGTTGGTCCACCACTGCAAGCCGTTAATCGCAAATAAGAGCATAAAAGAAATAACTAACATGACTACTGCCACGGCGGTTGCACCGACGTAATCGTATTGTTCAAGCTTCGTAATGATAAGCAGTGGCGTGATTTCTGACACCATTGGCATGTTACCTGCAATAAAGATAACAGAACCATATTCACCAATCGCACGTGCAAAGGCCAAAGCAAAGCCAGTTAACAATGCGGGCCAAATGGCGGGAAAGATGATTTTACTAAAAGTTTGCCAGCGGTTTGCGCCCAAGCTTGCTGCGGCTTCTTCAGTTTCGGCTTCTAGGTCTTCTAACACGGGTTGTACGGTACGCACCACAAAAGGCAGGCCGATAAAGGTTAAAGCCACCATAACACCAGTCGGGGTAAACGCCACTTTGATGCCTTGCGGCTCTAGCCATGAACCTATCCAGCCATTGCCTGCATACACAGCTGTAAGCGCAATGCCCGCAACCGCTGTAGGTAAAGCGAAAGGTAAATCCACTAAAGCATCAATGAATTTTTTGCCTGGAAAAGTATAGCGCACCAGCACCCATGCAGTGAGCAAACCAAATACGGCGTTAATTAAAGCGGCTAACAATGAAGCGCCAAAAGTCAGCTTGTATGAAGCGACCACTCTTGGTGCTGTCACAATATGCCAAAACTCCAGAAAGCTTAATTCAGTGGTTTTAATAAAGGCTGCAGAGAGCGGAATGAGTACGATTAAACTTAAATAAAATATCGTAAAGCCTAGAGATAAACTAAAGCCAGGGAGTACATTTTTTTGTTTTGCCATATTTTCAATCGGTTGTGTAACGCACGCTAATTTAACAGACAAGCTTATAAGTTAAAAATAATATTTAGGTATAACTATATAGCTAAATATTATTTAATAAAGAAGATGGTCTGTAGCTAACGTTTTTACTTAGTTAGTGTTAAAGAAATGGCAAATTATGCCGCATCAAGCAACTTGGCTTCGGGTATGTTTGGTTTCAAAAATGAGTTTGCACGCAACTCTTTAGCCGTGACTGGTTTTGCTAAAAAATAACCTTGTACTAAGTGGCTACCAGCCTCTAGCGCAATATTCAGTTGTACTTGAGTTTCAATACCAGTAATAATGGGTTGTGCGCCAAGGTCTTTAATCATTTTAATTAAACCTGGCAATAACTTTCTGACGCGGTCATTTTGTTCAGACTTTTGGATTAAATTTAAATCTAATTTGACAAAATCAGGGGCAAATTTCCATAGGCGATCAATATGCGACAGTGCACTGCCAAAGCGGTCAATAGCAATTCGGTAGCCTCTGTCTCGGTAATTATCAATGGCTTCGGTCAGTTGTTTATCTTGATCAATTAAGCCTTCTTGAATCTCAATCACAACGCGGCTTGTGGGCACGGAATTGGCATGTAAAATGCGTTCAAATACCTTGCCATGCGTATTCACAGAAACCAAGAGCTTGGGATGCACATTTAAAAATAACAGGCCGTTCTCGGCATAAATCTGCCTAAAGTTTAATACATGCAATGTTCTACTTACGCGGTCAAACAGGACTAATTTTCCTGCTTGCTCTGCGTAGGTAAAGGTGAACTCCGGTGTGCTGGGAAGTTCACCTCCCAATGAAGGCCTTAATAAAGCCTCATGACCAATTAAATCGCCTGCCTGGATATCATAAATGGGTTGAAATGCACTATTTAACTGCACGCCTAAAAAAGTGCTGTTGAATTCGCCTGTTGATTGCTCAACTAGTCCATAGTCATCAAGGTCAAGTTGCAAGACTTCCTTAAGTTGCAATCTTAGCTGCTCAACATGGTTGGCTGAGGTATCAAAATCTGTCATCGCTGTATTCCTATCACTGTTTATTATTTTTGATAAATCTGATCAGCGATCATTTCTGATAGATTTGATCAAAAATACCACCATCGCTGAAATGCGTTTTTTGCGCTTTTCCCCAGCCACCAAAAACCTCATCTACACTGAATAAATTGATAGCTTTAAAACGATCTTTGTATTTAGTAGCAACAGAATCAAGCGTAGGTCGCAAGTAATGGTGTACCGCTATTTCCTGGCCAGCCTCTGAAAAGTGATATTCAACATAGGCTTGTGCAATAGCTTGTGTTTTATGTTTTTTGGCAAATTTATCAACGACAGTCACCGGGTTCTCAGCCAGGATGCTTGCGGATGGATAGACAACATCGAATTTGTCGCCGAGCTCTTTTTTAATGAGGTTCACTTCGTTTTCGAAGGTAAGTAATGCATCGCCAATATCACGCTGCGCAAAGGTGGTGGTTGCGCCACGTCCGCCGGTATCCAAAACTGGCACATTTTTAAACAGCTTAGTCACAAACTCTTTAGCTTTTGCGTCATTACCACCACTTTTGATGACATAACCCCAGGCTGCCAGATAGCTGTATTTACCGTTACCGGAAGTTTTTGGATTAGGGATCACAACAGCAATGCCCGGTTTAATCAGGTCATCCCAGTCTTTAATTTTCTTGGGGTTGCCCTTGCGTACTAGAAATACGGTGGTTGAGTTGGTGGCAGAACTGGCATTGGGCAGGCGCTTTTGCCAATCTTTAGGGATAAGTTTTGAGCGCTCATACAAAATATCAATATCAGGGGCCTGATTCATGGAGATGACATCGGCTTCAAGCCCGTCTACAACTGAGCGCGACTGTTTGCTAGAGCCGCCATGTGATTGGTTGATGATAACGGTTTCGCCAGTTTTTGCTTTCCAGTATTGAGTGAATGAAGCATTAAAATCTTTATAAAACTCACGTGTAACATCGTATGAAGCGTTCAGTAAATTTGTGTCAGCTTGTGCCAACGTTGGTAATAAAATGCTGGAAAGCATAAAAAATGCAGGAATAATGCGTGTTTTGAACATAATTTTTTTAAGTTAAAAGTAATTAGGCCTGAACTTTAACCAGATATGAAAATAATGTAAAAGAATGATATTTTATATATTTATAACTAAAAGTAATATATGGTAATTTTTGTAAGTTCTCTTTTTTTAGTTAGGCTAGTGGTGTATATTGGCAACATGCATACATAAGTGTATTTGTATGCGCATCAAGTAATGATTTTATATCGCTCGAATTAATTTGTGCTGACCGGACAACCGGAAGCCAGCGTGTCGAAAGACGCGCTGGCTTTTTTTATTTCTGCTACAGGTGTTGATATGCTGCATCCCACTACCGTGACATCTAACGAAAGTTTTGATATTCCAGCCATTGTGCAGGCATTACACGATTTAAGGCTGGCTTCATTGGAGCATCGACACCGGCGAAATAAACCGCCCAAACTGCCCTCAAGAAAAGCCCTGCAAGAGGTGCTGGAAAGCCTGAGCGCGGCACTGTTTCCTAACCGATTGGGTGCACCGGGCTTAAAGGAAGAAGGTGTCGATTATTTTGTCGGCTATACCTTGGATGCTGCGTTACGTGAACTCAACACGCAGATTCAGTTAGAGCTTAGATACTCCGCAGATACCGAACACGATAAAACCCCTAGTGCCGAAGCTGTGTTAAATAAGGCGCGTGCTTTTGCGCAGACCTTGCCGCAAATACGCCAGTTGTTGGATACAGATTTAAATGCAGCATTTGAAGGCGACCCTGTCGCGCGTAGCTTGGATGAAGTATTGGTTTGCTACCCAGGCATATCGGCCATTATCAATTACCGTCTGGCACATGAGTTACATAAACTTGGTTTGCCGTTGATTGCACGCATTATTTCAGAGCTGGCACATTCAGCTACTGGTATCGATATCCATCCTGGAGCGACGATAGGCGAAGGTTTCTTTATCGATCATGGCACAGGTGTTGTTATTGGAGAAACAGCGGTAATAGGGCGGCATGTCAGGCTGTATCAGGCCGTCACGCTAGGTGCAAAGCGCTTTCCAACCGATGAGCATGGGCATTTAATTAAAGGCAGCGCCAGACACCCGATTCTGGAAGATGATGTGGTGATTTATGCCGGTGCAACCATACTCGGGCGCATCACGATAGGTGCAGGATCAGTGATAGGCGGTAATGTCTGGCTCACACGCAGCGTACCACCCAATAGCCTGATCACACAGGCCAAAACTCAGCAACAGGCAGTGAGTGGCACTGCGCAGTAAACGAAATATTCAATTTAAAAATTTTCACAGGAGAAAACAATGACTGATATACATCAAGCCCACACTGCGTTAGGTGACGTAGCCGCACGCACGCTGTCGAATGCGACCAAAACCGTCCCGATGATGGGCACAATCACGCCGCGTTGGTTGGTGCATTTAATGCAATGGGTACCGGTCGAGGCAGGTATCTACCGTGTCAATAAAGTAAAGAACCCTAGTTCAATTGAGGTGGATTGCTCTGCAAAAGATGAGCGCGACATTCCGGCGACATTTGTGGACTATGAAGAGTGGGGTCGTGAATATGTACTGAATGCAGTGAATACTGCGGTTGATGTGCATACCCGTGTATCTGACCTATATAATAGCCCGCACAATCAAATTAAAGAGCAATTACGTTTAACGATTGAAACCGTTAAAGAGCGCCAAGAGAGCGAACTAATCAACAATAAAGAATATGGTTTGCTTAACAATATTGCGTCGTCACAGAGAGTAACATCCCGTAGCGGTTCGCCAACACCTGATGATTTTGATGAATTATTAACTAAAGTATGGAAAGAGCCAGCATTCTTTTTAGCGCATCCACAAGCTATTGCTGCATTTGGTCGTGAGTGTACACGTCGCGGTGTACCTCCACCTACCGTAGCATTGTTCGGTTCACAGTTTATTACATGGCGCGGTGTGCCGATTATCCCATGCGACAAATTAAAAGTAACTGGTGGTAAAACCAATATTCTATTGTTGCGCACCGGTGAAAGCCGTCAAGGCGTGGTGGGTTTATATCAGCCAAACTTACCAGGCCAACAAAGCATGGGCTTGTCGGTGCGTTTTATGGGCATCAATCACAAAGCGATTGCATCTTACTTAGTATCGCTTTATTGCTCACTGGCAGTATTGACTGATGATGCGATTGCCGTGTTAGAAAATGTGGATGTAGGCAATTACTACGAGTATAAATAATCATGAGTACACATAATGGATTTTCACCTGCATTAGGTGACTTGTCCTCTTTTGAGCCAGAGGCCATTTTGGCTGCTGTGCCGGGTGAGCATCCCCGCATGGCAACCGGGCTTGCTGTGGGTCGGCAAGCCAGTGAAACCGGACACTTTGATGTGGCCGAGTTGAGCCGTATTGCCAATGAATTATATGCAGAAGGCTTTCCTGCAGGTTCACCTTTTGCTCAAAAAGAGGATTTTCCATCAAATGCATCGCTCAACCCTGTAGCGGCAAATGCAGTGCTGCCTAGCCCCAATATCATTACTGACCCAGTGCAAACACCAACGCCGTCCATATTTTCAGCGGTGCCAAGTGTGGCTTCTGGCGTACCAAATTTGACGCCCACGGATGTCACGAATACTGGTTACGCCAATCAAATGCCCATTAGCGGAGTGTTTGATATTGGGCAGTTACTAGGTGGTGTAGATGACCCTTATCAGGCAGAGTTGAACCAGTTGTTGGGAGGATTAAGCGGCCAATCTGGCATTAGTAGCGCAGGCTCTAGTCTAACTTCAAGCCAGACAGGTGCGGCACCTTATTATTTTTTACAGGACTCACCGCACCAGCAAGACGCTGCGGTTGCAGGGCCAGTAGCCAGTGCGCATCCTGCTTTTGATGCCAATTTAGTGCGCAAAGATTTTCCTATTTTGCGTGAGTTGGTCAATGGCCGTCCGCTGATTTGGTTCGATAATGCCGCCACCACGCAAAAGCCACAAGCTGTGATTGACCGGATTTCATATTTTTACGCACATGAAAATTCAAACATTCACCGCGCTGCACATGAGCTAGCCGCACGTGCCACCGATGCCTATGAAGGTGCGCGTGAAACGGTGCGCCGTTTTATTAATGCGCCATCAGTAGATAACATTGTGTTTGTGCGCGGTACCACTGAAGCGATTAACCTAGTCGCCAAAACCTGGGGCAAAAAGCATATTGGTGAAGGGGATGAAATTGTGATTTCTCACCTTGAGCATCACGCCAATATTGTACCTTGGCAGCAGCTATGCCAAGAAACAGGCGCCAAGTTGAAAGTCGCCCCAGTGGACGATAGCGGTCAGGTGTTGTTGGCGGAATACCAAAAACTGCTCACTTCACGTGTCAAACTGGTGTCATTTACGCAAGTGTCTAACGCTTTGGGCACGGTGACTCCAGCCGCGCAGATGATACAAATGGCGCATACTGCAGGGGCTAAGGTGCTGTTGGATGGCGCGCAGTCTGTGTCTCACATGCGCAGTGATGTGCAGGCTTTGGATCCGGATTTTTTTGTGTTTTCAGGGCATAAAGTATTTGGCCCCACAGGGATTGGTGCGCTTTACGGCAAAAAAGAAGTGCTGGACGACATGCCGGCTTGGCAAGGTGGCGGCAATATGATTCAAGACGTCACGTTTGATAAAACCGTCTATCATGAAGCGCCGGCCAAGTTTGAGGCGGGTACCGGCAACATTGCCGACGCCGTAGGTTTAGGCGCCGCGCTGGAGTACGTTGAACGTATCGGCATTGATAACATTGCCCGTTATGAGCATGACTTGCTGCTTTACGCGACAGCCCAAATGCTGAAAGTGCCGGGCTTGCATTTAGTGGGTACGGCTCAGGAAAAAGCCAGCGTGTTATCTTTTAAGCTTGATGGCTTTAAGAGTGAAGAGGTCGGCGCAGCGTTGAATCAGGAAGGTATTGCAGTACGTTCAGGCCACCATTGCGCGCAGCCTATTTTGCGGCGTTTTGGGGTTGAAACCACTGTGCGGCCTTCGTTGGCTTTCTACAACACGCCTGCTGAAGTGGATGTGATGGTGAATGCACTGTTGCGATTGACTTCCACTAAAGCGCCGGGCGGTTTGCAAGCTTAAGGTGTAAAAGTTAACGTTATACAAATTACGTAGTGACTATGCGCAGGCAGACCTTAAAAAGTCTGCCTGTTTTTTGATTGGTTTATGACTTTAATGCTTGGCAGGCTTTAATGGTTTTTGTCATTAAAGCCACGTTTAAATTTTAGGCAAAAAAATCCGGCAACTTGTACGCAATTCAAATACAAGTGCCGGATAACAAAGGAGAGATAGCACCGCTTTGTTTTAAGTGTTAAGCGGCCACCACTTGTAATTATTTAATCTTGAAACTATTTAATCATAAAAAAAGTAACCACCGTCGTGATGACTTCAGCGGCAATCAGGCCTCTAAGTAATAACGGGATTGCTGGGTTGTCTTGCTGAATCTGTGTGTTCATAACGCGCTCCTAATTTTTTAACGTGATATTCAGGATCTATTCACGGCCTTACTGGCAGTGGCTATGAATAGGCCAAGTGTGTGTAGAAAAGTGTATGTATTGTCTTGCGACAGTAACCACTGATGGCTTCACCTAACTTTTCTAATCGCGTTTGTAATTGCACGGAGCCATTACCGGTATAGATGACTTTTAAACCACGTTTAGCAGCAGAGCGCTTGATTCGGTGGGTAAATGAATGATTGATCCAGTCAGTAATTAAAACGATCAAATCAGTATGCTGTGGTATGACTTTATGGCTATCGCCTACTTTCCTGCCCGACCAATGATGAATATCATCAAAACCACGGTGATGCAGTACCTGTTTAATACTGTCAATCTGATCACCGCCTACTATTAACACTGAACTCATGATAAGAGCCTCCTTGGGTGGGTGTGGCACCAAATTTTGTCTGGCACCACACGGTTTTAATTCTCTATATTATCTGTGTAAATCTAATCAGAGATTATTTTTGATAAATCTGGTCGAAAACACCGCCATCAGAAAAGTGCGTTTTCTGTGCTTTTTGCCATCCGCCAAATACATCGTCAATTTTGATTAAATTCACTTTTGGAAATTGGTTCGCATATTTTTCAATATATTTAGGGTTGGTTGGACGGTAGTAGTGCTTACCGGCCAAGTCCTGGCCAACATCTGAATACAAATACTCTAAATACGCTTTAGACACAGCTTCAGTGCCATGTTTTTTGGCATTTTTGTCTACGACAGTCACAGGAGGTTCAGCCAGAATAGAAACAGAAGGCACGACAATTTCAAACTTGCCTACACCTAACTCTTTTTGTGCCAAGAATGCTTCGTTTTCCCAAGAGATAAATACATCACCAATACCACGCTCTACAAATGTAGTCGTTGATCCACGCGCGCCAGAATCTAACACGGGCACATTTTTAAAGATTTTGCCAACAAACTCACGGGCTTTAGCATCATCATTGTTATTTTGTTTTAGGGCATAAGCATAAGCCGCTAAGTAGTTCCAACGTGCACCGCCAGATGTTTTAGGGTTAGGGGTAATGACAGAAACGCCCGGCTTAATTAAGTCATTCCAGTCTTTAATTCCTTTTGGGTTACCTTTGCGTACTAACAATACAATAGTAGAGGTGTACGGTGAGCTGTTATTTGGCAGGCGAGCTTGCCAATCTTTAGGGAATAATTTAGCTTTTTCAGCAATGGCGTCAATATCATAAGCCAAAGCGAGTGTCACCACGTCTGCCTGCAAGCCATCAATTACTGCACGCGCTTGTTTGCCAGCGCCACCGTGTGATTGTTTAACAGTGACCGTGTCGCCTGTTTTGGCTTTCCAGTCTTTGGCAAATTCTGCGTTAAACTCTTTATAGAGTTCACGCGTTGGGTCGTAAGAAACGTTTAAAATTTCAACGTCTTTGGCAAGTGCAAGCGATGGTGCTGTGGTGCCGAATACTGCGGTAAGCAATGCAATGGCTAAAAGTGATTTTTTCATTTGTAATTCCTTAAAGTTAAATAAAAATAATTTTTTTAATTGTGGTAACAATGACAGCGCATATTGAACCTCTTTTAAATACGCACCCACTAACTGACGAATGCGTATTTAAAGATAAAAAAGCTGATTAGAAAGCGACTTGGAAGCGGGCTAACAAGGCTTTTTCGTCAGGACGGTCTTTGATATTGCTGCCAGTGGCATTCGCGTTGGCACCATTTGAACTTGCACCGCCATCAAATGTTGTATGCTCGTAATTTAATGCAATTTTTGCATTTGAATTGAGATACCAATTCACACCCGCCGTCCATGATTTGGCTGATTTTGCACTTTTAGTACCGTCAGAATAGGCGCCAGAAGTGCTTCCTACATTCTCGCCAGCATAATTACCCACATTATTTTTGAAAGTGTCGCTATCTAGGTTAATTTCACTGTAGCGCGCCACCAATTCCCAAGCACCCCAGCCACCCTTATCAAAATCAAAATCTTGTTTCGGTTTAACGCCTTTGAATGAGGCGTCTTCACCAGTTAACACCCAAGAACCAGCAACTTGCCAGGCGTCATGACTTAATTTCTTTTTGCTGTTTGCGACTGTTCCAAGTGGAGTCAAGTTTGAGTTGTTAATAGTCGCAGAGCCGTCACCCTCATTTTTTGCAGTAAGTGAAACCTCTTGGTTTATACGGGCATATTCAGTAATCAAACCAAATGGACCGTTGTAATAATTAGCTTGCGGAGACCAGCGTATGCGACTGCCGTCAGCAATTGCGTTGCCGCCATAGCGAAAAAATGTCTGCTGACCATTGGTTTTGTAACTTGGTAAACCGTTGCGAGTGGCGTCTGCCGAAGAGGTGTCCGTGAAGTTCAGGTTTTGCTCACCAGTAAAGTCAGTCCAGGTGCCGCCAATACCGAAGCCTAAGCCAGCGAGTGCAGAGTCAGAATCTTTAAATGGGGTGGCAAATAAACGGGCTGTGTATTCACGCTCGCCGTTGTATTCTGTGCCAGTGCTGATATTGCCACCATCTGCAACGCCGTTAACAACGCCTACGGCATAATCCAATTTTTTATCTAGCACGGCACCATACAATGCAACCCCTAAATCGCGGTTAGGTAAAATGGCGTTAGTGACATAGCTACGTTCAATAAATTTGATGTCATTACCACTTTGTAAACGCTCTAAACCCACAAAGCTTTTAAATTTACCGGCACGGATATTAAACGCTGGGTTCAACCTCGCCTCAGCGTAAGCATCTACAACTGTGGCACTGCCACCAGCAAAGTCTGGCGTGAAGCGGAAGCCGTATTTGCCAGCCACGGTGCCTTCAATAGTTGGGCGAACGCGACGGAGAAAAGACGTATCTTCAGCATCATGAAAGCCCTCTGCGTTTAGAAGGCCTGCACGGTTACGTGACCTTGCACGTACATCACTTGCCCCCTCAGAAAAATGGCGGTGATCAGCTTGCACTACACCTCTGAATTTAATTTCGTTTTTGCCATCAGCAGAGCCAAATGAAAAGCCGCTTGTACCTGCTTTAACTACAGGCGTAGATTTTTTTGCTGCGGTAGCTGTTTCTTCATTAATCTCGCCCTTGCGCGCCAATACTTTTACTTGTTGGCTAAGCTCTTGTACCAAGCCGCGTAGTTCTTCTAACTCACTACTATCATTAGCTGAGGCCGTGATTGGTAGTGAAATAATGCCGCTGGCAAGTAACGCAGTGGCGAATTTTGAAAATTTGAATTGCATTTTTATCTCCTAGTTCAAGCTTCCAGCCTACTGGTCAGCCCGTATATAAAGGTGTGTTGAGCCTTTTACTTTGCCGCTGCTGGTGCAGTAGGTGAATTTTTGGTGTCTTGGGTGAATCTTAATTTTTCACGCTTTTCAATTTGAGTGACGCGGCCTTCGTGCAGCACAATTTCTATTGAGCCAAAGCCAGAGCCAAGTTTCAGTTCTTCAACTGCACGCAAAATCTCTTGCGACACATCGCGGTTGGCAGAGGTGCTACGGTTAGTGTGGTGAGCCATTGACATGTTTTACCTCATCAAATGTTTACAAATTGCAAGAACAGCACTATAGAAGTATTTTTTAATAAGTTAAAAGAATTGTTTTTTATAAATTTATAACTAAAAAGAATAAAGTAGCGATGTCGCAATAAAATCCAGAAAAAGACAACTTTTTAAAGGTTGTGTTTCCAATTCATTGAATTGATTGGTATAATGCGGATGAAATTTTTTGATGGGCTTTGTGCCCATTTTTTGTTTCTGCAACTTGTGTAAGCTTTGTGAGCAAGATTGCAGGCGGGCAGTGAGATTGAGGGGTTTTGGCCATGCAAGATTTGCATACATTGGTAGAACAGTCGGTAAGCCAGCTAGGCTATGAGCTTGTTGATTTAGAGATTTCTAATCGTGGCAAGCTGCTACGTGTGTTTATTGATAAGCAAAACCCTGTGGATATTAAAGATAGCGTAACTATCGATGATTGCGTACTGGTGAGCCATCAGTTGGGAAATTTGCTGACTGTGGAGCATGAAATTGATTATGATCGCATGGAGGTTTCTTCGCCTGGCATGGATCGCGTACTGAAAAAAGAAGCGGATTTTATACGTTTTGCAGGTGAGCGCGCAGCCATTAAATTGCGCGTTGGCATTAAAGACCAAAGTGTAAATGCTGCGCCAACGACTTTGCCACGCAAAACCTTTTTAGGGGTTATAAAAGGCGTGGAAGCTGGTGATTTGTTGCTTGAGTTTGAGGGTGTTGTTTATAAAATAGCGCTAAGTAATATTGATAAAGCTAGGCTTAGTCCTGAGTTTTAATGACCCTGGAGTTTTAGTTTTAAGTATAGATTTTTATTGTAAGAATTTAATAAATAAGGCAGTTAATCTGCAATATATAGTCGGAGATAGAACATGAGTCGTGAAATTTTATTGTTGGTAGATGCTTTGGCGCATGAAAAAAACGTGAGTAAAGAGGTGATCTTTACAGCGCTAGAGCTTGCTTTGGCTTCAGCCACTAAGAAAAAACATCATGACGATGCAGATGTGCGCGTAGAGATTGACCGCGAAACAGGTGAGTACAAAACATTTAGGCGCTGGCAGTATGTGGATTATGATTTGCTGGAAAATTCAGCTTATCAAATCGACGAAGAGAGCGAGCATGCCAAAGGCTTGAATATCGGTGATTATTATGAAGAGCCATTAGAAAGCATTGAGTTTGGTCGCATTGGCGCACAAGCGGCAAAGCAAGTGATTTTACAAAAAGTGCGTGAAGCAGAGCGTGAGCAGATTTTAGAAGACTTTTTAGCGCGTGACGAGAAATTGGTGACAGGCGTGATTAAGCGCATGGAAAAAGGCAGTGCGATTATTGAAGTGGGTCGTATTGAGTCTTTATTACCGCGCGATCAAATGATACCAAAAGAAAACTTACGTGTAGGTGACCGTGTGCGTGCCTATCTTTCGCGCATTGAACGCGGTGGTCGCGGTCCGCAATTGATTTTATCAAGAGTTACGCCAGACTTTTTAGTGCGCTTGTTTGAGCTGGAAGTGCCTGAGATTGAAGAAGGCTTGCTGGAAATTCGCGCTGCAGCACGCGACCCGGGCTTGCGTTCAAAAATCGCTGTCAAGAGTAATGATCAGCGTATTGATCCAGTGGGTACTTGTGTGGGTATGCGTGGCTCACGTGTGCAGGCAGTCACCGGTGAGTTGGCTGGTGAGCGTGTGGATATTGTGTTGTGGAGCATGGAGCCTGCGCAGTTTGTCATTAACGCGATGTCGCCGGCTGAAGTTTCCAGTATTGTGGTGGATGAAGATGCCCACAGCATGGATGTAGTGGTAGAAGAAGAGCAGTTGGCATTGGCAATTGGTCGTAGCGGTCAAAATGTGCGCTTGGCCTCTGAGCTTACAGGCTGGACCTTGAACATTCTAACAGTTGACCAAGCCGCACAGAAAAACCAGGCGGAGTATGCGGGTGTTAGTCGGCTATTTATGGAAAAATTAGACGTTGATGAAGAGGTTGCAGAAATTTTAGTGCAAGAAGGCTTTAGTAGCTTAGAAGAAATTGCTTATGTGCCGATAGCTGAAATGAACGAAATTGATGCGTTTGATGAAGATACGGTAGAAGAGCTACGTAAACGTGCTCGCGCTGCATTGTTGACTGAGGCGATTGCCAAAGAAGAGAAAGTGGAAGAAGCTGCTGAAGACTTGTTATCGCTTGAAGGTATGGATGATGCAACGGCGCATCTGCTGGCATCAAAAGGCATTTCAACCATGGACGACTTGGCAGAGTTGGCCATTGATGAGCTGGTTGAGCTCACCAATATGGATGAAGAACGTGCAAAAGCACTGATTATGACGGCGCGCGCACCTTGGTTTGAATAGGCCTAGGGTTTACCAGGCTAGTGGAAATAGATTGTGTTGGGATGGCTGGCGGCTAAATAATTTTAGCCGCATTAAAGCGATAATTTAAGTAGTAATAAGTAGTAACCCTAGGCAATAAAGCTTAGAAGAAAGAACACTGGAGCAACAAGATGGCACAAACAACCGTAGAACAATTTGCTGGCGAGCTTAAGCTGCCAACACCGTTGTTATTAGAACAGCTAAAAAGCGCTGGCGTGCATAAATCAAGCGCAGATGACCAATTGAGCGAAAATGATAAAACAGCATTGCTGGATCATTTACGTAAAGAACACGGCACGCTTGCCCCAAAAAGCAAAATTACGTTAATGCGTAAATCAAGCACCGAAATTAAAAAAACGGATAACACGGGCAAGGCACGTACGATTCAGGTTGAAGTGCGTAAAAAACGCATCATTGAGCAACAGGATGGCACCAGCTTGGGCGAACAGGAGGCCGACGCGCAAGCGTCACTTGAGGCTACGGAGCTACCGGTTACGGAGGCTGTGGTCGAGCAAGTTGAAACGCCAGTTGAAGCCGTAGAGCCAGAGGTTGTTGAACCGGTAGTCGTCATTGAGCCAGAGGTTATTGCCAAGGTGGAAGTAGCCGTCGAGCCAAAAGTTGAGCCTGTAACAGAAGCGCCGCCAGAGGCAGTTGAGCCAGCACCAGAAAAAGAAGTAGCTAAGTCACAAACGATTAGTCGTAAAGACTTGCTAGGCGCCGATGAAATAGCATTGCGTGAGCGTGAGGCTAAGCGCCATGCAACTTTACTGGCCATGCAAGCAGAAGATAAACGCAAAAAAGAAGCCTTGGTGCAACGCCGTTTAGATGAAGAAGCTAAAAAATTAGCCGATGCTGAAGCTGCAAAAGTAAAAGCAGCCAAGCTTTCTGAAGGTACATTGCATAAGCCAGTAGCCAAAGAAGGCGCGGCTAAGCCGGCGGCAACTAAAGACGCGAAAAAAGGCAAAGGTAATAATAAAGAGTGGACCGATGCTGAAAATAAAAAACGCGGTTTAAAAACACGCGGTGACACTACGGCGGGTAAACCAGGCTGGCGTGCACCAAAAGGTGGTAAGCATAGGCATCAGGCAGATGATGATGCACAGCATGCATTTAATGCACCTACTGAGGCGATTGTGCACGAAGTATTGGTGCCTGAAACCATCACTGTGGCTGAGTTGGCACACAAGATGGCGGTTAAATCTGGTGAGGTGATCAAAACGCTGATGGGTATGGGCATGATGGTGACGATCAACCAAGTGCTAGACCAAGAAACGGCTATTATCATTGTTGAAGAAATGGGGCATAAAGCCTCAGCCGCTGCACCAAATGATCCAGATGCCTTTATTGAAGAAGCCGAGCATGCGGCTGCGATATTAGAAACGCGTCCACCAGTGGTGACGGTCATGGGGCATGTGGATCATGGTAAAACTTCACTATTGGATTACATTCGTCGTAGTCGCGTGGCTACAGGCGAAGCTGGCGGCATTACACAGCACATTGGTGCATACCACGTTGAAACTCCGCGTGGTATGGTGACGTTTTTAGATACACCCGGTCATGAGGCATTTACTGCCATGCGTGCACGCGGTGCAAAGGCAACCGATGTGGTGATTTTGGTGGTTTCAGCCGATGACGGTGTGATGCCGCAAACCATAGAGGCGATTCATCATGCCAAAGCGGCAGGTGTGCCATTGGTCGTGGCTATCAATAAAATTGACAAGCCCGGTGCCGAGCCAGAGCGTGTGAAAATGGAATTGGTCGCGCAAGAAGTGGTGCCAGAAGAGTTCGGTGGCGAGGTAATGTTTAGAGAAGTTTCAGCTAAAACAGGCCAAGGTATTGATGAGCTGTTAGAAGCGGTGTTGTTGCAAGCTGAAATATTAGAGCTGCAAGCCCCTAAAAATACGCCAGCTAAGGGCTTGGTGATTGAAGGTCGCCTAGACAAAGGCCGCGGCCCGGTAGCTACTATTTTAGTGACATCTGGAACATTGAAACGTGGTGACATGGTGTTAGCGGGTACTACGTTTGGTAAAGTGCGCGCCATGCTGGATGAAACAGGTAAGGATGTCCAAGAAGCTGGACCATCGATGCCGGTAGAAATTCAAGGTTTGTCAGACGTGCCAAGCGCGGGTGAAGAAATGATTGTGCTTAACGATGAGCGTAAAGCGCGCGAAATTGCCAACTTCCGACTAGGTAAGTTCCGTGATGTGAAATTAGCTAAACAGCAGGCTTCCAAACTTGAAAACATGTTCGATCAAATGGGAGAGGGCGCAGCGCAAACGCTAGGATTGATTATTAAATCAGACGTGCAAGGTTCATACGAAGCGTTGGCAACCAGCTTGCAAAAACTTTCTACCAGTGAGGTTAAAGTCAATATTATTCACACCGGTGTTGGTGCTATTAGTGAGTCCGATGTGAATTTGGCAGCGGCTTCTAAAGCGGTGCTAATCGGCTTTAGCGTACGTGCCGATACTGGTGCGCGTAAGTTGATTGAGTCATTGGGTGTTGATGTACGTTATTACAACATTATTTACGAAGCGGTTGATGAAGTTAAAGCCGCGCTGGGCGGCATGTTAGCGCCTGAGCAAAGAGAAAGCATGATCGGCTCTGTAGAGATTCGTGAAGTATTCCGTATCTCTAAAGTGGGCGCAATTGCCGGTTGTTATGTAAGAGACGGTATGATCAAACGCAACTCTAGAGTACGTGTATTGCGTGACAATGTCATTATTCATACTGGTGAATTGGATTCACTCAAACGCTTTAAAGATGATGTAAAAGAAGTGAAAAACAACTTTGAATGTGGCCTATCACTTAAAAACTTTAACGACATTGAAGTGGGTGATATTTTAGAAGTGTATGAGATGATTGAAATAGCGCGTACTTTATAACTTTAAAAATTCGTTATGATACGTCAGGCTTTTAATTAGATTGTCAAAACAAAAAATCTTCGTTTACATACAACACGTATACCGCGCTCAATTTTTTGTTTCGCGCCTAGTCTCATTTATCACACCAGTCTTGTGGCTTTAGCTGCTTAGATTGGTGGTGATGCCCTTAACGGGTAAGCTTTTTAAGTTATAGGATAAATAGTAATGGCTAAAGATTTCTCACGCAGTCACCGGGTGGCAGAGCAAATGCAGCGCGAACTGGCTGATTTGTTGCAATTTGAAGTTAAAGATCCGCGTGTGGGCATGGTCACAATCACCGCCGTTGAAGTAACAGGTGACATGGCGCATGCGAAGATTTTTTACAGTGCGGCAAAAGCGAGCGAAAGCACGCAACAAGGACTGGAAAAATCCGCTGGATTTTTGCGCACCCAAATAGCCAAGCGTATGTTGCTACGCACGGTACCGCAACTCCATTTTGTTTATGATGCTTCGATTGACAATGGCATGATGATGTCGAAATTGATTGATGAGGCTTTGGCTTCGAAGCCTGAAAAGCTAAAGTAAAACGCAAACTAAAACCTACCTTCCTTGAGTTGGCCTGTCTTTAGCTAGACTGAGGGATAAAGTGTTAATCATAAAAAAGCCTGCCTCTTGCAATTTAAACGCATAAAAAAACACATTAACGGCATTCTGCTACTCGATAAGCCGCTCGGCTTTTCGTCTAACCAAGCATTGCAAAAAGTGAAATGGTTGCTCCAAGCGGCTAAAGCTGGGCACACTGGTACTTTAGACCCGCTTGCCACCGGCCTCTTGCCCCTTTGTTTTGGCGAAGCCACCAAGTTTGCGCACTACTTAACCGATGCAGATAAAACCTATTTGGCAACGGTTAAGTTAGGCGTTACCACCACCACCGGCGATGCCGAGGGCGAGGTGCTGTCAACAGAGTCGGTGAATGTCAGCCAAGCGCAGTTGGCGCAAGTTTGTCAGCAATTTGTTGGTGAAATTAGTCAAACTCCACCTATGTATTCTGCCTTAAAGCATGAAGGTAAGGCGCTTTATGAATACGCGCGTGCCGGCATTGAAATCGAGCGTAAGGCGCGCTTAGTGACCATTCACAACATTACGCTTAATGCGTTGGTTGATAATATAGCAACACTTACCGTTACCTGTAGCAAAGGTACTTACATTCGCACCTTGGCTGAAGATATCGGCCATCACCTTGGATGTGGCGCGCATTTAATTGGCTTGCGCAGAATAGCCACTGCAAACTACGACATTACGCAAGCCGTAACGCTGGAACAGTTTGAAGCGTTATCAGCGGAGCAGCACATAGAAATGCTGCTGCCAGTCGATAGTTCAGTGCTGCATTTACCCGCAGTGACATTAGATACTGATAGCACTTTTTATTTGCAGCAAGGTCAGGCGGTGTGGCGCAGCGGTGTAATTCCGCAGGGGCTATTGCGCTTGTATAGCGAGCAGCAGGAGTTTTTGGGGCTGGGCGAACAGTTAAGCAATGGAAAAATTACCCCTAAAAGATTGATTGTGGATCAAGGCTAAACACGCGCAGTCGCACAAATGTGCTTGAAACATGCAAAAAGTAGTTGATAAATCATGGTTTTATCATTAGAATGCGCGGTTCATTGTAAATGAATGTATTGGCTGGTCAGAATGTTTGGGCTGCTTTTACATTGACGCACAACCTCTTAAATTTAGGAATAAAGTTATGGCAATTACAGCACAAGACAGCGCAAAAATCGTTGCAGAATATCAACGCGCACCAAACGACACCGGCAGCCCAGAAGTACAAGTGGCTTTGCTAACATTCCGTATTGGTTATTTAACCGAGCATTTCAAATCAAACAAAAAAGACAATCACTCACGTCGTGGTTTGTTGGCAATGGTGAGTCAACGTCGTAGTTTGTTGGATTATTTAAAACGCAAAGATGCAAGCCGTTATCAAACGCTGATTCAAAGTCTAGGTTTGCGTAAGTAACTTTTATAAAAGTGCCAAAGTTCACACTAGCGTTGGTAACGCTTAAGTTAGCAAACCTTAGATCGTTAATTTTGGGTTCACTTTTATAATTGCTGTAAAAAGCCGATAGCATAGAAACATGCGTCGGCTTTTTTTATTGTTAGTTTGTTATTGGGTAAAGTGAATAACAGCTTATTGAAAAAAGGAAAATAAATGTTTAATAAAGTAACTAAAAGTGTTCAATACGGTGCGCACACGCTCACACTTGAAACGGGCGAAATATCGCGTCAAGCCGATGCCGCAGTGTTGGTAAGCTATGGCGACACAGTAGTATTGGTAGCTGTTACCAGCAAGTCAGAAGTTAAAGCGGGGCAAGACTTTTTCCCGTTAACTGTAGATTACATGGAAAAAACCTATGCCGCAGGTAAAATCCCAGGCGGATTTTTCAAGCGTGAAGGCCGTCCGTCAGAGAAAGAAACGCTGACATCACGTTTAATTGACCGCCCATTGCGCCCATTATTCCCAGAAGCGTTTTATAACGAAGTGCAAGTGGTAGCAACTGTGTTGTCATCTGACCCTGAAATTGATTCTGATATCCCAGCGATTATTGGTGCATCTGCCGCTATGTCACTCTCTGGTATTCCGTTTTTTGGCCCACTAGGTGCGGCGCGCGTAGGTTACATTAACGAAGAATATGTAATTAACCCAACTAAAGCGCAATTAGAAGAATCTGAGTTGGATTTAGTGGTAGCCGCTACGGAAACTGCTGTGATGATGGTGGAATCTGAAGCCAAAGAGCTTTCAGAAGAAGTCATGTTAGGTGCAGTGGTGTTTGGTCACGAGCAAATGCAAGCTGTGATTAAAATGATTGGCGAATTAACTGCCGAAGCTGGTAAAGATGCCTGGGATTGGGTAGCTCCAGAGCCTGATACCGCCTTGATCGAAAAAGTGGCTAACATTGCAGCAGCAGATATTCATGCCGCATTTCAGATTAAAGCCAAAGGCGCGCGCTCTACTAAATTAGATGAAATTACAAAGCGTGTATTGAGCGAACTAATCACTGAAGAAACTTCAACGACAGAAGCTAACAAAATTAAAACAGAAATCTTTAATTTAGAAGCTAAAGTGGTTCGAAGCCAAATTTTAAATGGCGAGCCACGTATCGATGGCCGTGATACACGCACAGTACGTCCTATTAGCATCCGCACCGGCGTATTGCCACGTACACACGGCTCGGCACTGTTTACACGCGGTGAAACGCAGGCGTTGGTGGTTGCAACACTAGGTACAGGTCGTGATGAGCAGGTCATTGATGCATTGCAAGGCGAGTTTAAAGATCGTTTTATGCTGCATTACAACATGCCTCCGTACGCAACTGGTGAAACTGGCCGTGTTGGTACACCTAAACGTCGTGAAATTGGTCATGGCCGTTTGGCAAAACGCGCATTAATCGCAGCGCTACCAAATAAAGAAGACTTTGATTACACCATGCGCGTGGTCTCTGAAATTACAGAGTCCAATGGCTCTAGCTCAATGGCCTCTGTTTGCGGTGGTTGTTTAGCCTTGATGGATGCCGGCGTGCCGATGAAAAACCACGTAGCAGGTATTGCCATGGGTTTAATCAAAGAAGGTAATCGCGTTGCAGTGTTGACGGACATTTTAGGTGATGAAGATCACTTGGGTGACATGGACTTTAAAGTAGCAGGTACAGAAGATGGTATTACTGCGCTGCAAATGGACATTAAAATTACCGGCATTACTGCGCAAATCATGCAGGTTGCATTGGCGCAAGCTAAAGAAGGCCGCGCACACATTTTAGGTATTATGAAGCAAGCTGTGAGTGGTGCCAGTACTGAAATGTCACAATTTGCACCACGCATTATCACCATGAAAATCAACCCTGAAAAAATCCGTGATGTGATCGGTAAAGGCGGCGCGGTGATTCGTGCGTTGACTGAAGAAACTGGTACCAGCATTGATATTACTGAAGATGGTACCGTGAAAATTGCGTGTACAAGCTCTGAACAAGGCGCTGAAGCGCAACGTCGTATTGCTGAAATCACGGCAGAAGTTGAAGTTGGCCAAACTTATGAAGGCACTGTGATTAAGCTGCTGGATTTTGGCGCGATTGTGACGTTGCTGCCAGGTAAAGATGGCTTGTTGCATATTTCACAAATCGCACATCAACGCGTGAACGCGGTGGCTGATTTCTTGAAAGAAGGCGACGTAGTGAAAGTTAAAGTAGTGGAGGCTGATGAAAAAGGCCGTGTTCGCTTAAGCATGAAAGCCTTGATTGACCCGCCAGCGGCAGAAGCGAAAGCTGAAACCGAAGCTGACGAGTAAAAATCTAGTTAGACATTAAAAAGCCCGCGCAAGCGGGCTTTTTAATGTCAGTTACCTTGAAGTATTTAAAAAAACGCGTAGCCGTAAATTCACGGTTACATGTTTTACTGCATACTATTTAGCGACTTGGCGTTCTCTTAATTCATCCAGCGTTTTGCAATCAATGCACAAGGTTGCGGTTGGTCGCGCTTCTAAGCGTTTTAAGCCGATTTCAACACCACAACCCGCACAATAGCCGTATTCATCATTGTCGATATTGCGTAATGTTTCATCAATTTTTTTAATTAACTTACGCTCACGGTCACGATTGCGTAGCTCTAATGTCATGTCGGATTCTTGGCTGGCACGGTCATTAGGGTCTGCAAACATAGTGACTTCATCTTGCATCGTGTGCACGGTGCGATCGATTTCTTCACTCAGATCAGATTTCCAGTTGTTCAAAATATTACGAAAATGATTGAGCTGGTTTTTGTTCATGTATTCTTCATCAGGTTTTGCCTGATAAGGCGTAAATTGCTTACTAATCGTTTCTGCCATAATGGGTACCCAGACACTTAAAAAATAAAACTATAAAAACCGAAAATCCGCTAAAAAATTAGCAGGTAATAAAATTAGCGCATGAGTGTACACTGAATAAAGCTTTCGTGCAAAAGTGCAAAAAAATTATGCTAATTGTTTGAATTGATTAAATAACTTTTTAGCTTTAACTTGCTGGTTTATTCCGCCTCGCTTAACTCTAATGAAAGTAAAGTGTTTTCCATCAAGGTTGCCACAGTCATCGGGCCAACGCCACCAGGGACTGGCGTAATCCAGCCGGCACGTTCTTTTGCAGCATTAAAATCAACATCACCACAAATGCGGCCATCAGGCAGTCGGTTGATCCCAATATCAATGACAATAGCGCCTGGCTTAATCCAATCGCCTTTAATGAGCCCTGGCTTGCCTGCAGCGGCTATTACCAAATCAGCATTCGCAACAATTTTGCTTAAATCTTTAGTGTGGCGGTGGCAGCTAGTCACGGTGCAGCCCGCCAATAACAGCTCCAGCCCCATTGGGCGACCTACGTGGTTAGACACGCCAACCACAACCGCATCCAAGCCCATCAGGTTGATGTTGCTGGCTTGCAGCATCTTAATGACGCCAAAAGGGGTGCACGAGCGCAACGTAGGCTGGCGTACAGCCAATCTGCCGATGTTGTAAGGGTGAAAGCCATCCACATCTTTATTGGGGCTGATACGCTCGATAACGTGCTCGTCTTTAATTTGAGGCGGCAACGGTGCTTGCACCAAAATGCCGTCAATGGTGTCATCCTGATTCAATTGCTCAATCAGCGTGAGTAGCTCTGATTCGGTTGTTGAAGCTGGTAAATCATAAGCAACCGAGCGCACCCCAACTTTTTCGCAGGCCAAGCGTTTGTTACGTACGTAAATTGATGAGGCAGGGTCAGCGCCTACAAGAATTACAGCTAGGCCAGGCGCGCGCTTGTTAAGCTGTAAGCGTTGGTCAATGCGCGTCTTAATTGAATTTAATAAGTTTTCGGCAATCGCTTTGCCATCGATAATTTGAGCAGTCATTGGTGTGCTTTAATCTAAGAATTCATGAATTTGCAAAATAAAGTGAGATTTTAACATATAGCAATTGACCTGGAGCTTAGTTTTGGTTATATTACTGCCTCTTCGGCGTGTAGCGTAGCCTGGTAGCGCGCCTGCTTTGGGAGCAGGATGTCGGGAGTTCGAATCTCTCCACGCCGACCATATTTTTTTGCAGCTTGAATCGTTTAAAATTCAAGCTGCAAAAATTAAAGTCAACCCGAAAAAAATTATACTGCTTCAGTATAAGCCCTTGTAACCAAATCTGCCCGTAGCTCAACCGGATAGAGCACCAGCCTTCTAAGCTGGGGGTTACAGGTTCGATTCCTGTCGGGCAGACCAGTTTAAAAGTCTCTATGGTGGCTGTAGCTCAGTTGGTAGAGTCCAGGATTGTGATTCCTGTTGTCGTGGGTTCGAGCCCCATCAGCCACCCCATATTTTATAAGCCTCACAGCGTTGTGGGGCTTTTTAGTTTGTGCTTTTACTTCACCATTTCGATTTCATGTAGGGGCTGTGTAGGATTTTCGGTGCTACGGCATACAGTTAGTGAAAGCTTACAATATGTGCGAATTATAAATCTACTAAATTGAGGTTGTAGTTATTTGATCAGCCCATACTTTTAGATACTCAATCTAAACCAGCGCCCGCAGATTTAAAGTAAAGTGGCCAAGCTTTCCATAATCGAATATCGTCGAACACGGACTGTTCAACGCATAATCAGGTGCTTTGATGCGATAATATCCTATGATTTCTGTTCACAACCCAAATTCTGCTTTGCTCGCCTCTGATGGGAGCGACGTTTCCGTATGGATTGAATCTTCAGCTAAGCGTTTTTCGCTTGCCGAAATCGAGTTGATACGCGATGCCTGCGACGTGGTTGCTCCTCTTTACTCTGGTCATGCGGAGTTGACGGGAGCGCCGCTGTTGCAGCATGCGCTGGGTGCGGCGACGATTCTCATCGACATGAACATGGATGTAGAAACAATTGCTGCCACGATATTACATGCAGTGCCGGAGTATCTAGATGATTGGCGAGCAACGCTAGAAGCTCGTTTCGGCGCCAATATTGCCGGCTTGGTCGAAGGCATTTCACGCATGGAGCAAATTCAGGAGTTCAGCGAGTTTGAAGGGTTGCACGATCAGGACCGGAAAAATGGCGACCACTTACAGCAGATAGAAAGTCTGCGAAAAATGCTGCTGGCCATGGTGCAAGATATCCGCGTGGTGTTAATTAAATTGGCAGAGCGTACGCAAACCTTGCGCCGTTTGTCGGGTGCCGGCGTAGCGCTTCAGAAGCGGATTGCGCAGGAAAGTTTGGGCATCTTTGCGCCGCTGGCTAACCGCCTTGGTGTGTGGCAGATCAAATGGGAGCTGGAGGACCTCTCGCTACGTTACTTGGAGCCGCAGCTCTATAAGGACGTTGCAAAGATGCTAGACGAACGCCGCGTTGACCGAGAGCAGTACATTATAGATGTGGTGAGCCAGCTAAAATGCGAGCTGAGTCAATCTGGCATCACGGGGGAGGTGAGTGGACGGCCCAAGCACATTTATAGCATCATCAAGAAGATGAAGAGCAAGCGCCTGGATTTTAGCGAGCTATATGATGTGCGTGCGGTGAGAATTCTGGTTGATGACATCAAGGATTGCTACACCGTGCTCGGTCTGATTCACAACTTATGGCAGCCTATTCCAGGTGAGTTTGATGATTACATCGCGCGCCCCAAGAGTAATAATTACCGTTCGCTGCATACCGCCGTGAGCGGACTACGCGGCTTGGCGCTGGAGGTTCAGATTCGCACTTTCGAGATGCATCAGCACTCTGAACTGGGTGTCGCGGCACACTGGCGCTACAAAGAAGGCGGTAAGTCTGACGCTATATTCGACGAAAAAATCGCCTGGTTACGACAGATACTGGCATGGAAGGATGAGGTGTCAGACAGCGGTGATCTTCTGGAGCAATTCAAGAGTGAGTTGTTTCAGGACAAAGTCTATGTGCTTACGCCGCAGGGCAAAGTCATCGACCTGCCCAAGGGTGCCACCCCGATTGATTTTGCCTACACCCTGCATACCGATCTGGGGCATCGCACGCGTGGTGCCAAGGTAAATGGAAGCATCGTACCACTCAACACCAAGCTGGAAAATGGGCAGCGAGTAGAAATTCTGACATCTAAACATGGCTCACCTAGCCGTGACTGGTTAAATAGCGCGCTTGGTTATCTGCAGAGCCCGAGCGCGCGTGCCAAGGTCAGGCACTGGTTCAAATATCAGCATTTCGATGAAAATGTTGCGCAGGGTCGGGTGAAACTGGACCGCGAGTTGCACCGTGCTGGTGTCGGTGCGGTCAATCAAGAAAAAATCGCACAGAAACTTCACTTTGAGAAGCTGGAAGACTTTTTGGCTGCTATCGGTCGCGGGGATGTTGGCTCGCATCAAATCGCGCTTGCCGTTCAGGAGGATACCGCGCCTAGACCTGACGTAGCTGCCAAGCGGCTTACGGTAGGGCGTATCAACGCTATACAATCTCAGACCGGGGTCGTGATTGAAGGTATTGGTAACTTGCAAACTAGCAGCGCTAAATGTTGCAAACCTGTGCCGCCAGATGCGATTGTCGGCTATCTCACCCGAGATCATGGGGTGACTATCCATCGCAGGACCTGCACCTTCATCGTGCGATTGCCAGAGCTTCGGCGCAACCGCCTGCTCGGCGCCCAGTGGGGAGGAGGCCAGAATGTCTATATGGACGTCGATATTGAGGTGGAAGCTCAAGACCGCCAAGGCCTGTTACGCGACATTAGCGACTTATTCACTCGCGAAAAGATTAACGCCACCAAGGCCAACACCATGACTAGGAATAATTTGGCATTGATGCAATTTTCGATCGAGATTTCGAACCTTGAGCAACTTAGCCGTCTGCTGACGCTGATCCAGAGTGTGCCAAACGTCCTCGAGGCACGGCGGCGGGTGTGATTGCTTAATTATTGAATAGGCGGCTAACTAAAGTGGCTTTTTCAATTTATTCAAAATAGATGGTAACGTAAGGTACGAGAATGTAACGCTAGTTAGTGGGAGCGGGCTCTTTAGCGTTGTGCAAAGTGAGCTTCTGTACCACTAAACTGCCCACCATATCGCCTTCTACATTGACGGTAGTACGCAAGGTATCTAGCAATCTGTCTATTGGTAATAAAATGGCAATCGCCTCAGCTGGCAGACCTACAGATTGCAATACCATCACCATGGTCACCATGCCTGCACTTGGAATCCCTGGTGCGCCCAAGGCGGCAATCATTGCGATAAAAAACACGACTAATTGCTGCACAAAGCTTAACTCTATGCCGACTAAGTTGGCAACAAATAGTGCCGCAGCAGCTTCATACAAAGCTGTGCCATCCATATTGACGGTTGCGCCTAACGGCAGTACAAAGCCGGCTATTTCTGGTTTAACGTGTAAATGCTGTGTTGTGCAACGCATGGTAATGGGTAGCGTCGCGGCACTTGAGCTGGTGGCAAAGGCGGTTAGCAAGGCTTCACGCGCACCACGCAAAAACCACAGCGGGGACTTAGCCGTAAATAAGTATAAAATTAGCGGTAATACAATCATGCCGTGCAATAAAGTGGTGCCAACCACCACCGCAACAAATTTGGCGAGCGTTTCCAGTATCACCATATCTTGCCCCGCCACCAGTTTAATCAGCAGTGCCATAATGCCAAACGGTGCTAGACGCATGATCCAACCCACTATCAGCATGGTGATGTCCAGCGCCTCTTGTAACAAGGTGCGGATCTGATTAAAGCGCTCTCCACCCATTACCAGCGTAATACCTAAAATAAGCGCAAACATCACCACGGCGAGTACATTGTTCTGTGCTAGTGCTGTAAATGGGTTGATAAATAAACCATGTAAAAATTGGGCGAAGAACTCAGGTAACGGCAACTGTTTTGCCTCAAAGTTCTGCATGGCATTTTCGAACATGGTAATTTGCAAGCCGCTACCAGGTTTAAAATAATTGCCGGCAATTAACGCGAGGCTAATGGCAATCATCATGGTGGTAACAAAAAACAGCATTGCGCTTACCCAAACGCGATGTATTTGTTGATGTTGACGCAGATTGGCAATGCCCACCGAAATTGAGCATAAAACCAGCGGAATCAAGATCATTTTAAGTAAGTCAATAAATAGTGTGCCAACCAGGCCAGATGCATACAGACCGCTTTTTACAACAGTATGATCAGCACCCAGCTCGTTAAAATATAAACCAATGGCAACACCCAAAGTGGTGCCGAGTAATATTTGAATGTTAAGACTGGGCAGTTTCACGAGTTGGCTATTCTTTAGCGGCCTTAACTTTTACCACTTTAGGTTTAGCCACTTTTTCTTTAATGACAGCTACTTTGACTACCTTTTCTTTCACAATTTTTTCTTTAACAATTTTTTCTTTCACGGCTTTGGTGGTTTTTGGTTTTGCCGCTACTTTTGTCTTGATCGGTAAGGGTTCGGTCGCGGCAAGGTCGTCTGTTACAGCGTCCACTTCGGCTAATTTAACCTTCTTCGGCGCCGCGGCTTTTTTGACTGTTGCAGGTTTCTTGGTTTTTGGCTCGTCAACTGATGGTGCAACCGCTATCACCGGCTCAATAGTAACGGCGGGTGAAGTTTTTTTCTCTGGCGCACTCGCATCCAGTTTTTCAAACACCGCAGCAAAAAAGCCGTCGGTATTATGTAAATGCGGCAGTAGTTTTAGGTATAGCCCTGTATCTAAATTGATTTGCTGCTGGCTTAAAATTTCGGCAGCATTCAGTAATTTAAAATCAGGATGTGTCGCCAAAAAGCTGTCAGCAATTTGTTCGTTCTCATCTTTAAGCAAGCTACATGTCGAGTAAATCAAGCGCCCGCCAGCCTTGGTCAGCCTTGCGGCACGCGCTAAAATGTTAGCCTGCTTTACAGTAAGCTCGGCTAAATCTTGCGGTGTTTGGCGCCATTTAAGGTCTGGATTACGGCGTAAAGTGCCTAAGCCCGTGCAGGGGGCATCAACTAGCACGCGGTCAAATTTTCCGTTCAGACGTTTAAGTTTAGGATCATTTTCACTACTAATACTTTGCGCATTGAGGTTACTTAACCCTGAGCGTTTTAGGCGCTGCCCCAAACTATGCAGACGTTTTGCTGATATATCAAATGCGTATAAACGGCCGGTGTTACGCATTAACGCACCCATCGCTAGTGTTTTTCCGCCTGCACCGGCACAAAAATCTGCCACCATCATGCCGCGCTTGGGTGCTACCAAGTGCGCCAATATCTGGCTGCCTTCATCTTGCACTTCAATTTGGCCTTCGGTAAACAGTACGTGACGGCTGATATTCAAACGTAGCGGCATACGTAGGCCGATCGGCGAATAAGGCGTTTTTGTAATGTTAGTTTCGCCTGAAGTATTTTCAGCGATGAATTTCGCCATCACTTCATCGCGTGTGGCTTTAATAGTGTTGACGCGTAAATCTAGTGTGGCGGATTCGTGCATGCTACGCGCAATGGTGAGCGCTTCACTTTCGCCATATTGTGCAACCAGTTTATCCCACAGCCAATCACGCACATCGGCCTGCACGGCTAACGGCATACTTTCGGTGGATTTTGCTTTAATGGTATGCGCCCATTCGATTTGCTGCTCACTCAACATGGGTGTAATTTTTTGGATGCTCATGCCTTGTATGCGTAACATCCAAGCCAACACCAGCTTACGGGCATCATCAGGGTCGTTTTCATCATTAGCAGTCACTGTGCTAAGAAAGCGTAAACGGCGTAGCACGCCATAAACGCTTTCTGCCACAAAGGCGCGCTCTTTAGTGCCTAGATCACGATTGTTGCGAAAAAATTCACTTAATTTCACATCTGCGGGGCTGTTGAATTCAAGCAGATTAGATAACATTACCGAAGCTTGCCGTATTAAATTTGGCGTCATATTGATTTCTCTATTAGTTGTTGTAGTGAATGTAAATGCAGAACACTTGCATCTACTTCACGTGTAATTCAGTTAATGTTTGCTCGAGCTTTTGCCCATCTTCGTCAATCATCATAATGCGCACTGGCACATAATAATGCTCAGTGGCTAACCACAGCGCTTTCGTCTCAGCGCTGTTTTGATCAGATTGCTCAAGATGCAGGGTTTTGTATTGCACCCCAGCGCTCTCAATAACTTCCGACGCCGGGTTAATTTTATAATGGTAATGATTCAGCTTTTTACCCGTCGTGAGTACTACTGTAATGTTGTCTTTTAGCGGCGTAGGCAAAAACATAAATTGGTAGGCGTAGCTTGCTAAATCTTGCGACCCTGGTGCAAGGCTTGCTTCTTTCACCCGGCCTTTCACTGTCATGGTTAAATTTTGTTTTGCCCAGTCAAAATCCGCCAATAATGATTTTTTTGCATTATCACCTTGATGCAGCTCAAAGCGGATTGGCTTTAATCCTTGCGCTGTCACTTCACCAACACTGGTTAATTGGCGTTCACCGAACAAAGCATAAACACCGATGCCTTTGGTAATGCTTTCCACTTTATAAGTATTGTCAGTGATTGAGAATTGCTCGTGTACGTTAGCGAAAGGCTGGCCGTTTTTGGTGACTTCATACGTGGCCTGAATCTGTTTAGGTAACGCGGATTTTGATGTTACGGCCGGCTGTGCGAATGCGATTGAGCCTGCAAACAGAAAAAAAACAAAACCCAAACTATGGATGTGATTAAACATAAAAAACCCTTTAATTTAAGACACATCACCTTTAACGCATCAAACCAGCAATCGTTACCTACAAAACCAACTAAATGACAATGGTTGGTGCTTCACCTGCATTTTGTGCGCGAATTTGGCCAATTTCAAACACAGTTTCACCGGAAGTTTCCAGTAATGCTTTAGCCGCTACCACATGTTCTTTTGCCACAATCACCGCCATGCCAATACCGCAATTGAATGTTTTATACATTTCACTTGGCACCATGTTGCCCTGCGCTTGCAACCATTGAAACAACGGTGGCAATTGCCAGCTAGCCGCCTTAATTTCAGCAGTCAACCCTGCTGGTAATACACGTGGAATATTCTCGGTAATGCCGCCACCGGTGATATGTGCCATGCCTTTTACCGGCATGGCTTCAATCAGTTTTAGTAAAGATTTTACATAAATGCGCGTAGGCGCCATCACCACGTCTTTGAATTTTTTACCATGGAAGTCCGACTCAAAATCAATGCCAGATTTTTCAATCAGCTTACGAATAAGTGAGTAGCCGTTTGAATGCGCACCGCTTGAAGCCAGGCCCAGCACCACGTCACCCGCCGCAATGGTGGTGCCGTTAATAATTTTGGCTTTATCCACGCAACCCACCGCAAAGCCTGCCAAATCATATTCACCCGCTGGATACATGCCCGGCATTTCTGCAGTTTCTCCACCCACCAACGCGCAGCCAGATTGCTCACAGCCTTCTGCAATGCCTTTAATCACAAGTGCTGCCGTACCAACTTCTAACTTGCCGCAAGCAAAATAATCTAAAAAGAACAGCGGTTCAGCGCCTTGTACCAAAATGTCGTTCACACTCATGGCGACTAAATCAATCCCCACCGTATCGTGTTTATTCAATTCAAAAGCAAGTTTAAGCTTGGTGCCTACGCCATCAGTCCCTGAAACCAAAATGGGCTCTTTGAACTTTTGTGGTAGCGCAAACAGTGAACCAAAACCACCGATGCCGGCTAATACTTCAGGGCGCATGGTGCGCTTGGCAAACGGTTTAATTTGCTCAACCAGCGCATCGCCCGCCTCCATATCCACGCCTGCATCGCGGTAGCTAATAGAAGTTTTATCTGGATCATTGGCACTCAAGGTATTCTCGCTTTCTGCAAAAAAGGTGTTCTATCGTTATAATGGCATTTTAACCGAAATGCCGGTTTATCTGAAATGCTGGTTTAAGGGTGCCTCTATTAATTAAAGTTGCAAAGCCAGACAAGGCGCGAGTAAAAAATTGTGACGCAGCATATGTTGATATGTAAGGAATAATTTTTTATGAGCAACGCAGTATCGCAACGGAAATTGGATTAATAGAGGCGCCCTTAACAGAAAGCTCAGTTGAGTTAGTTAGGTAAACCAAAAGGCTAGATAGACTGGAATAGCGAGCTTTATGATCAATAAGCACCCCCATACACTCTGGTGGATTGCAGGCCTTGTGTTTTGTGGCTTGGTTTACCTGCTAAGTCCAATACTCACGCCATTTTTAATCGCGGCGATTTTGGCTTATATTGCTAACCCGCTCGTTAATAAAATTGATGCATTTCACTATAAAAAATTCAGTCCAAGCCGAACAGTCGCAACACTGTTGGTGATGTTATTATTTTTTGCAACACTGCTTTTAGTTTTGCTGATTGTGATTCCATTGCTGCAAAAAGAAATTTTATTACTATCGCAAAAACTCCCTGCGTATTTCAATGCGGCAAAAGCGCATGTTGAACCATGGCTACAAACGCACTTTAATGTTGCGCTTAACCTCGATTTTGCACAAATCAAGCAAATACTGACTGACCACTGGCAAACCTCCGGCAACTTTGCCAAGCAACTAGCCCTTGGCTTGAGCAGCCAAGGTTTAGCCATTGTGGGCTTGCTTGCCAACTTGGTGTTGATTCCATTGGTGCTGTTTTATCTTTTGGTTGATTGGAACATCATCATTGAAAAAGTCAGCCATCTTATTCCTAGAGCACTCATCGCAAAGACCAAAGAAATCGCGGTTGAAATTGATGCTGTGCTTGCGGAATTTTTACGCGGGCAACTTACGGTGATGCTACTCATGAGTATTTTTTATGCTGCCGGCCTGTGGCTGGCGGGGTTAGAGCTGGCGTTGCCAATTGGCATGCTCTCAGGCCTATTAGGGTTTGTGCCTTATCTGGGCATTGGTCTCGGATTAGGGCTAGCCATACTTTCGGCCTTGTTGCAATTCGGCACCTTGCATGACCTTATCCCAATTCTAATTGTGTTCGGCTTAGGGCAGGTTATTGAAAGCATGGCACTCACGCCATATCTGGTGGGTGATCGCATCGGCTTACATCCATTGGTGGTAATTTTTGCTTTAATGGCAGGTGGGCAATTATTCGGCTTTGCCGGCGTATTGCTGGCACTGCCAGTTTCTGCGGCAATTGCCGTAGGTTTCAGGCACGCCAAAACACGCTATTTACAAAGTCATTTTTATACGGGTAGCAACACTTGAAGCAACTCTTACTCGACATTCAACCGCCTGCCCCGCAAACCCTCAATAACTTTATTGCAGGGCGCAATGCGGAAGCCTTGCATAATTTAAAGCTCGCCTTAGACAATGTAGCCGAAGCGCGATTTATCTATCTATGGGGCGCAAAAGGGAGTGGCAAAAGCCATCTGTTGCAAGCCTGCCAGCGTGCGGCGCAGGCAACTGAACTGCCGCTTTATATTGCAGATGATGTACATACGCTCAATGAAGCTGCACAAATCGACCTGTTTGACCTATTTAACCAACTACGCGCCGCAAACGGCATCCTCATCACCAGCGGTATTGCCGCCCCCACGCAAATGGGGTTGCGTGGCGATTTAGCTACCAGACTCGCCTGGGGGTTGGTGTATCAACTACACCCGCTCACCGATGAAGAAAAAGCGCAAGCCCTCAAAACCCATGCCAATGAACGCGGCATGAGGTTGCCTGATGAAGTAGTGGATTATTGCCTGCGTTATTTACGCCGCGACTTACCAACACTGATGGCGGTGCTAGATGCGCTGGATGTATGGTCACTCACCGAGAAAAAACCAGTGACGGTGCCAATGCTAAAGAAATTGTTGCAGTTAAATTTAGAGATTTAATCTGGTGACGTCTAACATGTAATCAAAAACAGTCGTTGGCAAAATGGACGTAGGCTCAACATACTGTAAAATCGCGTTATTGGTAGATAAATACTCCCCCTAAAGTGAAGCCCTATGTTACGCATTACCGAAATTAAACTTCCGATTGAAAACGCCCAATCGCTTACCCACCAAGCCGATGAAATTAAGGCCGCGCTACTCAAACGGTTAGAAATCGCTGAGGGTGATTTGATTCACTTTGATATTTTTAAACGTGGGGTAGATGCACGCAAATCGCATGCCATTCTGTATGTATATAGTTTGGATGTGCAAGTTAAAAACGAGGCGAAGATTCTCGCCAAGTTTCGTAAAGACGCACACATCAAACCAGCTCCGGATACGGGTTACCATTTTGTTGCTACAAACACAAATTCCGAAATGCTACGTCCCGTGGTGGTAGGTTTTGGCCCTGCTGGCATCTTTGCCGCGCTCATTTTAGCGCAATCTGGTTTTAAGCCTATCGTGCTAGAACGTGGTAAAGCCGTGCGCGAGCGCACTAAAGACACTTGGGGGTTGTGGCGTAAAAACGTGCTTAACCCTGAATCTAACGTACAGTTTGGTGAAGGCGGCGCAGGCACGTTCTCTGACGGTAAGCTTTACAGCCAAATTAAAGACCCCAAACACTATGGACGTAAGGTAATACAGGAGTTTGTAAAAGCCGGTGCGCCTGAAGAAATCAGGTATGTGAGCCACCCACACATTGGCACATTTAGATTAGTGGGCGTAGTGGAAGCTATGCGCAATACCATTATTGCACTAGGCGGTGAAATTCGCTTTGAATCACGCGTAGAAAATATTGAAATCGCAAAGGACAAGCATGGGCATAATGCGGTGCAGGGCGTAGTTCTGCAAACAGGCGAACACATTGCAACCAATCATCTAGTCTTAGCAGTTGGTCACAGCGCACGCGATACCTTTGAAATGGTGTATCGCAAAGGTATTTATATTGAAGCCAAACCCTTCTCTATCGGCTTTCGCATTGAGCACCCGCAGTCATTGATTGATCAAGCCAGATACGGTAAGAGCTACAACGAGGACTTATTATCAAAATTAGGCGCGGCCGATTACAAGTTAGTGCATCACGCTAAAAATGGGCGCTCTGTTTATAGTTTTTGCATGTGCCCAGGTGGCACGGTGGTGGCTGCGGCCTCTGAGCCAAACTGCGTAGTCACCAACGGCATGAGCCAATATAGCCGCAATGAGCGTAATGCCAATGCAGGCATCGTGGTGGGTATTACACCTGAAATAGATTATCCAGATAATCCGCTTGCCGGCAT
This sequence comes from Methylotenera sp., assembly GCA_041675545.1. Lineage (GTDB taxonomy): Bacteria > Pseudomonadota > Gammaproteobacteria > Burkholderiales > Methylophilaceae > Methylotenera. The sequence continues at coordinate 35,879 of JBAYTS010000003.1, forward strand.
GGCGTTGCAACGTAAACTGGAAGGTCATGCGTTTGTGCTGGGCGGTAGTAATTACAACGCGCCCGGGCAATTGATTGGCGACTTTTTAGCCAATAAGCCTTCTACCAAATTTGGCGAAGTCACGCCCTCTTACGCGCCCGGGGTGCATCTCACTAATTTAGATACCGCACTCCCTGAATTTGCCATTACGGCAATTCGTGAGGCGATACCTGAGTTTGCTAAACAAGTTAAAGGTTTTGATTTAGCTGATGGCGTACTTACCGGTGTAGAAACGCGTACATCATCCCCCATCCGCATCAAACGTGACGATGTTACCTTGCAAAGCATCAATACCCAAGGCTTATACCCTTGTGGCGAAGGTGCAGGCTATGCCGGTGGTATTTTATCGGCTGGCGTGGATGGTATTAAAGTGGCAGAGGCGGTAGCCTTGAGTATCGTTAACCCTATAAAAAGCAGTTAATATGACTTTAGTGTAACTAAAGTCACCATTGGCATGCTAACTGCTGGGTTAAGGTAAGCATCGTTACATAAGGAGAACTACCATGAAAGCAAACGTTGGTGGAATTGATCGCGTATTACGCATTGTTGCTGGGTTAGCTTTAATCGCTTGGGTGGCGCTGGCTGATGGCCCCGTTTGGGCTTGGATAGGGGTAGTGCCGTTGGCGACGGGCTTGATTAACTTTTGCCCGCTTTATAGCGTTTTAGGGATTAACACTTGCAAAACAAAGTCGTAATAAAAATCTAGCGGTGCTTATTTTTACATTTTCACCGCTAGAATTTTATGGTTTCTACTGCCTGATCAAATAATCAAATGCGCCAAGCGCAGACTTGGCGCCATCGCCCATCGCGATGATGATTTGTTTGTAAGGAACAGTAGTTACGTCGCCCGCAGCAAACACGCCAGGCAATGAAGTTTGGCCATGCACATCCACGATTACTTCATTAAATTTACTTAATTCCAAACCGCTGGTTTTCAGCCAGTCTGTGTTCGGTAATAAGCCGATTTGTACAAACACGCCGGCCAATTCAATGGTATGTAGCGTCTTGGTTGCTCGGTCTCTGTAAATCAAACCATTTACTTTTTGGTCGGCACCAGTAACTTCAGTGGTTTCAGCGTTAAGGACCACCGTCACGTTAGTCAAACTGAATAATTTGTTCTGCAAAATGGCATCTGCACTTAACTTGTCACTATGCTGCAACAGCGTCACATGGCTGACAAATCCTGCCAAATCAATCGCCGCCTCAACACCTGAATTACCGCCGCCAATCACAGCGACATGCTTACCTTTAAACAATGGGCCATCACAGTGCGGGCAATAAGCCACGCCCTTGCCACGATATTCCTTTTCGCCGGGTATGTTGAGTTCTTTCCAGCGCGCGCCTGTTGCAATAATCACGGCCTTGCTTTTTAGCATCGCGCCGCCTTCGAGCTTCACCTCAACCAAGCCGCCGCCTTCAACTTGGGCATTTAATGATTGAGCGCGCTGTAAGCGCATAATATCTACACCGTATGAAGTGACATGCTCCTCAAAGGCGGCCACCAATTGAGGACCTTCAGTTTCTTTTACTGAAATAAAATTCTCAATCGACATGGTGTCCATTACCTGACCGCCAAAACGGTCAGCTACAATGCCGGTTCTAATACCTTTACGCGCGGCATAAATTGCCGCTGAAGCTCCCGCAGGGCCACCCCCAATCACCAGCACATCATAAGGGGCTTTGTTGTCTAATTTTTTTGCCTCGCGCGCAACAGCACCAGTATCAATCTTGGATAGAATCTCGTCCAGCTCCATGCGGCCAGCGCCAAATATCTCGCCATTTAAATAGGTGGTCGGCACAGACATAATATCTCGGGCCTTGACTTCATCCTGGTACAGCGCGCCGTCAACCATCACATGGGTAATGTTAGGGTTAATGACTGCCATCATATTGAGCGCTTGCACCACGTCTGGACAATTATGGCAACTGAGCGAGATATAGGTCTCAAAATGAAAGCTGCCTTCAATCGCTGCAATTTGTGCGATTTTTTCAGCTTCTAATTTCATCGGGTGGCCGCCTGTATGCAACAGCGCTAATACTAAAGAGGTGAATTCATGACCCATGGGAATGCCAGCAAAACGCACGCCTACTGCTTTATGTGCTTCGGCATGGGTTGCACCACGTTTAACAGCAAACGAAGGCTTGCGCGCATCGTCTTCTGTCGTCAGTGTAATTTTGTCCGACATGCTCGCGATTTCTTCCAGCAGTGCGTGCATCTCTTGCGCTGCTGGCGCTTCATTTAATGATGCAGCCAATACAATAGGCTCACGCAACATTTGTAAATAGGTTTGCAACTGGGTTTTAATACTGGGTTCTAAGGCCATGATTGCTCTCTTTTTTAAAATTTCATCTGGCTGCTTTTAAATAGGCACCCAGCTTGCTTGAACCCAGATTTTCCATTAGGCGATTTTGCATCTACTTGAATGTCAACTTGCCCATTTTGCGTCTTTTTTGTGCATATTTTCTGTCAATAGAACGACTATTGCCCATAAAATCTGCACAAAAAATCCATCAAACTGTGCGGCATTGCCACGCCAAGTCCTAATGGAAAATCTGGGTTGAAATAAAGGGCATTATCTTTTGAATAATGCCCTTGTTATTTAACGGCACTAAGGGATGTTTGCCCGTTAGCGCAGTATTACCTCACCTGAAGCAATAGTTAGATTTTGCCTACCAAGTCTAATGATGGTGTTAATGTTTTAGCGCCTTCTTGCCATTTTGCTGGGCAAACTTGACCTGGATTAGCCGCCGTGAATTGCGCAGCTTTCAACTTACGTAGTGTTTCTTTCACATCACGCGCAATCTCGTTGCTGTGGATTTCAACAGTTTTAATTACGCCTTCTGGGTTGATGACGAAAGTACCGCGCAATGCTAGGCCTTCTTCATCGATATGCACATCAAATGCACGTGTTAATTGGTGTGTCGGGTCACCCACTAGTGGAAATTGCGCCTTACCCACAGCTGGTGATGTTTCATGCCATACTTTGTGTGAGAAGTGTGTGTCTGTTGTAACGATATACACTTCTGCACCCGCTTTTTGAAACTCTGCGTAGTTGTCTGCAGCATCTTCAACTTCGGTAGGGCAGTTAAATGTAAATGCGGCTGGCATAAAAATCACAACAGACCATTTGCCCTTTAGGCTTTCGTCTGACACTTCAATGAATTTGCCGTTATGAAAAGCTTGTGCTTTAAAAGGTTTAATTTCGGTATTTATTAATGACATAATATTTTCCTATCTAATGGTTAAAGTTACTGGGTTAAAAGAACTATAAATTCAAGACATTCATTATAGTGAGGTAATTTTAATAAATCCAATATATCATTTTTATGGTTATGATAAATTATAGTTATCATAAATCTTGGGTGACGATGATGCTTTGCAGCGCGCTTTTTCCTAAATTATCATGCCAAGTCACTTCAACAACATCACCCACTTTCGCCCCCTTTAGTCGAAAAGTGAGGTACGGGTTTTTAGAAATCCCCGTTCCCCATTGCGCCTCTAGCACGGTCTTGCTGTTCAAGGTGGCAGTTAGCAGTTGTATAAAATGCGCCGGGATCAACTGCTCAAGATTATTTTTTCTGCGCCCCGTTTCCATTGGGTGGCTCATCAATACTTTAACTTCAACAAAGTCGTCTTTTAGTAGGGCGCGCATTTTCATATTAAGACCTTTGCAAAAGTACTTATTGTGGATGAAGTGTACCCGTACTGGGCATGTCCGTAGAATATATTCGCTGAAGCACATTATTCATACGCCAAAGGCGTTTGGATCGCAGAAGCCGAGATCGTACGTGGTGTACAGCGAGGTTGCGAGTACCGCGCAACGCAGCAATTCGCCGCAATTAACAATACTTGCCAGTTTGCTGGCGTAGTATTGATTATCAGTTTTTCTGAGAAGTACTTTTGCAAAGGTCTTATTTATCTGCACGCAATCCAGCCATTCAACCGCACCCATTCTCTAATACCACTACACTTTTTACTTGTGTGAAATATTGATTGCCTGCCTTGACGATCACTTTAATCTCTGAAGTTTCTGCCATTTTAATCCGTGTGACAACATAAGGCTCTGCGCCATTGCTAAACATAAAGTTGGCAATTAACGGCGTTGGGTTTTTCTCAACCAAAATCGCAATCGCCTCAGTATTGGCAATGTTGCTTATGACTTCCACTGGCACAACTGCACCGCTTTCCGCACGTTCTGGCGCGATAATTTCAATATCCCAGCTGATAATTTCCGCATCAATAGTTAAGTTTTTAGTAGCGTCCGCCAATTGTGTAGCTTCAAAAGCGGGCTTATTCCATAGTGCGGCTAATGCGTTAATTGGCGCTAATATGATGCTACTGAATAACCCTAATAAAAAATCTCTGCGCCGCACGGAATTACTCCCAAAATTTCGATTTTTTAACATCGCCTAGCATTTGCCTAAGCTGCTTTAAGCGTGCCTCAACAATAGATTTTTGATAGAAATCACCATCACCGGCTTTTGCCGCCAACTCCATTTGCTCGATAGCGCGCGCTAAATCATATTTTCTATAATAGGCTTCACTCTGCGCTTGATGACTCAGTAACATTTTGCTCTGCATGGCGTATGACTTAGCTAATACCTCATACAAATAAGCATCATCCGGATATAGGCTTAACTTGTCTTTAACTAGTTGCACCGCTTTTTCTGCTTGATTCACCGCTAAAAAATGTTCGGCATAACCATAAATTAACGCCCGATTATCTGGGTAACGTTTTAATGCCAGCGCAAACTCGTTGGCTGCCCGTGCTGGATTATTTCTAGCAACTTCTAATCGCGCGCTTAAATTTTCTATCATGGCATGTGGCGGTGCGTATTTTTTAAGCCAAGTGATTTCATTTTCAGCCTGCACCAAGTCGCGCTTAAGCAGGGTCGCAATTGCCAAACCATAATGTTCCGTAGCCTCATTGGTGAAGCGATGTTCACGGATATTCTGCTCAAACACGTCAATCGCATTTTGCGCATTACCTTGGCTGGCGCGTAATTTGGCGCGCACATATTGAAACTCAATACTATCAGATACTTGCTTATAAGGCATTTGCTCAACGCGGTTAGCTACATCAGCAATACGCTCGCTAGTGAGCGGATGCGTGCGTAAAAAACTTGGTGCGCCGCCCTCAGCAAAACGTGAGCCCCGCTGCAACGTAGTAAAAAATGCAGGCATGGCGCGCACATCAAAACCGCCGCTATCTAAAATTTGCAAGCCAATACGATCAGCCTCTCGTTCATGCTCGCGTGTATAGTCAAGCTGGTTTTGCACACCCACGGCCGATGCTGTAGTTAAAGCGCCTGTAGCAAGCTGTGGGTTTGAGCGCGCAACTAGCAAAGCTAGGGCAATGCCAGCAAGGTTTTTAAACATGTCGTATTTTTGTGCGGCTAACATACGCGCTAGGTGACGCTGTGTTACATGGCCAATTTCATGCCCCAGTACACTTGCCAATTCAGATTCACTATTTGCGCCTAAAATTAACCCGGTGTGTACGCCAATAACGCCACCCGGCATTGCAAACGCATTGATTGAGTTATCTTGCACCACAAAAAAATTGAATTTTTGGCGCTTATCTGGTCCATTAGCGACTAATTTACCACCCAATGATTGCAGGTAATCTGTAACTTCGACATCTTGCAACACATCATCACTTATCGCGACTTGACGCAAGATTTGCTCTGCAATCGCCTGTTCTTGAAGTGGTGATAATACGGTTGCTGACACATCCCCCAAATCGGGCAACTCATTGGTAAATGCAGGTGATATAGCTAGCGTTGAGGCGAGCACTAAAATAATAATTGGTAATTTTAATTTCATTGTTACTATGATAACGTTTACAGGCATTCAGTTCATGAAAAATGTTTTAAACTCTATCATTACCCTTTAACTACCGTATAAATCTTACACTATGAATTATTCTAATCAACCTCTCACGCACTTCGATAATGGCGGCCAGGCACACATGGTCAACGTAGGCGATAAAGCTGAAACACATCGCATTGCTATCGCCGCAGGTCGCATTCGCATGCTGCCAGCCACACTCAAACTTATCGAGCAAGGCAATGCTAAAAAAGGTGATGTGTTAGGCATCGCTCGTATTGCGGCAATTCAGGCCAGCAAAAAGACGGCTGACTTAATCCCGCTTTGCCATCCAGTCGCATTAACCCGCGTTGCCGTGAGCTTTGATATTATTGAGGAATCCTCTAGCGTTTTATGCACCGTCACCACTGAAACGTATGGTAAAACCGGGGTGGAGATGGAGGCGTTAAGTGCCGTGAGCGTGGGTTTGCTGACAATTTACGATATGTGCAAAGCGGCCGACCGTGGCATGACTATCAGTGATATTCAATTACTTGAAAAACATGGCGGTAAATCAGGCGATTGGCTCGCGCTGACTTAGTGTCAAGGGCATCTCTAATAATTCAACTTTGCGAGCATCCGCTTTGCGGCTTGCCTGCTTAAACCATTTCGTCGTCATACTGCGTTACTCACAAAAAATTATTCCTTACATATCAAACATATGCGGCGTCATAATTTTCCATTCGCGCCTTGTCTGATTTATCGCACAGCTGTTCTGGCTTTAGCCAGTTTACAGTGGTGGTGGTGCCAAGAACTGGTAGAAATTTGAATTATTAGAGGTGCTCTCAAGTATTCGCAGTGCCAAGTATTTCTGCGGTCTAAATATTACAAAATTATTCTACGTGCGCTACCAATTGTTCAAAGCTAGCCACCGCTACTGGTTTGCTAAAATAATAACCTTGAAAATAATTGCAACCGAATGATTTCAGTTGCTCAAACTGCGCTAACTGTTCAACCCCCTCCGCCACAATGTCGCAGTGTATGGTCTTACCTACGGCTAATATCATTTGTATAATCGCGGCATCGTTAGAGTCTGTAAGCATATCCTGCACAAATGATTGGTCTATTTTAATTTGAGTCACCGGTAGCTTTTTAAGGTAAACCAAAGAAGAGTGCCCTATACCGAAATCATCCAGCGATATTCTTATTCCCATCTGTTTTAACACATTGATTTTATTAACCACATCATCAATGTTGTCAATCACTGCAGTTTCAGTAAGCTCTAGTTTTAGTAAATCCGGGTTAATGTCGGTGGCGGCTAAAATTTCACGCAATTCTTGAATAAAATTGATGTATAAAAACTGTTTAGCACTGATGTTGACTGAGAGTTTAATTTTTCCTAAGTGCGGGTGATTTTCCCAAGCTTTGAGTTGTAGGCAAGCTTGCTGCAACACCCAGTGCCCAATTTTAATAATTTGATTATTTTTTTCAGCAATCGGTATAAATTCTGCAGGGCCAATATTGCCCATCACCGGGTGCGTCCACCTTAATAATACTTCTGCGGCAATGATCGCTTTATTCGCGTTAACAATGCCCTGATAATGCAGATGAAATTCCTGATTTTTTATCGCAACTGAGAGGGCAGTTTCTATCGCAAAGACTTTCTCTATGCGTTCCTGCGTGATTTGATCATAGAACCGGTAAGTATTACGTCCAGCTGCTTTTGATTGCTGCATGGCAGTGTCCGCATGTCTTAAATGCGCTTCAAAACCAAGGTGGTCATCGTTAAACAAAGTCACACCCAAACTGGCGCCGGCACTAAACTCAAGTAAATCAAAAGAATAGCTTTTATTGAGCTCTGCCAATAGTTTTTGCGTCACTTCACTTGCCTGCTGGTATGCTAGGTTTTGTTGCGTATTCAGGTTTTCAATAATCACAATAAACTCATCACCGTTGAGTCGCGCAACGGTGTCACCTGCCCGAATCACCTGTTGAACTCTATTGGCAACCTCTATCAGCACCTGATCACCCACATCATGACCTTTTGTTTCATTGAATACTTTAAAATGATCTAAATCAATAAAGATAAGTGCACAATAAGTCTTTGTGCGCTGGCTAATCAGCACTGCATGCTGAAATCGATCAACCAATAAGCGTCTATTTGGCAGGTTAGTTAATGCATCATAATAGGCAAAGTTTTCGATTTCCTGCTGTGCTTTTTTTTGCACAGAAATATCACGCATAAAGCCAGTGACCAATGGCAAGCCTTCTTCTTTTAATGAAACCAGCGTTAGCTCGACCGGAAACTCACTGCCATCTGCGCGCATGCCTGTAATCTCGATGCGCTGATTAAACATATGCTTCTCATTTGAGACCACATATCGCCGATGCCCACTATCATGGAATTTTCGCAGGCGGGCAGGGATGATCATCTCAGACATTGGCTTGCCTAATACTTGTTCTTTGGTATAGCCAAAAATTCGTTCTGCCGCTGGATTAAACTCAAGCACTTCACCAGCATCATTGATGCTTACAATCGCGTCTAATGCACCATCAATCACAGCGCGCAGTTTTTTGTCATTGTCGCGCAAGGCTTTTTCGGCAAGATTGCGTTCGGATTGCAGCACTGAAATCAACAGCATGGTCACCACTAGCGTCACCATAAACGTCCACAACGAAAAAATACCTTCGCCCATATCTGCGCTATAAAACGCGCCATAACCTTGGGCAGTAAACCATACCGCAATGCTGGATAAACTAATCACCACTAGCGAGCCACCCACAATGCCAAAATTCATGGAAGCCCAAATTAAAATCGGTAAAATCAAAAAGATAGAGAGCATGAACTGTTTATTTAGGCTGGGTACCAATGTTGAAATAACAATCTCGCCGATAACAAACGTGATCAGCCAAGCGAATAATTGGCAGTATTGGTGTGCCTGTACATGCAACCTTACTTTGCCTACGTTCAGCACTAGCGGCAATGCGAGCAACACACCGATGCTGTCGCCCATCCACCAAATAAACCAAATTCCGCCTATATTCTCTGTTGCGGTTAAACCACTTAGATACAAAGAAAGTACGCCGCCAGTGGCTGATACCAACATACCGAGCAAGGCAATAAAAATAAGCAACGCAATATCTTTTTGCTTAATGACGCTATGATTAAAGTTGGATTTTTTTAAAAGATAAGCGGCTAGATAGGGCGCTATAGTGTTGGTACATGCAATTGCTACAGATGTTAAAAAAGGTAGGCCGACCGATAGCTCAGCGAATAAAGCTGCTATGTAAATTGCCGGTAAACTGATGTTACCCCAGCGCATAATAGCACCAACGGCGATCCCGGCCGGTAGCCACATTAATGTTGCAACAGATTCTTTATAGGGCACCATGAGCCCGAGCCTAGCCGCAATATAATAGGCTAAGGCCACCAGAACAAAAGTAATGGCTAACAATTTAGGCGTGCAGGGTAGGTGGTTGCTGGCGCTGTTCGTACTTCGCATCTTGGAGTCACTACTTAACATCAATATCAAGCCCAGCTTGCACCAGCTCTGCCGCACGCAACACTGCACGCGCTTTGTTTTGCGTTTCAATCCATTCACTTTGCGGAATCGAATCAGCCACAATGCCAGCGCCGGCTTGCACATACAGTCTATTATTTTTAATCACGCCGGTTCTGATGGCGATCGCTACATCCATGTCACCATTAAAGCCTAAATAACCTACGGCACCTGCGTAAATGCCGCGTTTGCTTGGCTCTAATTCGTCGATAATTTCCATGGCTCGCACTTTTGGTGCGCCGCTTACCGTGCCGGCTGGGAAGGTCGCCTTAATCACGTCAATCGCATCCATGCCGGGTTTGAGCTTTCCTTCAACATTGCTCACAATGTGCATCACGTGTGAATAACGCTCAATCATCATATTGTCGGTGACTTTAACTGAACCGGTTACCGCGACACGACCCACATCGTTACGCCCTAAATCCATCAGCTGCACGTGCTCTGCACGCTCTTTAGGGTCTGCCAGCAACTCCTCAGCCAAGGCAATATCCTGCTCACGATTTCCCCCACGTGGGCGGGTACCGGCAATCGGACGCGCTGTCACCGTGCCGTTTTCAAGGCGGACTAATATCTCAGGTGAAGCTCCCACTACGTGGTGGTCGCCCATATCGTAATAAAACATGTAAGGCGATGGATTTAAGCTACGCAAGGCACGATACAGCGAAAGCGGCGGCGCTGAAAACGCTTGTGACATGCGCTGTGAAAGCACCACCTGCATAATGTCACCATCTAAAATGTATTGCTGTGCACGCTTCACAGCCGCTTTAAAATTTTCTTCACCAAATTCTGAAGTCGCTTCTGTTTTTGGCGTAGCGACAGATTCTGGAATAGTGACAGTTTTGCGTAAGCGAGCGGCTAAATCGCTTAAGCGATTTTTTGCATGCTCATAAGCACCAGTTTCAGCCGTATCGGCATAAACAATAAAATAAAGCTTGCCGCTTAAATTATCGACCACAGCCAATTCCTCAGACACCGTCAACAGTATGTCTGGTACGTTAATGTCATCGGGCTTGCTGGTATTGGCTAAACGCTTTTCAATATAGCGCACGGTTTCATAGCCAAAATAACCGGCTAAACCACCGGTAAACCGTGGCAAACCTTCATAAGGCGGTGTTTTAAAACGTGCCTGGTAACTTTTAACAAAATCTAAAGGATTGGTGTCTTCAACAACCTCTACCACCGTACTGCCTTCAACCACTTGCACTTGCCTGCCACGCGCCACAATGCGCGTTTTAGCAGGCAGGCCGATAATTGAGTAGCGGCCAAAACGCTCACCGCCCTGAACAGATTCCAGTAAATATGAAAACGGCTGATTCGCTAGCTTAAGATAAAGCGACAATGGTGTATCAAGATCAGCAAAGGTCTCGAGTACCAATGGAATGCGGTTGTAACCCTGCGCCGCTAAAGCATTAAATTCGGTTTGATTGATTGTATTAAACATAAAATTCTCACAATAATAAAAGTTGGTAAAGGGGGTAATTTATTTTGGATTTATACCCGCCACCATCGCCAACTATTTGTTTTAATGTTACTAATTTTCATGTTGAAGTACTTAAAAATTAAAATGGATAAGTCACTATTCTAAGTTAATGTACTAAATCTAGTACATCGCCTATGTTGTCAATCAGGGCATCGACTTCAGTTGCCTCAATGCGTTGTCCTTGATTATAACCATAAGGCACAGCAAACATTCTACAACCAGCACTGCGCGCCGCGCTGATATCGGTTTTAGAGTCGCCAACCATGGCAACATTTTGTACCGAAACGCCAAATTGCTCGCAAACGTACAAAATTTGATCAGGCTCAGGCTTTTTTCTCGGCAAAGTATCGCCTGACACGATTAAATCAAAATGCCGCAATAAATCATACTTTTGTAACAAAGGTAACGTAAAGCTACTTGGTTTATTGGTGACACATGCTGTACGCAACCCCGCATTTTTGATAGAAATCAAGCCAGCCAATGCGTTTGGGTAAGGCTGGCTTTCTGTCACAATTTGCGCGTAATACTCAAAAAACAACGCTTGTGCGGTTGTCAGTAAAGCTGGTTCTGGCGCTCCATCTATCCGCCCGGTTAAGCAGCGTTTAATCAGGGTGGTTGCGCCATCGCCGATGTAAGTCGTAATTTGCACAGGGGGCAGCGTTGGCAAATTCATTTTTGCCAACATGCTGTTTGCCGCGCGCGAAATTTCTGGCGCGGTGTGCACCAAAGTGCCGTCCAGATCAAGCAAGACGGCTTTAATCGTAAATCCTCGCAATGGTTAAACCGTTGCTAAGGCATCACGCAATGATTTCACCACGGTATTGTAACGGTTAGGGTCGGTGTCTTTAGGTGAGCCAAACACCGCTGAGCCTGCTACAAATGTATCTGCACCCGCACGCGCGATTTCTGCAATGTTTTGTGCATTTACGCCGCCATCAACTTCCAACCAAATTTGACGGCCTGTTTTTTCATAGTAAGCATCAATTCTTGCACGAGCAAGTTTCAATTTTTCTAAAGTTTCTGGAATGAATTTCTGACCGCCAAAACCAGGGTTCACTGACATCAACAAAATCATATCCACTTTATCCATCACGTGGTCTAAATAGCTAAGCGAAGTTGCCGGGTTGAACACCAAGCCTGATTTACAGCCCAACTCACGCACCAAGCTCAAACTGCGGTCAATATGCTCGGACGCCTCAGGGTGGAACGTAATGATATTAGCGCCTGCTTTTGCAAAGTCAGGAATAATACGATCTACCGGCTTTACCATCAAATGCACGTCAATCAACGCGCCTATTTTTTTTGACGTTTCACGGATGGCATCACACACCAAAGGGCCAATCGTCAGGTTAGGCACATAGTGGTTATCCATCACATCAAAATGCACGATGTCAGTGCCTGAGATAATCACATCCTCAATCTCTTGACCAAGTTTGGCAAAGTTTGCAGAAAGAATACTAGGGGCAATTCTAAAGGTTTTATCCATGGCTGTTGTCCGTCAAATAAATAATTGAAGTTAAGGGTAAAGCGTTATTTTAACCCGATTTTTCACTATTAACATGAAGCTTCTTGCTTAACATAGGCCAATCCATCAAAATTACACCTATGCAGTTATATGTTATAGGTGTGAACCACACCACCGCCCCCATCCAAATTCGTGAGCATGTCGCTTTTAATAGTGAACATCTAGGCAGTGCCTTGCGCGAGCTCACCTCGCGCGATGCTACCGAAGCTGCAATTTTATCTACTTGCAACCGTACCGAACTTTATTGCAGCACCGATAACCCGCAAAAGCCACTGGCTTGGTTATCGCAATATCACAAGCTAGATCTTGATTTGATTGCGCCTTACATTTACACGCTACCTAATGATGAAGCCGTTAAACACGCGTTTAGGGTGGCCTCTGGCTTAGATAGTATGGTGCTGGGCGAGCCGCAAATTCTGGGGCAATTTAAACAGTCGGTCAAAATTGCGCAAGAGGCAGGTACGCTAGGCACCTTGTTACACCGGCTGTTTCAACGCACATTTGAGGTGGCCAAAGAAGTACGTACCAACACCGACATTGGTGCCAATTCTATTTCGATGTCCGCTGCCGCCGTCAAGCTTGCACAGCGCATTTTTGGCGACATCAGCGAGCAAAAAGTACTATTTATAGGCGCGGGTGAGATGATAGAGCTTTGCGCTGATCACTTTGCCGCTCAACATCCCAAAAGCGTGACGATTGCTAACCGCAGCATTGAGCGCGGCTCCAATCTGGCAGAAAAAATTCAAACGCAGGGCACTAACGCGCAAGCTATTTTGCTCAATGATTTACCCGCGCACTTTGCTGATTTTGATATTGTTGTTACCTCTACGGCCAGCCAACTGCCGATTATAGGGTTGGGCATGGTTGAAAGTGCACTTAAAACACGCCGCCATCGCCCGATTTTTATGGTGGATTTAGCCGTTCCGCGTGACATTGAGCATGAGGTGGCCGAACTGGACGACGTATTTTTATACACCGTGGACGATTTAGCGCAAGTGGTATCTGATGGCATGGAAAACCGTCAGTCAGCCGCGGTTGAAGCTGAAATAATTGTAACCACGCGCGTGGAAGGCTTTATGCAGTGGTTTAAAAAGCGTGAAGCTGTGCCAACAATTAAAGCCTTGCGCGACCAAGTGGATGCCATGCGAAAAGCCGAGTTTGAAAAAGCGCTAAAAATGTTGCAAAAAGGTGAAAATCCTGAAAAAGCGCTGGAAGCATTGAGCATTGCGCTTACCAATAAATTTCTACACGCGCCCAGCCATGCCCTGCACCAAACGCATGGCGATGAACATGCCAAACTTGAAAACGTGTTGCAACAACTTTATCAAATTAAGCCTTATTAAAAGCCCAAGCCAATGAAACCAAGCATGATTAAAAAACTCGCCACCTTGAGCGAGCGTTTAGATGAATTAAACCGCCTGATGAGCTCTGAGGGTGCAACCAACAACATGGATAATTATCGAAAAATTACCCAGGAACATGCCGAAATCACACCGATAGTTGAGCAATATCACGCTTTTGAACACGCGGAAGCTGACATTAAAGAAGCGCAGAGTATGTTAAGCGACCCTGACATGAAGGAGTTTGCACAAGAGGAAATTGAAGCAGGCAAGGCAAAATTAGAAGCTATTGAGGGTGCACTACAAAAACTATTGCTGCCTAAAGACCCGAATGATGAGAAAAACATCTTTTTAGAAATTCGTGCAGGCACCGGTGGTGATGAGTCCGGCTTATTTGCCGGTGATTTATTCCGCATGTATTCGCGCTATGCAGAACGCCAGAAATGGAAAGTCGAAATCATGTCTGCCAATGAATCTGAAGTGGGTGGCTACAAAGAGATTATTGCCAAAATTGAGGGTTATGGCGCATATTCCAAGCTGAAATTTGAGTCGGGTGGCCATCGCGTACAGCGCGTACCAGACACAGAAACGCAAGGCCGCATCCACACCAGCGCCTGTACTGTGGCTGTATTGCCAGAGGCCGATGAAATTAACGATGTTGTGATTAACCCGGCGGATATTCGCATCGACACCTATCGAGCTTCAGGTGCCGGTGGGCAGCACATTAATAAAACCGACTCCGCCGTACGCATTACCCACGCACCAACAGGCATCGTAGTGGAATGTCAGGAAGGCCGTAGCCAACACGCGAACAAAGCTCAAGCCTTTGCCGTGTTGGCGGCGCGCATTAAAGCCAAACAAGTCGATGAGCAGCAAAGCAAAATTGCCAGTGAGCGCAAAAGCTTAATTGGTAGCGGTGACCGCAGTGAGCGTATTCGTACCTACAATTACCCACAAGGCCGCATTACCGATCACCGCATTAACCTCACGCTGTACAAAATCGATGCGATTACTGAGGGTGACATGGACGAATTGATCGGCGCGTTATCCGCTGAACATCAGGCTGACTTGTTGGCGAGTTTGGGTGAAGACAACTAAAGTCTTTTAAAATGACTATTCATGAAGCGCTACTTGAAGCGCAGGCCGCACTCGCGCAATGGGTAGCAGCAAACGAAGCGAAACTTGAGGTACAACTGTTAATGCAGCATGTGCTCAACGTAAATCGGGCGTGGTTGATTGCGCATGCAAACGATGCCCTGCGGCCTGATATTCATGCAGACTTCGCATCATTATTAAATCGTCGCTTACTAGGCGAGCCCATGGCTTATATTTTAGGTTATCGCGAGTTTTATGGGCTCAAACTTAAAACAACACCCGACACACTCATTCCACGCCCAGATACTGAAACATTGGTAGAAGCAGCGTTAGCCAAAATCTCACCCTTAACAGCTGAAAGAATCCTGGATTTAGGTACCGGTACCGGTGCGATCGCTTTGGCAATTGCTAGCAATCGCACTGAAACACAGATGACAGCAGTTGACGCCTCACAAGCCGCGTTAAACATTGCTGTTGAAAATGCTAAAAACTTAAATATAAGCAACATTCATTTTATGTTAAGCGATTGGTTTGCTGCGCTAGAGCACGAAAAGTTTGATGTAATTGTGAGCAACCCGCCCTACATTGAGAAAAATGATGCGCATTTAACAGAGGGCGATTTACGTTTTGAGCCAATGTCTGCCTTAGCTTCAGGAGAGGACGGCTTGGATGATATTAGTAAAATTATTGACGATTGTTTAGTTTACCTTAAGCCGCAGGGTTGGCTGATGTTAGAGCATGGCTATCATCAAGCGCTACAAGTGGCTGATCTCATGGCACAAATAGGGTTAACGCACATTGAAACCATTAAAGATTTAGGCGGCAATGACCGCGTTACAATCGGCAAAAATCCGCTGATTGTGAGTACGCATTGGGACTAAAGGACACCTAAACTCAAATTTAACTTCCCCAGTTATCATCACGTTTGTTGCAAATATTGATTTTTAAGCCGTACATAATGATTTGCCGAGTACACGAAATGTGCAATCTCATCCGTCGTTAAAGCGCGCACTTTCTTTGCAGGTCTGCCCACGTACAAATAACCGCTTTCCAGCAGCTTGCCTTCTGGTACCAGACTGCCTGCCGCGAGCAATACGTGTTTCTGCACGATTGCTTTATCCATCACGATACTGCCCATGCCGATCAGACATTCATCTTCCAGCGTACAGCCATGCAAAATAACGCTATGACCTATCGTCACATTATCGCCGATAATAAGCGGCGCACCTGCGGCATCCCAACTGGATTTGTGGCTCACATGCAGCATGCTTAAATCTTGCACATTGGTATTGTTGCCGATGCGAATCATATTGACATCACCACGAATGACAGCACCAGGCCATACTGAGCTATTTTCACCAATATGCACATCGCCAATAACAGTCGAGGCGGGGTGAATGTAAATACCACCTGCTAATTGCGGCCATTGATTTGCAAAGCTTTGTACATTTTGCGCGTGAGTTTGTGCCATAAGCCATAGTATAATTAAATTATGCAAGAAAATAACTCTATTGGCATTGTTGCCCCGCAAATAGCACACTTTAGCGCACCGCTTAAACTTAAAAGCGGTGAGAGTTTGCCGCAATTTGATTTAGTCTATGAAACCTACGGCACGTTAAATGCGGATAAATCCAACGCAGTCATCATTTGCCATGCGCTTTCAGGCAATCATCATGTGGCGGGGAAATACCTAAAAAGTGACAAGTACCCCGGCTGGTGGGATAACCTGATTGGCCCGAACAAACCGCTGGATACTAAACGGTTTTTTGTGATCGGGCTCAATAACTTGGGTGGCTGTCATGGCAGTTCTGGTCCGGCAAGCATCAATCCTGCTACTAACAAGCCTTGGGGCTCGACGTTTCCTATTCTTACGGTAGAAGACTGGGTAGATTCGCAAGCGCGCTTATTGGACCATTTAGGCATTACACATTTAGCCGCCGTTATTGGCGGCAGCTTAGGCGGCATGCAAGCGCTACAATGGACGATTGCCTACCCTGAACGTGTACGCCACGCCTTGATTATTGCGGCGGCACCTAACCTTACCGCGCAAAATATGGCATTTAATGAAGTCGCGCGCCAAGCCATTATTACTGACCCTGAATTTCATGGCGGTGACTATTACGCACATGGCGTGGTGCCGCGCCGCGGCTTGCGTATCGCGCGCATGTTAGGACATATCACCTATTTGAGTGATGATGCGATGGGTGAAAAATTTGGTCGCAAACTCAAAGACACCATTAAATATGGCTTTGATGTTGAGTTTGAAATGGAATCATATTTACGCTATCAAGGCGATAAATTTGCCGGCGAGTTTGATGCCAACACCTATTTGCGCATGACGCGTGCTTTGGATTATTACGACCCGGCCTTGCCGTTTAATGGCGATTTAACCGCCGCGTTAAAAAATGTCACGGCACAGTTTCTGGTGTTATCTTTCACCAGCGATTGGCGATTTTCACCCGCGCGCTCACGTGAAATTGTCAAAGCCTTGCTCGATAACGAGCGCACCGTGAGCTACGCTGAAGTGACAGCCGCACATGGTCATGACGCGTTTTTAATGCCGGATGCGCATTATCATGCAATTTTGCGTACCTACTTAAGCAACATTGACACGGGGTGCGGTCATGCAAAATAATGTAAAAATTACAAATTCAATTAATGAATTTCGTCAAGATTTTGCAATAATCGCAAATTGGGTTAAATTCGGCTCGAAAGTGCTAGATTTAGGTTGTGCTAATGGTGAGTTATTGCAATTTTTACGCGGTTCACTGGAGGTAAAAGGTTACGGCGTCGAAAAAGATGACGCCAACCTGCTAGCCTGCTTGAAAAATGGCACCAACGTCATTCAAATGGATTTAGAAGACGGATTGTCGGGCTTTGAAGATCAATCGTTCAATACGGTTATTCTGTCGCAAACCTTGCAAGCTATGCACAATACTGAAGAAATTGTGCTGGAAATGCTCCGTGTCGGGCAGGAGATTATTGTTACTTTTCCCAACTTCGGTTATTGGCGTAGCCGTGCGCAAATCACCGCTGGGCACATGCCGGTTTCAAAAGCGTTGCCGTATCAGTGGTACGATACTCCCAATGTACACCTGTGCACCATCAATGATTTTGATGAATTTTGTAAAAATCACAATATTGATATATTAGAACGCCGCGTAATTACCGATGGTAAAGAAGTCAGCTTTTTACCCAATTTACTAGGCAGCTTGGCGATGTATCGATTAAAAGCCCAACAGCATTAACTATTGCAAACATGACTCAGCGCTGAGTAGAGATGTCGGATGGCTTTTAAAAAAGCGCTACATACAGCCACGTTCTTTATATCAAGTTAAAGAAGCACTTCATCCCACTCGCTCACGCATGAAGTGCTTTCTTAAGATTCTAATGGATCGTGCCCAATTTTTTTTATGGCTAGGCGCATCCACCACAGCATAATCAATCCTGGCAGCGCTACCGCAGCCGAGAATAGAAAGAAGCTTTCCCAGCCGATAGTTTCTGAGAGCACGCCGGATATAGGGCTTACATAAATACGCCCCACTGAGGCCAGTGCGGATAGCAAAGCATAATGCGTCGCACTGAATTGATTGTTGCAAAGACTCATTAACAATGCGACAAAAGCGGCAGTGCCCATGCCACTGGTAATGTTTTCTAGCGCTATCGCACTTAATAATAAGTTGTCTATTTGCGTGGGACTGGCGATGGATACAAAACCAATATCAAATGGCATCAGCATAAAACTACCCCACGCCCCTTTGCCAAGCAAGGCGAGGGCATAAAATCCAAAATTCGAGACTAGCTGTAATATGCCAAAACTCATCAGTGCCTGAAAAAGTGTAATACGTATCATCAACAAGCCCGCAATAAATGCGCCAATAATGGTGAGCCAAATACCCAGCATTTTATTTACAATACCGACCTCAATCTGACTATATAACATGCCTTTTAACAAGAATGGCGTTAATAAACTGCCGGCAAAGGCATCGCCAAGCTTGTATAAAATAATCAGAATTAAAAATGCCCACGCACTTTTTTGGTTAAAGTAGCTGGATAAAGATTGGTTTAAAGTGGCAAACCCCACAATTTTTGCGGCGGCCAGACCCAAGGGTAGGGCCACACCGATGCTGGTTAGCACATAAAAAAGCTGCATCCATTTGTTTGCTTCATCTAAATTGACGCCCGCTAAGATAAAGATCTGCCGGATGCAATAAGCGCCGACAAATACCCCAGCAATTAAAGCCACAAAACCCAATAATTCTTTTTTAGGGTCAGAGTGCAGCGGTCTAACGTCGCTTTTGACACTGGGTAAAAATAGCAGTGAAAATGCCGCTGCAACCAGCATCAACCCGGCCATTACGGCATATACGCGATTCCAGCTTTGCCACTGGTCGGCCCAGATCAAGGCTATACCGCCCGACAAAATCATCCCAATGCGGTAACCCAGCACCGACATTGAAGCGCCAATGCCGCGCTCATTTTCTTTGAGTAAGTCGGTGCGATAGGCATCAATCACCACGTCTTGTGAAGCGGATGTGAAGGCTACCAGCAGTGCAATCAAGGCAAAAATTTTAGGGCTGCTACCAAAGTTGAGCGTCGATAAAAAATAAATAACGGCAGCTAATGTTAATTGAGTAAGCACTAACCAACCACGACGCCTGCCTAACCAAGGCGGCTCGAAACGGTCCATTAGCGGCGCCCATAAAAATTTAAAGGTATATGGCATGCCTACCAGCGCTAAAAAGCCAATGGTGGCAATGGCGATGCCATCCATGGTCAACCAAGCCTGCATGGCCTGCCCCGTCAGCGCAAGCGGCAACCCTGAGGCAAAGCCTAAAAACAAAACGGCGATTAGGCGTTGCATACGTTGTATTCTAATAAACATTATCTGTGCTAACTTATTGATAGGCTAAACATTTTAACTAATGCCTTTGCCTGCGGTGAAAATACGATTAAATAAGCGTCAAATAGCGGCATTACTAAGCTATGCATATTCCACTATTAACGGTGCATGGTCGCTAAATCGCTCATCTTTATAAATGCTGGTTGCAAGCGCCTTATTGGCAAACTCAGGCGTGGCAATTTGATAGTCAATGCGCCACCCCACATTTTTCGCCCAAGCCTGACCGCGATTACTCCACCATGTGTAGCTAGCATCTGTCGTATCCGGGTGTAACTTGCGATATACATCAACCCAGCCGGTTTGCTCAAACAAGGTAGTAAGCCAGGCACGCTCTTCTGGCAAAAATCCTGAATTTTTACGATTGCCTTTATAGTTTTTAAGATCAATGTCTTGGTGCGCAATGTTCCAGTCGCCGCAAATGACTACATCACGCCCACTTTGTTTTAATGCAGCTAAGTGCGGCATAAAACGATCCATCACACTAAATTTAAACGCCTGTCGTTCTTCACCACTAGAACCTGAAGGCAGATATAGTGACACCACGCTTAAATTGCCAAATCTTGCCTCAATATAGCGCCCCTCGCTATCTATATCGCTAATGCCCAGCCCTTCAATAATGGCATCGGGCTGAGCCTTTGAATAAATGCCAACACCGCTATAGCCTTTTTTTTCAGCGTAGTGAAAATAGCCAAAATACCCTTCCGGATTTAACATCTGTGTCGTCATGTCAGACACTTGTGCCTTGATTTCCTGCATGCAAACAACGTCTGCATTTTGTGTTTTAAGCCATGCGTAAAGACCTTTGTTGGCTGCTGAACGTATGCCATTTAAATTTAGCGATATAATCTTCAAAACTTTAATCCTGATTAACATAGAGATAGATAAAACAATATGACTCAACCACAAGACAATTTCAGACAAGAGTTTATCGCATTTGCAGTGGAAAAAGAGGTTTTATGCTTTGGAGAATTTAAAACCAAGGCAGGCCGCCTAAGTCCGTATTTTTTTAACGCCGGTTTATTTAATGATGGCATGAGCTTGATGAAGCTGGGTGAATTTTATGCCAAAGCCATTAAAAACTCGGGCATTGAGTTTGATATGCTATTTGGCCCAGCCTATAAAGGCATTACATTAGTGGCAAGTATCGCCATCGCGTTTGCCAAAATTGGTCACAATTACCCTTACGCATATAACCGCAAAGAGGCTAAAGATCATGGCGAGGGTGGCGTAATTGTCGGCAGTCCGTTAAAAGGTCGAGTACTCATCATTGATGATGTTATTTCGGCAGGCACATCAGTGCGTGAATCCGTAGCGCTTATCGCCGCCAATGGCGCTAATGCGTGTGGCGTGGCAATTGCCATTGATCGACAAGAAAAAGGGCTAGGTGAGTTATCCGCCGTGCAAGAGGTGGTAAAGAACAATCATATTCCTGTTTGCGCCATCACAAATTTAAATGATTTATTACATTACTTAAAGAGTAAGCAAGAGATGGCGCAGAACTTGCATGCGGTTGAGTTGTATCGCCAAAGTTATGGCGTGAATTAACCTTGACCAGCACTCAACATCATGAAAGCGCTAAAACAAAACAATGTTGCCCTTGCCAAAGACAATGATTGAACCGCCACGTTGCATCGCTTATCACAAGCGAAGCAATCTGGCCATGCAAGTATGGGCATGCTTCGTGCTATGTTTATGGCTAAGTTTTATTCAATCGGCACATGCTGAAGATAAAAGTCGCATCGTTAAATGGAAAGATGAGAAAGGGGCGACGCATTACGGTGATAGCGTTCCGCCTCAGTATTCCGACCGCGAAAGCTCGATTATGAATCGGCAGGGAATTACCGTTAAACGTAACAAACCCATTAACAACCAAGAGCAAGCTTTGGATTTTGCAAAATTAGAGCAGGATAAAAAAGATAAAGCCTTGCTTGGCGCGTTTACTAATGCTGATGAAATTGACTTGGCGCGCGACCGCAATATACAGCTTGATTTAATTGCACTTGAAAACTTGAATCAAGAAAAAATAAGCAACCAAAAACAGCTAGCCGAAAATCAAAGATTGGCAGATAGTCTGGCTAAAAGGAAAGCCCCAATCCCTGATGATTTAACTGCCGATATTTCAGAAAATCAGGCAGAGGTTGGCAAAATAAACCAGCGTATTAGTGACAGAAAACAAACGATTGAAAATACGCGCAAACGTTTTGATGCAGATAAAAAGCGCTACCTTTCACTCAAACATCAACGTGAAGGGGTAGCGCCTTAAGGGCACCTCTATTAATTCAATTTCCGTCGCGATACTGCGTTGCTCACAAAAAATTATTCCTTACATATCAGATATATGCTGCGTCATAATTTTTTACTCGCGCCTTGTCTGGCTTAGCAACTTGAATTAATAGAGGTGCCCTTAAATTAACGAACGGGACTAACTAAATTGTTAGCGAAAATTGCTTAAACTCGTTAAGCCGTAAGTTTTTTCTTCAACAACTCATTCACTTGCGCTGGGTTGGCCTTGCCTTTTGAGGCTTTCATCGCTTGTCCTACCAGTGCATTAAACGCTTTTTCTTTACCAGCTTTGAACTCTTCAACCATGGCAGCATTAGCCGCCAGCACTTCATCAATGATAGCTTCAATCGCGCCAGTATCAGAAACCTGTTTTAAGCCTTTGGCTTCGATAATCGCATCAACTTCGCCTTCACCATTCCACATTGCCTCAAACACTTGCTTGGCGGCATTGTTTGAAATGGTGTTGTCTGCAATACGTTTAAGTAAGCTTGCCAGCTGCTCAGCACCTACAGGTGAATCTGCCAGCGGTTTTTCTTCTGCATTGAGCTTGGCTGAAATAGCACCCATCACCCAGTTGGCCGCGGGCTTAGCTTCTGCGCCTTTATCTACCGTTGCCACAAAGTAATTAGCAAGTTCACGGCTTGCCGTGAGCGATGCCGCGTCATAGCCGGTTAAGCCAAATTGTGCTTCAAACCTTGCCTTCATCGCCTCCGGCAACTCAGGCATTTGTGCTTGTATGCGCGCTTTATCTGCCTCGGTGATTTCTAAAGGCAATAAATCGGGGTCTGGAAAATAGCGATAATCGTTGGCTTCTTCTTTGCTGCGCATGGCACGTGTTTCGCCAGTATCGGGGTTAAACAATACCGTAGCCTGATGAATGGTGCCGCCGTCTTCCAAGGTTTCAATTTGCCAGCGGGTCTCATACTCAATTGCCTGCGTCATAAATTTGAATGAGTTAAGGTTTTTAATCTCACGACGCGTACCTAATCTATCACTGCCTTTTTTGCGTACAGAAACGTTTACGTCACATCTAAAGCTACCTTCTTGCATGTTGCCATCACAAATGCCAATCCACTGCACTAGCTCATGCAGTTTTTTTGCATAAGCCACCGCTTCAGCGGCTGAACGCATGTCAGGCTCGGTTACGATTTCTAATAACGGCGTGCCAGCACGGTTAAGATCAATGCCGCTCATGCCTTCAACCGCGCCATGAACAGATTTGCCAGCATCTTCTTCTAAATGTGCGCGGGTAATGTTGACAACTTTTTCATACGCTGGATTTTTACCCACAGCAGGCACTTGTATCGTGACAGCCCCTTTACCTACTACCGGTAACTCAAATTGGCTGATTTGGTAGCCTTTGGGCAAATCTGGGTAAAAGTAATTTTTACGCGCGAACACAGAGCGTGGTGCAATTTCGGCATTGATGGCAAGGCCAAATTTAATCGCACAATTAACAGCCTCTTTATTCAACACTGGCAACACCCCGGGTAAGGCAATGCTTACCTCGCAGGCTTGCGTATTAGGTTTTGCTCCATATTTGATAGAGGCGCCCGAAAATATTTTTGTGTTTGTTTGCAGTTGGGTGTGTGTTTCCAACCCAATAACGACTTCCCATTCCATTATGCAATATCCTTTGGCATTGTTAACTCAGGCATTTGCGTGTGCCAATCTGTCACTTGTTGATATTGATGCGCTACATTCAACATGCGCGCTTCATCAAAATAATTCCCGATAATTTGCAAGCCAACAGGTAGTCCATTGCTAAACCCGGCAGGCACGCTCATGCCAGGCAAGCCAGCCAAGTTGGTTGAAATAGTGTAAATATCTTGCAGATACATGGCCACTGGGTCATCCACTTTTTCACCCGCTTTAAAAGCGGTTGATGGTGCGGCTGGCCCCATAATCACATCACATTGTTTGAAAGCTTCAACAAAATCTTGCGCGATTAAACGGCGAATTTGTTGCGCCTTGAGGTAGTAGGCATCATAGTAGCCGGCACTCAACACATAAGTACCAATTAAAATACGGCGTTTAACTTCTGCGCCAAAACCTTCAGCGCGGCTTTTGTTATACATGTCCATCAAGTCGGTATATTCCGCCGCACGGTGCCCATAGCGCACACCATCGTAGCGCGATAAGTTGCTAGAAGCTTCCGCTGGTGCTAACACGTAATAAACAGGGATAGATAATCCTGTATTAGGCAGGGATATTTCTACAATTTCCGCGCCCAGTTTTTTGTATTCCGCAATAGCAGCTTCAATTACAGTGGCGACGTTGTCATCCAAACCTTGAGCAAAATACTCCTTGGGTAAGCCTATTTTTAATCCATGCAATGGTTTTGCTAGCTCACGCGTGTAGTCTTCTTTTGCACGATTCAAGCTAGTGGAATCGCGCTCATCAAACCCCGCCATCACGTTCATCATCAGCGCGCAGTCTTCTGCTGACTTTGCCATAGGGCCTGCTTGGTCCAGGCTTGAGGCAAAGGCAATCATGCCGTAACGCGACACCACGCCATAAGTTGGTTTTAAGCCGGTAAAGCCGCAAAGTGAAGCCGGTTGGCGTATTGAGCCGCCAGTGTCCGTGCCCGTTGCTGCTGCACATAACCTCGCCGCCACCGCAGCGGCACTGCCGCCACTACTGCCACCTGGCACGCGATCAAAATCCCATGGGTTTTTAACGCCGCCAAAGTATGAGGTCTCGTTAGATGAGCCCATGGCGAATTCATCCATATTGGTTTTGCCCAAGTTCACGGCACCTGCTGCGTTAAATTGCGTAATCACATGCGCATCATAAGGCGCAATAAAATTCGCCAGCATTTTAGAGCCGCAGGTGGTTTGCCAGTCTTTAGCGCAGAAAATATCTTTTTGCGCAATGGGAATGCCGGTTAAAGGCTCGGCATTCCCTGCCGCGATGCGTACATCTGCCGCTTTGGCTTGGGCAAGGGTTTTGTCTTTATCTAAAGCGATGTAAGCATTGATAGCAGGATTAAGCGCATCAATACGGTTAAGAAACGTTTGCGTTAATTCAACACTGGAGATTGCTTTGTTAGCTAGCATTTGGCTAAGCTGAATTAAGCTGGAGTTAGTTAGGCTACTATTGGTCATATTACAATTACTCGATTACTTGAGGGACAAGATAAAGGCCGTGGGATACTGCTTTTTCTGTCGCGCCATTGCCAATGACAGGCGCGATTTTTTGAAACTCGTCCCGCTGATTAGTTTTGGTCACGACATCTTCACGCAGGCGTTGCGCCAAATCCTGAGAGTGAGACATCGGCACAATGCCAGCGGTATTAACCGCCTGCATTTGCTCAATTAACCCTAAAATGCCGGTCAGCTTAGTTAGCGTTGCTGCGGCTTCATTCTCGCTTACTTCTATGCGGGCGAGATGTGCTATTTTTTTTATATCCTCAATGCTCAGTGCCATGCTTCTTTAATCCAAAATATAATGGGGGTCAACTTATCGTCAACATTTACAGATGACTTTTGTTTGATGCTTTTTGTTTTATAAATTAAGTTGCAATCAACGCTTAATTTTCAACAAGATATGCGGTATTATACCCTGATTTTATGTGCACCTTAATCGGGTAATAATGATTAAGTGAGCAAGTTGTAAAAACCTAGCAAAAACATCAGTACCACACCACAGGAAAAACATAATGTTCGGTTCTATCAGTAGTTATTTTTCAAATGATCTTGCGATTGACTTAGGTACCGCAAACACCCTTATTTACGCGCGCGGCAAAGGCATTGTTTTAGATGAGCCTTCAGTCGTGGCAATCCGCCTTGAAGGTGGCCCTAACGGCAAAAAAATTCTGCTCGCCGTTGGCGCTGAAGCCAAAGGCATGCTTGGGCGTGCGCCTGCTAATATTCAGGCTATTCGCCCGATGAAGGATGGCGTAATTGCCGACTTTACAATTACCGAGCAAATGCTCAAATACTTTATCCGCCGTGTACATGACTCACGCTGGTTTGCGCCTAGCCCACGCATCATTATTTGCGTTCCGGTTGGTTCTACTCAGGTTGAACGTCGTGCTATTAAAGAGTCCGCAGAGCGTGCCGGCGCTAAGCAAGTATTTTTAATCGAAGAGCCGATGGCGGCAGCGATTGGCGCAGGCATGCCGGTAGCTGAGGCCACAGGTTCAATGGTAGTGGATATTGGTGGTGGTACAACTGAGGTTGGCGTTATTTCATTGGGCGGAATTGTTTACGCAAAATCTGAGCGCGTGGGCGGTGATAAATTTGATCAGGCGATTATTGATTACATTCGCCGCAATTATGGCATGCAAATTTCAGAGCCTACGGCTGAAAATATCAAAAAAACCATCGGCTCTGCTTTCCCTGGCTCTGCAGTATTAGAGATGGAAGTCACCGGTCGCAATCTTGCAGAAGGCTTGCCACGTAAGTTTACAATTTCTAGCAATGAAATTTTAGAAGCGCTCACCGAACCGCTTAATGCAATTGTCGGTGCGGTAAAATCAGCGCTTGAACAAACGCCACCTGAATTAGGTGCAGACATCGCTGAAAAAGGCATGGTGCTCACCGGCGGCGGCGCTTTATTGCGCGACTTGGATCGATTGTTGGTAGAAGAAACAGGCTTGCCCGTTATTGTTGCAGAAGATCCGCTCACCTGCGTGGCGCGTGGCTGTGGACGCGCGTTAGAAGATATGGATAAGTTAGCAAGCATTTTTGCTTACGAGTAAGCTGGAAAGCCCGAATTAACATTTTGAATACACATTTGAGCGTGTCTTTATAAAAATGGTTGTTAAAAGCGCTCATTGGGTTCGCGCCCAATAATGGATAGTATTTAGGGCACCTCTATTAAGTCAAGTTGCAAAGCCAGACAAGGCGCGAGTAAAAAATTGTGACGCAGCATATGGTTGATATGTAAGGAATAATTTTTTACGAGTAACGCAGTATGGCGACGGAAGTTGACTTAATAGAGGTGCCCTTAAGAAATTAGGCCGTTAGATACGGCCTAATTTCTTAATTAACCACTCGGTGCTACATAATTCACGTCATACTAAAAGGTCGATATAACGAATAATGGTGCAAGGCTTTCATCAAAATCTTGAGCAACAGCAGGCCCCGGCATTCTTTGCGCGCGGCCCAAGTCCTTTCGCACGACTGGTTTTTTTTGCCACCTTATCTTTGACCCTCATTGCAACTGACGCACGGTTGCAATATCTTGCAACCGTGCGTGAAAACCTGATGGTGCTATTGCACCCTTTGCAATTGATTGCTAATGCACCATCTCAGCTTTATCAGTTTACAAATGAGTATTTTTCAACCCATCATCGCTTATTAAACGAAAACGAACAGTTAAAAAAACAAGCTTTAAAGCAAGATGTTGCGCTACAGCAACTCAACATGCTCATGCTTGAAAATGCAAATCTCCGTGATTTGTTGCAAACCAATCAAACGTTGGTTGAAAGCACTGCATTAGCCGAGATTCTGCATGTCGGCCGCGACCCTTTTACTAAAAAAATTATCGTCAACCGTGGTTCCAATCATGAAGTATCAGCTGGCGCGGCGGTGGTTGATGCGGCGGGCGTGATTGGTCAGGTCACCCGTACCTACCCGTCAACTAGCGAGGTCACGCTGATTACCGACAAGTCGCTCGCGATACCGATTCAAGTGGAGCGCAATGGTTTGCGTGCGATTGCCTTTGGACACGGTCGTGATAACACTCTGGATTTACCATACTTACCCGCTAATGTCGATATTAAGCGCGGCGATAAATTGGTCACGTCCGGTATTGATGGGGTGTATCCGGTAGGACTTGCCGTTGCTACGGTGACAGATATAAAAGTGAGCCCAGGCTCGCCTTTTGCACAAATTGTCTGCGAGCCAACAGGGGGCATAGAAAAACATCGGCAGGTGCTTTTAGTGCGCACGCCTCAAGTTGATATAGTCAATAACAATCCGCCTTCGCAGACGAGTGACAAGAAAAATAATGCCGAAAAAACTCAGCCTCAAAAGCTAAAACAGCCCAAGCAACAGCAAAACTCAACTAAACCTCAACCTGACAACGCCAACAAACCGCATGCATAATAGCCAGCTTAAATTTATATACCTTTCGCTATTATTCGCATTTATCGGCCTGCTTGTGCCGTGGTCCGGTATCGCGCTTAGTTTGCGCCCAGATTTTATGCTACTGGTCATTATCTATTGGTTGCTGCGTGCGCCAAACCAATGCAACGTGGGTACTGCATGGTTTGTGGGGCTGCTGGTTGACTTGGCAACGGGTGGTGTCTTTGGTCAATATGCGCTCGCATATACAGTGACTACTTTTGTGGCAGTGGTGTATCAGCGTCGCCTGGTGCTATTTAACAACACGCAACAATTGGTTTATGTCTTTTTATTGCTAGTGCTTTCACAGATTGTTTTACTTGTACTCAAAACCTTTGCTGGTAATGAGTGGCTGGGCTGGGCTTATTTTTTACCAAGCATCACCGGTATTTTAATCTGGCAACTTGCGGTCATGCTGGGATTAAACACTGGCAAGCATTCTCGCGGGTAATGTAAGTATGGGGGCAGAACTTAGAAACTACCTGCACGAGCAGTATTATTTCAGGCTACGTTTAGGATTTACCGCATTAGTGGTGTTAAGCCTATTCGCGCTACTTGCCTCCCGCTTTTATTACCTGCAAGTAAAGCAATATAACCATTACCAAACGCTGGCTGAAAACAACCGTATTTCACTCATCCCCATTGCACCCAATCGCGGCTTAATTCTGGATAAAAGTGGGGTAGTGCTCGCCCACAATTTTTTTGTTTATACGCTGGAAATAACCCCTGCAAAAATTAAAGACCTTGAAGCCACTATCGCCGAAATTAGCCAGTTTGTTGAAATAAGCCCGCTTGACCGCAAACGCTTTAATAAACTGCGGCAAGAAAGCCGTAATTTCGAAAGTGTGCCTATCCGCACGCATCTTAATGAAGTTGAAGCGGCTAAATTTGCCGTGAATCATTACCGCTTTCCAGGCGTTGAAATCAAATCGCGCCTATTTAGGCATTATCCATTAGGTAAGCTTGGCTCACACATGGTGGGCTATATCGGACGCATTAACGATAAAGATTTAGCCAACCTTGAAAAATCTGATGACCTTTCCAACTATAAAGGCTCTGATCATATTGGCAAAAGCGGTTTAGAGCAGTTTTATGAAAATCAATTGCATGGCACCACGGGTTTCCAGCAGGTTGAAGTCGATGCCGATGGCCACGCCGTACGCGTGCTATCAAGCAACGCGCCGATACCGGGTGACAACCTGATTTTGTCGGCAGATAGCAAGTTGCAGGAAATTGCCGAAACCGCATTTGGTGATCGCCGCGGCGCGCTTGTTGCCATCAACCCTAAAACTGGCGAAGTATTAAGTTATGTGAGCCAGCCAACCTTTGATCCGAATCTGTTTGTTGGCGGTATTGATACTGAGAACTGGAAGTTACTCAATGATTCTCTGGATAAGCCGCTAATCAACCGCCCACTGCGTGGCATTTATCCCCCAGGTTCTACCTTTAAGCCGTTTGTAGCCCTTGCCGGGCTAGAGGCCGGTAAACGTACACCACCATTTGCTATTCATGATGCCGGTTACTTTAGCTTGCCCAATAGCCGTCATCGCTATCGAGACTGGAAACCAAGCGGACATGGTATTGTTGACATGCAGCGTGCCATTACCATTTCTTGCGATACATTTTTTTATGGTTTAGCCATGGAGCTAGGCATCGAAAAACTCACCTCGTTTGTGCGCCACTTTGGTTTTGGTAGAAAAAGTGACTTTGATATCAAGGGTGAAATTGAGGGTCTACTGCCAACTCCGGAGTGGAAAATGCGACGCTTTAAGCAACCCTGGTATCCAGGTGAAACTGTGATTGTTGGCATAGGTCAAGGCTACACCTTGGTTACCCCGTTGCAGTTAGCGCAAGCGACCGCTATTTTGGCCAACAATGGTGTTGCTATGAAGCCACATTTGGTTGCTCAAATTCAAAACTCACTCACAGGCAAGCGCCACATTTTGCCACCCGTGGTACAAGATACAATAACGCTGAATCCAGACAATATGGATATTGTACGGCGCGGCATGGTTGATGTGACGTTGCCTGGCGGCACGGCAGCCAGTATCGGTGCCAATGCAGGTTACAGCATCGCGGCTAAAACGGGTACGGCACAAGTGATTGGCATTAGGCAGAATGAAAAATACAACGAACATACTATTAACGAGCGCCATCGTGACCACGCTTTATTTATTGCTTTTGCACCCGCGGAAGACCCTCAAATTGCTTTAGCCGTGGTTGTAGAAAACGGCGGCCATGGGGGCTCTGCGGCGGGGCCAATTGCCAGAAAAGTCATGGATTATTACTTGCTGGGTAAATTGCCAATTGCAGAAGCCGCAAAAATAGACGTTAAAATACCAATTAACGCGACCGGTAACGCGGCTACGACCACACCGCCACTCGTGCCAGAAGAGGAGTTGTATGATTAGCCGATTATTCCATCGCTTCGTTATGCATATTGATGCATTCTTAATGGCCTGCTTGTTGTTTACGTTATTGGCGAGTTTATTCATACTGTACAGTGCATCTGGTCAAAGTTTTGAACGTGTCTATGCACACGGTATTAATATTGCGGTGGCGCTCAGCGTGCTGTGGTTGGTTGCAAATATTCCGCCTAACCAATTAGAACGCATTGCGCTACCGCTCTATTTGCTGGGTGTTACACTACTGATTGGTGTTGCTCTGTTTGGCACCATTAGCCACGGTGCGCGGCGCTGGCTAAATGTCGGCATTATTCACATTCAGCCTTCAGAGATTATGCGTATTGCACTACCAATGATGCTCGCCTGGTATTTTGCTAAGCGCGAAGGTAAGCCCAAACCTAGCCATTTTGCATTTGCTGGTTTGCTACTAGCCATACCGGTTGCACTCATTATGAAGCAACCTGATTTGGGCACATCTTTACTCATTGCGGCCTCCGGGTTTTTTATTCTATTTTTAGCAGGTTTGAATTGGAAATTTTTATTAGGCGTCACCACTTTACTTGCTAGTCTCACCCCTGTTTTTTGGTCGATGCTGCATGATTATCAGCGCCGCCGCATAGAGATATTGTTTGACCCAACCCAAGACCCGCTTGGCTCTGGCTACCATACTATACAAGCGATTATCGCCATCGGCTCGGGTGGATCTGCGGGTAAGGGTTGGTTAAATGGCACGCAAACACAACTTGATTTTTTACCTGAACGCACCACAGATTTTATTTTTGCCGTATTTAGCGAAGAATTTGGATTTTTAGGTAATATGATGTTGCTGGGTCTTTTTAGTCTGATTATCATTCGCGGGCTGGTGATTGCCTCACAGGCGCAAAGTACTTTTTCCCGGTTGTTGGCGGGTAGCATTACCTTGACTTTTTTCACTTACGCGTTTGTAAATATGGGTATGGTGAGCGGCATTTTACCTGTGGTTGGCGTACCGTTGCCTTTAATTAGCTATGGTGGCACTTCCATGGTGATGTTGTGTTTAAGTTTTGGCATATTGATGAGCATACACACCCATAAAAAACTGGTCGCCACCTAACCCAACTTAAATGGAGGTTACTAAATGATTCATTTTCAGCAAGGCCTTGTCATCCTATGTATCACGCTTTTGGTTGCATGTGGTGGAAAGCCCATGCAAA
Organism: Methylotenera sp.; assembly: GCA_041675545.1. Taxonomy (GTDB): domain Bacteria; phylum Pseudomonadota; class Gammaproteobacteria; order Burkholderiales; family Methylophilaceae; genus Methylotenera. The sequence goes on from JBAYTS010000003.1 coordinate 67,585, forward strand.
AGCAAAATAGCCCCGCACCAAGCACACAAGCTACCGTAACAAAAGGCGGTTATTATTTAGATGATGGCCCGGGCGACAATGCGCCTGCAGATATTGATCTTATTCCCAGCGCAACACTTAAAACAGAAAAACCGCTCACACGTGCCAATAGACCGTATTCTGCTTTAGGTCAAAAATACACCCCGATGACAAGCTACGCACCTTATGTAAAGCAAGGTATGGCTTCATGGTATGGCAAACGTTACCACGGCCAAAAAACATCCAGTGGTGAAATTTATGATATGTATGCCATGACAGGTGCACACACCACGTTACCTATCCCCAGTTACGTCAAAGTGACCAATCCTGAAAACGGAAAATCTGTAGTAGTGCGCATCAATGATCGCGGCCCCTTTAAGCATGAGCGGTTGATAGATTTATCTTATGCTGCCGCTTATCAGTTGCGTCTTATCGCGCAAGGTAGCGGTTTGGTAAAAGTAGAGGCGATTGACACCAGCGCTGAAGCGATGCGTAACACTATTAGCAATCGCAATATAGAGGTAGCGAATAACGCCGTAACCAGTTCTTTGTCCGCTGAAAAATCACCAGCAATAACGCTCGAGACCGCCAATAGCAACGGCGCAGATCAAGTAGTTGCCAACAATAGGCTAGACGCAAAGTCAGCTAGTTATTATGTGCAAGTTGGCGCTTTTAAAAATGAGGGCAATGGTGAATTGTTGCAAAAGAAAATTATGGGCCTAGATATTGGCGGCAATGCCGCGGTTGCTAACGTGTATAATAATGGCTTGTACCGTGTCAAAATAGGTCCTTTTGATACCAGAAAAGAGGCAGATGCTACTGCCGGCAAAGTGCGTAAACAATTAAACATTTCCGCAATCGTTACCAATCAGTAATTACTTATATAAGATTCCATGCAAACTATTATTAAACCCCTATATCTGAACTCTTTTATCAGCGGTGTTGCTGCAAGCACGCTAGCCGTTTCCTTACTTTTTAGCCAGTTTGCGCATGCCACTACTGCGCAAATTGCACCACCACCAGATTTGGCAGTCAAAGCGTACTTACTTAAAGACTTTAATAGCGGGCATGTTATTGCTACCCAAAATGGCAGCATGCGTGTTGAGCCAGCCTCATTAACCAAAATAATGACTGCTTATTTAAGCTTTAAGGCCGTTAAAAATGGTCACTTGACGCTTAACCAAACATTACCTGTGAGCGAAGCTGCATGGAAAGCTGAAGGTTCTAGAATGTTTATCGAGCCTAATAAACCTGTCACGGTAGATGAGCTTTTGCACGGCATGATTATTGCTTCGGGCAATGATGCCTCTATCACCTTAGCCGAAGGTATTGCCAGTACTGAGGCGCTATTTGCCGGCATGATGAATAAAGAAGCGCAACGCTTAGGCATGAAAAACACGCATTATATGAACGCTACCGGCCTGCCCGATGTGGAACATTATACGACTGCCGAGGATCTGTCGATTTTGGCCACCGCGTTGATTCATGATTTTCCTGAAGATTACAAACGTTTATATTCAGTTAAAGAGTATACCTACAACAATATTAAACAACCCAATCGCAATCGCTTGCTATGGTTAGATCCTTTTGTTGATGGTATGAAAACGGGCCACACAGAATCTGCTGGTTATTGTTTAATTTCTACTGCAAAACGCAGTACTACACGCCGTATTGCTGTAGTTTTAGGCGCACCTACCGATGCTGCGCGCGCAACTGAAAGCCAAAAGCTGCTCAATTACGGATTCCAGTTTTTCGACTCCAATTTAGTTTACAAGCAAGGGCAAAGTATCAGTCAGCTTAAAGTGTGGAAGGGTAGCGAAAATCAGGTTGCGTCAACGGTTGCTAACGACTTGTATCTCACGTTACCCAAAGGTGAATATGCCAATGTTAAAGCCGTGGTCTCAAGCACGCAACCGCTGATTGCCCCTATTAAAAAAGGGCAGGTGATTGGCAGTGTTAAATTTACCCTCAATGGCAAAACCATTGATGAGCGTGCGCTGGTTGCAGTAAAGTCTATTGGTGCTGCGGGCATCTTTGGGCGCGCATGGGATTCTATTAAACTTCTTTTTCAATAAACTATTTTGCCCACACATACCAAAAGTAAGCACGCTTTTGGTATGTTTAGTGTACCAATGCTTTTTAAAAAATGATGGTGAACACGCATGACTAATATAGAGCCACACACCGCACCACCTTTAATTGATTTTCCATGTGACTTTGCTATCAAGGTCATGGGGGAAACTCAAGCGTCATTTTCTGCCACGATTATTGCCGTCATTCAAACCATTGTGCCTGCATTCAGTGCCGAGCAAGTAGAAATGCGCGCCAGCTCTGCAGGTAAATATATCAGTCTTACCTGCACTGTACACGTGACCTCTCAAGCGCAATTAGATGACATTTACCGCTTATTGAGTGCGCACCCGCTGGTAAAATTTGCGCTCTAATTATTAGCGCGTCATGCAGCAATCTTTAATAATACGGCGCTTGGGGGTTACAGAATTTGAAGCCATCAGCCTTGCCATGCAAACGTTTACTGCCGCGCGCACCGGTAGCACCCCGGATGAAGTCTGGCTAACTGAACATCCTCCAGTCTATACATTAGGCCTTAACCGTAAAAATGTACGTCAGCCTGCGCGTGATGATATCGCCGTTATCAATACAGATCGTGGTGGAAAAATCACTTATCATGGTCCGGGGCAAGTCATCATTTATGTGATGCTGGATTTAACACGGCGCAAGCTCAATATCCGTGGCCTGGTTAACTTGCTAGAAAATACGGTGATAGAATTATTGGCAGATTACGATGTCATTGCCACGTCACAAAAAGAGGCCCCTGGCGTTTATGTGCAACTTAAAGACGCTGGAATAGCTAAAATCGCGTCACTTGGTTTACGCATCAAAAATAATTGCTGTTATCATGGATTAAGTCTTAATGTTGAGATGGATTTAACTCCATTTGAGGCGATAGACCCATGTGGCTACGCTGGTTTGAAGGTTATGCAAACTAAAAATTTAGGCATTACCGCAAATACACAAACATTAGGTGAGTTGTTAGTACAGAAACTCACCGCTAAATTAGAGGGAACCTCAAAAAATATGGTTTTCGAGACTCCCTAAACACATGCATGAGTCATTGGGCTCATGATACGGAAACAAGCATGACAAACGCTACCCCCACTAAAGTTGCCAGCCAAAAAATTGCCGGAGTAAAAGAAATTGACGCGGCAAAAACTTCGCGTATTCCAATCAAAATCATTCCGCAGCCAATTCAACGCAAACCAGAATGGATCCGCATGAAAGCGCCCGATGGCGCACGTTATCAAGAAATAAAACGTGCGCTACGTGACAATAATCTGCATACCGTGTGCGAAGAAGCCAGTTGCCCCAATATCGGCGAATGCTTTAGTAGCGGCACTGCAACTTTTATGATTTTGGGTGACATTTGTACGCGGCGCTGCCCGTTCTGCGATGTAGCCCATGGCAAGCCGCTACCACCTGATGTTAATGAGCCAGAAAACCTAGCCCGCACCATTGCGCAAATGCAACTTAAATACGTGGTGATTACCAGTGTAGATCGTGATGATTTACTCGATGGTGGCGCACAACACTTTGTAGATTGCATTGCTGCTGTGCGGGCAAAGTCTCCTAATATCAAAATAGAAATTCTAGTGCCGGATTTCCGTGGCCGCCTGGATATTGCCATGCAGATTTTAAGCAAGGCACCGCCGGATGTTATGAATCATAATCTAGAGACGATTCCACGACTTTATAAACAAGCAAGACCCGGCTCTGATTATCAAAATTCGCTCAATTTACTCAAGGCATTTAACGAGATTTATCCGCATATCCCCACAAAATCAGGCTTAATGCTGGGGCTTGGTGAAACAGATGACGAAATTTTAGCCGTGATGCAAGATTTACGCGCACACAACGTAAGCATGCTCACATTAGGGCAATATTTACAACCAAGTATTCATCATCACCCTGTGATGCGTTACGTTGAACCTCAGATTTTTGAAACATTAAAACAAAAAGCCGATGCTATGGGCTTTAATAATACCGCCAGCGGCCCCATGGTAAGAAGTAGTTATCACGCTGACGCACAGGCGCATCAAGTCGTGTAGCTTTGTAACCTTACTTAACTTCGTTCCATCGAGGTTACAAAGCACCTACAAAAAGCTTAATTATTAAAGGTAGATTATGGTTCCGCATTTAACCACCGCACTCAATGGCCCGCTGCTGGATTTAGAAAAAAGCATGTTAGAAGCCATGCCAAATATTGAGCATTGGTTTCGCACCCAATGGCTAGAGTACGCTGCGCCCTTTTACGCTTCAGTTGATTTGCGCAATGCGGGCTTTAAGTTAGCGCCTGTGGATACCAATTTATTTCCGGCTGGCTTTAATAATCTCAACCCCGATTTTTTGCACTTGAGTGTGCAGGCGGCAATGGTCGCGATAGAAAAAATATGCCCTGAAGCGCATCGGCTGCTGATCATTCCTGAAAACCATACACGTAATACCTATTATTTACGCAACGTGCTTGAACTTGCCAACATATTGAAGCAAGCAGGGATGGATGTCAGAATAGGTTCCATTTCACCTGAAATTACCACGCCAACTAAACTTGAAACGCACGATGGCCAGTATTTATTGCTAGAACCTGTGGTGCGCGTTGGCAACCGCATTAAATTACAGAGTTTTGAGTCCAATGAACTGTCGCTAAAAGAATTCGATAGCTGCGCCATTTTGCTCAATAATGATTTGTCTGGTGGCGTTCCAGAAATACTCAAAAATCTGGAACAGGATTTAATCCCGCCACTCTACGCGGGTTGGAGCACACGCCGTAAATCACAACATTTTGCAGCCTATAACCGAGTAGCGGCTGATTTTTCAGCCTTGCTAGGCATTGATGAATGGCTAATTAACCCCTATTTTGACACCTGTGGTGACATTGATTTTAATGCGCGTGCTGGTGAAGATTGTCTTGCCACCAAAGTTGAACAGTTACTGGAAAAAATAAAAATCAAATACGCGCAATATGGCGTGACACAAGCGCCATTTGTGATTGTTAAGGCCAACGCCGGTACTTATGGCATGGGCATCATGACGGTAAAATCACCTGACGATGTTCGCGGCTTAAACCGTAAAGCCCGCAATAAAATGTCGGTGGTGAAAGAAGGGCTGGAAGTCACCGAAGTGATTATTCAAGAAGGTGTTTATACCTTTGAGAGTATTAACGAAGCGGTTGCTGAGCCGGTGGTGTATATGATGGATCACTTTGTGATTGGTGGTTTTTACCGAGTGCACACAGGGCGTGCCATTGATGAAAACTTAAACGCGCCTGGCTCACATTTTGTACCGCTGGCCTTTGAAAAACCCTGCACGCTGCCTGATTGTGCGGGTGCGCCCGATGCAACACCTAATCGTTTTTACGCTTACGGCGTAGTCGCACGTTTGGCTTTGTTGGCGGCGGCAATTGAGTTGCAGGAGCAAGACCCGCTGAATCAATAGTGATTATGCGTAAATACTTTTTAAGACAAAATGAAAATCAAGAACACCCTCACCCGCACTATCGTGCACCCTCTCCCCAAAGGCGAGGGTTTATGTCCTTGCACCATTAGCACCCCCTCTCCCGTTTACGGGAAAGGGTTGGGGAGAGGGCGATTTTAAGCTAACACACATGAAACTACTTTTTATTCTAGATCCACTCGCAAGCCTGAAAAGCGAAAAAGACACCAGCCTTGCCATCATGCGCGAGGCGAGCCAGCGCGGATATACGCTGTTTGTGTGCATGCAACACGATCTATTTTTACGTGGCGACCAAGCCAGGATTAAAGCGAAAAAATTTAGTTTTACGGCACAATGCCACACGTTAAGCGACGAGGTTGAATACTCGCCCGCAGCCTTTGATGCCGTTATCATGCGCAAAGACCCGCCATTTGATAACGAATATCTATACAGCACTTATTTGCTAGAAATTGCCGCGAGCCAAGGTGCAAAGGTTTATAACAACCCGATTGCTATTCGCAGTTGGAATGAAAAACTCTCTGTTACGCGCTTTCCACAATTTGCACCTGAATTTTTAGTATCGGCAAACAATACGTTAATTCGAGATTTTTTAAATACGCATCAGGATATCGTCGTAAAGCCCTTGGACGGCATGGGTGGTAGTAGCATCTTCAGGCTTACGCTAACCGACCCTAATATCAGCGTGATACTGGAAACCATCACCCAACATGGCACACGCACCATTATGGCACAGCGTTATCTGCCCGCTATTTTGCAAGGTGATAAACGCATTATTGTGATTGATGGCGAACCGCTACCTTATGCTCTTGCGCGCATTCCACTCGCGGGTGAAACACGTGGCAATTTGGCCGCCGGCGGCACGGGATTTGCACAACCACTCAGCGCACGTGACCATGAAATAGCCATCACCGTTGGTAAAACACTCAAGCAAGAAGGGCTGTTTTTAGTAGGCCTTGATGTGATTGGTGAACATTTAACCGAAATTAACGTCACTAGTCCCACCGGCATGGTAGAAATTGCAGCGCAAACAGATTGTAAGCCAGCCGGTGTTTTTATGGACGCGCTGGCATCGAATATAAAAACTGCACTAGCGCGTGATAGTGCCACGGCAATGGTAGCAGCGGTAGCCTTGATGCAGCACAGCGAAATCAAGGTTTAGTGATGATACACCCTCGATTTCAATACCCTCCATCGAGGCTACGTTTGCTGGCCACTTTATTATTGCTTGCCCTGCTAGGTATGGCCGTTTTTGCGCTAAACGCCTACAACAAAGAGCCGCTCTACCATAGCCAAAGTTATGTATTTGGCACCTTAGTCGATATCAGTATTTATGGCGAACCAGATGAACGCGCCAGATTACTCTCCAATCATATCTTGCAGGATTTTCAAAGCTTGCATCATCAACTACATGCGTGGAAACCAGTCAGCGAGAACCAACCAAGCGAACTGGGCGCACTTAATCATGCTTTTTCGCAAGGTAAAGCACCCGTGAGCATTAGTCCGCAGCTTGCAGAAATGCTCACGGATGCTACAAATTTTTCAGTCAAATCTCACGGCTTATTCAACCCGGCCATCGGTCATTTAATTAGCACCTGGGGCTTTCAGCGTGACGAATTTGGCGCGGTTAATATTGACGATAATAAAATCAAAGCCTTAGTCAAAAGCAAGCCCGGCATGACGGACATCGTCATTAAAAACTATAATGCTTATAGCAACAACATGGCAGTAAAGCTTGATTTAGGTGGCTACGCCAAAGGTTATGCCTTAGACATGGCGGCCGATTATTTACGCAAACAACAGGTTAAGCACGCACTCATCAACATCGGCGGCAATATCATTGCCCTTGGTCAACATGGTAAAAAGCCTTGGCGCGTAGGTATCCAGCACCCGCGCCAGCCATCAGCAATCGCTACGCTTGATTTACCCGATGGCTGGGCAATTGGCACATCAGGCGATTACCAGCGCTACTTTACACACAACGGTAAACGTTATTGCCATATTATCGACCCACGTACGGGTTACCCTGTACAACATACACAAGCGGTGACTGTGCTTATTTCACCGCAAACACATGCAGGCGTACTTTCAGACGTAGCCTCAAAACCTATTTTTATTGAAGCCGCTGAAAATAAAGCACAAGCCGCGGCCGTATTTGGTGTTGAAAACTGGATGGTTATTGATCAAAAATCCAACATACGTGTCAGCAAAGCAATGGCACAAAAATTACATTGGCTTGATACAAATGTTAAATTTACCACACAACCTTAAACACGCCATTAAAACGCTACGGCTTGGTGACTGGCTCATTGTGGCAGGCAGTGTAATCATCATTGTCTATTTATTTCAAACGTTATGGTCCAGCGAACACGCCACTAAAGTACAAATTAGACTTGGTGATAAAATTTATGCCACCTACACCCTAAACCAGCAGCGCGATGTACACGTGCATGGGCCCATCGGCACCGCAGTCATCAGTATTGCGCAAGGTAAGGCACGATTTTCAAAATCCCCATGCCATAATCAATACTGCGTGCATCAAGGCTGGCTAACGCGCGCGGGGCAAGCCGCTATTTGCTTGCCTAATCAAATTAGCTTAGAGTTGATAGGTGAAAACAAACCTTATGACTCACTTAACTATTAGCTAGAGTTACTTTGAAGCACACTCCAATACAAACCACGGCTGACGACCACCGCATTGCCAAGCTCGCGGCATTTGCCATTGCCTTGCACATGATTGAGGCGGTGATTCCATCGCCCATTCCAGGCGTTAAGCCCGGTATTGCCAACATCGTTACGCTATATGTTTTAACCCAATATGGTTTTGCTACAGCCGCTTGGGTCAGCATTTTGCGCGTATTCGCCAGCAGCCTATTACTCGGCCAATTTTTGTCCCCCACTTTTGCCCTTAGTTTAGGTGGTGCAATCATAAGTTTACTGATGTTATGGCTTGCCATGCACTTGCCAAGAAAACACTTTAGCATCGTATCATTGAGCATTTTAGCGGCCTTTGCCCACATAGCCGGGCAGTTGATAATCGTCCGCCTATGGCTTATTCCCCACGCCAGCGTTAGTTATTTAATTCCCATATTTGCAATTGCGGCTCTGTTTTTTGGTTTAATCAATGGCCTCATTACGGCGAAGCTTCTTTATAATAAGGCTTCAAATAAACAAGAAACACCGTCACCTTAAGTATGCAACTACCTCGTAACATTGCCAATATACTTAACCGCCTGAAATTTCACTTCACGCGAAATAAAGCTTTGTTACTTGCTACAGTTATTTCGCTGCTTTTGCATACGTTTTTACTAACAAAGTTTGCACTCTCACTACCAGAACTTGATGAAGGTCATCAAACGCTAGAGATGCGTTTAGTGAATTTACAGCCAACGCAAGAATCCGCCCAAGTTCCTATAAAGAAAATTGTACCTAACCTCGAGCCAGCACCAGCCATTGCTTCTGAAAGCACGCCTGTACCTGAGCATGCAGAAGAGATTGCTAAAACTACGCCTACTGATGAAACACCTAGCAACCCTGAAAATCAGATTCCAGATATACCACCAGAGACTACACCACAAGTTGAACAGTCGATTGAACCAGCGACATCCGAAGAGTCTCTGACGGAAATAGCTGAAACTACAAATGAGACAGATGTGGGTAATGTTACAAATAAACCAACGCCGCAGGCATATCATTATGCGGAAACAGAGTTTGAAGTCCGACGTGGAGGTGACGCTAGTGTTGCAGGCTTAACGCGCGTCATTTTCAACATTGATAAAAATGGCACTTACACCATCAGTAGTAACACGCAAGCAAAAGGTTTAGCCTCACTTTTTTTAAGTACTCTCATACAAAAAAGTGAGGGGACCGTAACAGCCAAAGGTCTGGTGCCAAGCTTTTATCTTTATCAATATGGGACTGATAAAAATAAAACTCAAACAGCTCGATTTGTATGGAGTGATAGTGCGTTACAAATACATAATGCAAAAGGTGATAAAACTGAGATATTAGTCGCGGGTACGCAAGACTTCTTGAGTTTTATGTATCAATTTATGTTTTCACCACCTTTAGAGAATACACAAGTTACGATGACTAACGGTAAAAACCTACGTACCTATATATATAGTTTTGAAGGTGAAGAAGTAATTTATACCAAATTAGGTGAACTTAAAACCGTCCATTTACTCAAGAGCGGTAGTGATGAAGAAAAAACTGAGCTTTGGCTTGCGCTTGATTACCAATACTTACCCGTCAAAATTCGTAAAACTGAAAAAGATGGTAGCGTAATAGAACAAATAGCTACCAATATTTATAAGACTTCCCCCTAAAACTCAACAATTATTGTAATAACATGCCTTTTCACCAAGAGATAATATAATTTAGGGGTATATACTTAACTTCCATACGCTTTATTTCGCACCAATTTACGTTGTTATTCCGTGCTTGGTACGAAATCTAGTGACTTTATCAGAAAGCTGATAAGGCAACTTAATACTGCTAAAAGACGCCAGATACCCACCTTCATCGGCATGATGGTTGTAAAAAATACCACCATTAAACTTAGGGGGTTAAGTATATAAGTCCTTAATTTTTCAATATACCTGAAAAGGGTGAAACGTAATCCCGAATTTCCCATTAGATTAAAATGTTGCAAAAACCGTTCGTTGTAAGCTTGTCGAACCATGAATACCACTCACTCTTCGATAGGCTCAGGTCGTAAAGGTCCTCCCCAATTTCATAAGCCAGTAAACTGGTTAGAAAAGTGTGAAGGGCGAACGGAGTTGTAGTTAATCGAAAATCTGGGTTAAATCGTGCACATATCAACACAATCAACTAAGACTTAATAAAAAACCACGAGAACATTCTATTCCCATGGTTTTTTATTGTTAAATTTCTAGTAAAGCTACTATGGTACTAACTCTCTCCAAATTGCTCGATTACCCACAAATCCTCCAGTTGGCTTGAGGTTTGCACCACCCCCACCGCCATCGTCTCTGTTGTTGTTGTCAGCATTAGCACGATCTATACCGGATGTCACAAAACCAGGTCCGGTCTCGCCAGGTAAAGGCAATGGAAAAGTAAAGTATAAACCAGCAATTGGGCTAGAGACTTGCGTTGACACTACAGTGCTCACGGTCGCATCAACTGCACCTCCCGTTTTATAGTCAAAAACATTTAGCCAGCCTTTACCATTTAAATCACAAAGTCCGCTAGGTGGCACAATCGTTGGCACGAACAGCACGCCAGAAATCAATGTGGCTTTAACGTTTTGACGCTCACCTGAATCTAGATCTACAAACCACCCTAGCTTAGAACCCCAATCTACACCATAACTGCTGCTTTCACGTGTAATGCCAGCGGTGCTAAGTGTTTGCTCAACCATTTGAGAACGTATGCCAACAACAGCACTTGAAAGATTGTCATCTTTAAGCGCATACAAGGTTTGCTGTTTATAATTTACTGGTAGCAAATCTTCAGGCTCTATAAATTTTCCTGTTCCCACATAAATCACTCGTTTGCCTTCAGCCTCCCCTAATGTTGGAATCACAGTAATTGGCTGCGTATTACCAATACCATCAACTAACGTGGTAATTAAGGTCGCGGTGTTGGTCATCATGTCAAAGCGCCACAAATTACCAAGTAAATCACCGCCATACACATAATCAGAGGTATTGTTTTTTACTGGGTTGTTTGCAAACCCAGCAATTTGTGCCAGACCGCTTGGCGTAGCAACACTGCCTACCCCATTGGAAATATCACTTAGTACATTGCCATCAGCGGCATCTAATACAAACAAATGCCCAGTACCGTTACCTGGAGATGTATTGTTATAGCCAGAAGTGACAGCCACTACCCATTTACCATCTGCACGCTTGGTTATTAATGGCTTACCGTAGCTATAGCCTAAATTAGCTTCTGTACTAGAATCAAACTCCCATAATAATTTAGGTGCTAATGGATCAGTAATGTTTAGTGCAAAATAACCTCTTCCTCCTTGACCCAGACCACTCACCAAAATAGTTTCCCACTGCCCGTTAATAAATACATCGCCGACGCTCATTTCTGCATTGACATAGTTCGTATGCATATTACGGTAGTTTTTATCAGCTAATTTCCATAAGTTAGGCATCACTACGGTTGGAACAAATGCCCAGCGCTCAGTCCCCCCAGTCAGTGGATCAGCATCAAAAGCATGTAACATGCCATCATTTGCGCCAACATAAATAGTTCTTGGGCGGGCCGTGTTGTCACTTATAAATGTACTATAACCAGCGTCGGTATATTCATACTTTGGCTTTCCTACAAAAACCGGGTCTGATTCCACGATATCGCCCAACACCGCACCACGTTCACGATATATACGATTATCAACACCAGCACCTAAATCGTTAGCTGCCCGCTTATCAAACCCAAACTGACCACTTAAGTAATTAACAAATGCATCTCCACCTACTTTGGTTTTTTGATAAACCGTATACTCCCCATCAAGCCATTGATGCAGGCGTGTACTTAAATAAGCCTGATCAAAATAACTGCTCTTACCCGCGGCACCAAGATTACCAAAAGTAAAGTCTTTTAGCGTACCTGCATCATTAAAGTAAATATTACGCGTATCAGTGTTAGCCGCCACTTGTGAATTAAACACACCAGCACATGCTGGCGTAACACTGGACTCATTTTCAACGCACCAGAGTGCATTTGCACTTAAAGTGCCATAAGCATCAATCGTGCGGGCAAATAAATTGCCGCTCCAAGTACCGGTAGTAAACCTTGCACTATAAGCGTAATTGTCACCTGCCACGGGCGTTACATTGCTAAGCGCTGTTGCAGAACCTGTGCCTGGCGCATCACCTAATGCCAACAAAGTACCGGTGATCCCAGCTATTAATTCATCAGGATTTTTAGCACTAAAGTAAGTGCCACGCCCATTAACTGCTGCATGCCACAAATCATCCACTGTTGCACGCTCTGCCGCAGTATAAGTAGCATCACCATTGTCTGCTCCTGGCAATGGCCACTGCACCCCGGCCAAACCGTTTTTAAGGTTATAAAAGTCACCAGAGCTATCCGTTTTGTAAGTCGGGGAGTAGTTTAAAAAGCCATCTACACCCAAGCCTAACGTAAAGGTCGTCATGTGTTGTTTTTTGTTATTGTCATCACCGCTCTCCAGCACGTCATTCAGGCATACATCACTGCCCAGCGCGCCTGTACAATTACCCAACGTTGTGTCACGCAAGTCGGTGCCATAATAATACATGGCAACATCTGCCAATGTATCCGAAACAGCGGGGCCTTCACGATATGGTAATGGCGTTGGCGAGGCATCCTGATTGCCAACTGAACCGCTACCATCAACTTTTAGGCCAGCATCACCATTCCAATAGCCATCCGTGGTCAGCAAAGTAAAGTTCTGCTGACATGAATACTGAACTGGATCGTCGCTACTGAAGCCCGTCACTGGGCTTTCTCCGGCATAAATTCTGCCTACAGTGCCGAGTACATCACGTAAGGACGTGCCGCCTGCGGGCACCCGACCATAGACGGTTTTAAACCATTTTTCTTTTTGTGCATTGACACCGCCATTAAAATCATTAATCGGCAGATAATTACCTGTTGTGTTATATCCCTCTACCGTAATAAACCCTACGCGATAATCTGAGTCTGCATCATTGTCAGCGTTAAGCGTGTCAAACGTACGTCCGCTGGCAGACTTCATCAACTGCATGCGCGTTCTGTAATATGCAAACCAATTAGCAATATTGGTCATTTCTTCATCATAGGTACAGGTTGCTCCAGCACAATCTTTACGATTACTGCCCTTTGGATAACTTGTTACATCCGGCCTGATTTCTACTTTTTCAAACAAGCCATAACGAGCAAATCGATAGTCGCTTGCCGTTTTTCCTGTATACATCCCCTGGCAATCTGATGCACCAGGTGAAGTGCTCATGTCATAAGCTTTTGCGGCTGTTTTACAATATCGCACATAAGCGGGTACCGTATAAGCTCCAGATGATGCACCTAACTGACAATCGTTCAGCTTACTGTTGGTACAATACTCAATCGGAGTGATGTTGTAATAGTGTGGATAGGCAAATTTATAATATTCACCAAAAGCATAATACCTATCCCCTGCAAAATCAAAAACCGGGTTCTTGCTCCCCACCGACTGGCCATTCTGATGTTCCGCACTAGCCGTTACTAGTAGAGTTTTAGAAGGCGTTGTCCCACCTCCCACCCTAGCAGGGTACTGATATGGGTAGTTAGGTGATTTAAGCGCTGTGTTGGGTACTGCCGCATTTTGCACACAGCGGTTTGAGTCCATCCATGTTCGATCGTTCGTAAAGCCAGTAGGGCGATTTGGCGTATCACAATACACCATTTCCTCCCAGCGGTTAAAACCCATGCCATTACTTGCACTACTCAACGCTACGATTGCGGTGCTACCGGTAGCACCACCCCAATAACCACTATTGGGATCTCCACTCGCATTCAACTGCGTACCATCCAACCGCACAAAACGCCAGTTAGTAGTATGTGTTCTATCCATATTGGGCAATAAATTATGGGGAGTCCCTGGGGTATTGAGTCGATGCAGGTCTTCTTCCTTAGGGCCTTGTAAGCCCTGCCCTACCTTTTTAGGCAAAGGCGGTGGGCGATAACTTACACTTGGGTCATAAGATAAAGTCTGAACCCTTGCCGCGCGTTGAGGTGGCTCGCTGTAGCACTTGGAATCATCCTGTCTAGACAGGATGTAAGCATCTGCAAGCTCAGTTGCCGTTAATGCCCCCGGCGTTTCACCTGCGGCAATGTTGATTTCAAAACTATTCTCACCTGTTGTTGAAGAACTAGTACATACAGTGTTAATCGGGTTATCTAAAGGATCATACCAATAACAAGCTGTACTTGACGTTGCTGTAATCCCACTTGGTCCCTCCACAAATCCACCGCCAAGGTTGTAGTTATTAGTCGTGCTACCGCTGTTGGCAGGTGCTGCTGTAGTCACTTTACATCCGTTAATATCTTTCAGGTCACGCCAGTAACAGCTGCCGCTTGGTATTGCGGTAATTCCAGTCGAATTCTCCACAAAGCTACTGCCATATTGAGAATTAATGTCAGTCGTTGTACTACCACTGTTGGTCAATGTTGCATTAACTTTGCAACCATTGGAAGGTTGCACAGGCGGATCTGATAAAGGATTACCTGCGCTGTAATTCGTTTGTCCTATTTTTTGTGGGAGTCTTATTTCGAAATCATCTTCGTTCCGCTTTTCGGGCGGATTGACGATTACAGCGGTATTGTATGCCGTGCAACCCGTGCCAGTGTTGTTCTTTAACTGAATCTTATACACCCCTGAAAGGGTTGGTCTGCCAGGCACAGTTAAATAAACAATATTATTTGCTGCATATGAACTATGGTTTGGGGTAGAGAAAGTAAGCTTCGTATTGGGATTAGTAGGTTTATTAGCCGTAGGCCCAATGGTGATGCCGTTAATCACATGTCCATTTTTATTTTTAGTTGCATCTTTACATTGTGCCGCATCGTCCAAAGTGTCGTTTGCATAACTTTTTTCCATACTTTTTGAAGTATCCATCACAAACATGAGGTTAGGCTTCACCACACCTCCTGAAACCGTTAACGGCTTCTCGGCAAGGTCTGGGCTTGCAGCAAAAGCTGTTTGCAAAACAAGTAAACCCGCAGCTAAACCAAATACGCTAAACACTATTGCTGTGTATTGACGTAAAACATAACCAAGCTCTTTTTTACTTTGGTATATGTTTTTATCTTGGCTTGTTTTTTTATTAATGTTGTTCATGGTGTTACCTCTAAATAAACATGAAAATTCATTTACCTGCTTTAGTATTTAGCAACTTTTAAAATACGATTAATACAAAAAGCCTTGTATATAACTTAATGTGTTTTTTGCACCCTCTACGCGCGCTGTAACGCGGTAAATTACAGTAGGGCCTGAAGTGGTAGGGAAAACTTCCCCTCCGCCGCCTTTTTCATCACCACCGTCACTAGGTGGTCCGAATAAACAATTCGCCGCTGTAGGTGGGCCCGCTACGCGGCACATGCGTTGCACTACATAGCTAATTGTATTCAACTGCGCATCTGTACCATCTACAAAACCGTTTGCATCCACTAAAGATTTTGCATCGCCATTATCATCAATCGTGCCATTCCCATCGGCATCTGTTAAAACCGCATAATAGCCATTCGCTGCTGAATCTGCATTCAATGCCCCAGGGTTTGCTGTCACCCATGCCAAGGCAGTTTCTACTCCGCGGTCAGATGAAAACATCGTAGATTGTTTAAAAGACAAATTGCCGGCGATAATACTGTTGGTATCTACTGACCGTATCAGCGCTACCGCAGCTAGCGACATTGCCACCAATGCAATGAGTGCAAAAAACAGCACGACACCAGCTTGTTTATGCGTAGCTTTTGATGTGTGTTTAAATTGACTATTTAAATGTTTAATCATAATCGTGACCTCGTCCACACCATATTACGTAAAGGTATAATTGTTTCATATACCCTATATCTGTAACGATCCCAATTTGCGGTATTAGATAAATCTACAACTGGCGCAGCCCAACCCACACCCAGAGGATCTGCTGAAGTTGCATCCCAAGCACATACTCCCGTAGGGTTAGCCGCCGTGGTTGAGCTACATGCGGTAGATACCACCGGTTTCTCAATGAGGTCATTACGTGAAACTACAGCAACACGTACCGCCTTAATACAGTTGCGATCCGCTAGCGCCGCCCCGCAGGCTACAACTGCAGCATTAACAGGCGGTGTAGCCCAAACTCCTGTAGCATCTACCCATTGTGTGATTCGGTTGCTGTTTCGGCTAGCTGATATACCGTATTGCGCCTGTAGATTCACCACACCTTCCACCATTGGAGTATCTACAGCATTGACACGTCTCACTAGTTGGCTCGCCGCTAAATCCACTCTAAATGCAAACTCATTCCACGCACCCAAACATGCAAGACTTGTTGGTGCAATCCCACCCACAATACCTGTTGCATCCGCAACGGTAATTTGCGTTGGATTCATCGCTAAGGCAGGATCATTTACTCGTGTGGCTCTGCAGTCCGAGCCTGTTACCGCATATACCACATCGTTATTTTGACAACCCATATTTGTATCGACAGCTAACGTTGGTGCCGCAGCAATACCTGTTACGCGAACTGGCACGCCGCCACTCGCAGTAGTGCCGTAACGCACAATTAGAGTGTCAGTTGCGCCTGGTAAGTTTCCACCGTCTATAATATCAATAGGTGACATATTAATATTCGGCGTACCTAAATCACCATCGTGGTCAACATCTGTCACGCCGTCAGCACCAGCTGTACCATCAGCCAAAACAATATCAGGCGAAACATTAGGAGCAATACAAGTAAGCGGCATATTATTACGGTCATACAATGGCAAACCAAAACCTGCGAGTTGAACATCACGTTGCAAACTATACAAAGCAACACTACCACTCGTTTGAGCGTCAGATGTACCTGTAGTAGTACGTTTTTGCCCCTCAAATACCGCAAACACTTGCATTATCACTAAGGTCGCTAAAAGACCAATCACTAATCCGACCATCAATTCAACCAAGCCGAAACCTTTTTGGATAAAAAGATTAGCACTCAACTTTGTTATTGTTTTTGGTTTTGTAGTTACCTGATTTACAAATTGTTGCAAATTCATCATTACAACGCTCCCATTACGCGTGCATTTGTAGTGTAGTTGTGAATAACGCTATTTAACCCTGGCTGCTGCCAAGTAATGGTTACTGTAACATTAGCCCCATCTGGCACAACATTAACAACTGTGTCTCTTGATCCATTGGGCAGTTCTGGCACTGGCGTGCCAACTTCAGCATATGCAGCAAGATTAACAGGGTCGGCTCCCCATATCATTGCAACTCTATTTTGCGCCAAAAAACTAGCATCTGACCGCGCCTTACTTTCAGCAGTACCTTTAATCATAAAGCCTTGCAAACCCACAATCGCCAAAATACCCATCGAAAATATAAGCAAAGCAATGAGAGATTCAAGCAGGGCAATGCCACGTTGTGCATTGTTAACAGCTTGCGACTTGCTATTGATAGCTTCGTAGCTTTTATCTGATTTATTCATTAGCAACACCAGTGTCTCCTTATGGGCATTTACGCGGGTCGGTTGGTGACAAACTAGGATAAGGGTCACATGAACGCCCAATGCCACCTGTACCAATCATCACTCGCAAGGGTCGATTATCAGCCGAAGTCAAGGAGCTATTGATATCCAATTGAGTAAATGGAACCGATAGGGCTGGCGGACTAGGTAACACTGTACCAAGATTAGTAAACACAATTGTTGTCGTGCCCGCTGGAGTAGTTGTGATAGCAATCGTTGAAGAAGCGCCCTCAGTTACAGTTTTTTGCTCAATGATTGCAGGGCAATCAGGTATACCATCACCATTTAAATCAGCTACGGGGTTAACGCAACCTATAGACCACGCTGAATTTGCCCCCAACACAAATGCTACTTGTGCGTTCCGCTTTACAGCTTCTATACGCGCCTTTTGCAAGCCGGTTTGAATTGATTCCGTAGCAGTGCGAATACGCGTATTTTGTATCCATGCACGATAACTAGGTATTGCCAGCGCTGTTAGAATCCCCAAAATAGATACGACAATCATTAATTCAACCAGCGTAAAGCCGGCGTGTCCAGAATCACTAACTGCAGACTCGCATCTGAGTTTATTAGCCATTGTTTTGTGGATAGAAATTAACATGAGCCAGTTTTACTAGTTAGCCAACAAGTTGCGCCGGGATAACCAGCAAAAGTAGAAGTTTTGGCATTATTTTCATCTATAGTAAATGCAAAGCCTGTCATACCCCTTGTGGCATCCCCCGTTGCTGTGAGCGTGTAAGCCATCGCAGGAACTCCAACTGTTGCGCAACCGTACCCAAAATACTGTGCGCCACTTGCCAACTCAGCAGCCGTAGGGCAAGTATAAAATCTATTATCCTGAAAAGATTGCTCCATTTTTACGCGCAAATCCGCAAGCTTAGAGGTTGCTTCAGCGGCTCTGCCACGCAAGATATAATCTGAATAGGCTGGTACAGCAATAGATGCCAAAATACCGATAATAGCCACAACTATCATTAGCTCGATCAGCGTAAATCCCTTAGATTGAGTCCAATTCTTATGCTGCAAGTCTGCTAAAGCACGCATTTTATTTCCCCTTTTTACTTAGAATGAATCATGCCTTTGGTACGGGGCAATGTCTAGCAACAACCGATAATCGGTAAATTTCGCAGAATAAGCGGTTAGCTAAGCTGTAAGAAAAGCTTGCAAAGTACACCGTTACAAAACAATGGTAGAATAAACCCAATTTTCAACACCATCAGTCAATTGCTTATCCGCTATATTTTTTTATGAAAATATCACCCAAAAAAATCATATTACTATTGCTCGTGAGTTATATTCTAACGGCATGCGGCACTAAAGGGCCGCTTTATATTCCTGAGCAGCAGTATCCGCAACCAACGCCGACCGGCAAATAGGGCTTGCACCATTCAATCTTTAAATGACTTAAGTGATGACCTTGAACACCTTTACGCTTAAAAACAATACGCTACATGCTGAAAACGTAGCGCTTAATAATATTGCCAGTGAATTTGGCACGCCTTGTTATGTATATTCTAAATCTGCATTGACGCAAGCATTTGCGCGCTTTAGTGCTGGTTTTAAAGATGCGAACCATTTGGTATGCTTTGCGGTTAAATCCAACCCAAGTTTGGCTATTTTGAACTTGTTTGCCAAGCTTGGCGCAGGGTTTGATATCGTGTCTGGCGGTGAGCTGGCGCGTGTTTTAGCCGCAGGGGGTGACCCGAAAAAAATCGTGTTCTCAGGCGTGGGTAAAACTGAAGTTGAAATGCAGGCGGCATTAAATGCGGGCATTTTTTGCTTTAATGTAGAGTCAGTCAGCGAGTTGCTACGTTTAAATGATGTGGCTAACTTTATGGGTAAAGTGGCGCCAGTATCGCTGCGTGTAAATCCTAATGTAGATGCCAAAACGCATCCTTATATTTCTACCGGCTTAAAAAATAATAAATTCGGTGTGGCGTATGAAGACGCGCTGGACATTTATTTGCAAGCTGCGGCCATGCCTAACATTGCTGTGCATGGTGTGGATTGCCACATTGGCTCGCAAATTACTGAGTTATCACCATTTTTAGATGCGTTTGACCGTGTGCTGGCGCTGGTTGATGCACTGGAGAAAAATGGCATACATATTCAACATATTGATGCGGGTGGCGGCATAGGCATTTGCTATAGCGATGAAACTCCGCCGGCATTTGATGCTTACGCAACGGCGATGCTGGCAAAGTTAGGTGAGAGTAACATTAAGCTGGTATTTGAACCTGGCCGCGCCTTGGTTGGCAATGCGGGTGTTTTGCTTACAAAAGTTGAATATTTAAAACAAACTGAATCGAAAAATTTTGCGATTGTAGATGCTGCGATGAACGATTTGATGCGCCCAGCACTATACGATGCATATCATGCAATACAAGCGGTACAACCCCGCAATGCTGATGCCGTTAACTATGAAGTAGTAGGTCCGGTATGTGAAAGCGGTGATTTTTTAGGCCACGACAGAATGCTGGCACTGCAAGAAGGGGATTTGTTGGCTATTATGTCTGCAGGTGCTTATGGCATGAGCATGGCTAGCAATTACAACACTAGACCGCGCGCGGTTGAGGTGATGGTGGATGGCGATCAAACTTACCTTATTCGTGAGCGTGAGAAAGTAGCCGATTTATTTGCGCTAGAAAAAATACTGCCTGAGGCTTAAAGCCGACAATAACTTAAATAGCCTCGATTTCACTGCGTTGCATCGGGGCTACAAGCTGTAAGAGCGGATTTATCCGCGATAGATGACAATTGCTCGAAACCTTCGCGGATAAATCCGCTCTTACAATTTCAAGTGGTGACTACTATCTTAGTGAGGGTAAATTTTAATCAAAAATCACCGTTTTGTTCGCGTATAGCAAAATACGGTTTTCAATGTGCCAGCGTACCGCTTTTGATAGTACTACGCGCTCTAAATCGCGGCCTTTTTGAATTAAATCTTCTACTTGGTCGCGATGGGAAATGCGGTCTATGCCTTGCTCTATAATCGGGCCTTCATCTAGCACTTCTGTCACATAATGGCTGGTGGCGCCAATCAGTTTAACGCCGCGTTCAAATGCGCGGTGGTAGGGTCTTGCCCCAATAAACGCCGGTAAAAAAGAGTGATGGATGTTAATGATGCGCTGCGGGTAATGCGATACAAAGTCAGGCGACAAAATTTGCATATAGCGCGCCAACACGATTAAATCAATCTGGTAGTCATCAAATAGTTTGAATTGCGCGGCTTCGGCGGCTTGTTTGTTGGTTTTGTTCACCTCAATATAGTGAAAATCTATGCCGTAAAACTGGACTAATTTTTCTACGTCACGATGGTTGCTAATCACTAGGGGGATTTCACACGCAAGCTCACCGCTTTTGTGGCGTTGTAACAAATCGGCTAAGCAATGGTCATATTGCGACACCATGATCGCCACTCGCGTTTTATGTTGTGAGCGTTTGAGCTGCCATTGCATGTTGAATTGGGTGGCGATTGGCGCAAAAGCTTGATTAAAGCTGGCGTCATCTAGGCTAAAATCGGCTAAATCCCACTCAACACGCATCAAAAATAGATTATTTTCTGCATCCTGATGTTGGTCTGCGTGTAAAATGTTGGCATTATGTTGATGTAAAAAATCAGCAATTGCCGCCACGATGCCTCTAGTGTCCGGGCAGGTAATCAATAGGGTTGCGGTGTTTTTCATAGCGTTGTTTTTAATACGATTTGTTAAAAATTTATGCGATTATACCCCGATGCATCAAGCCACTCATCAATTTTGAGATAACGAATTAAAATGACCATCAATACCAACCTCACGCCCAGCATCGTGCTTGCTAATCCACGCGGGTTTTGCGCAGGCGTTGACCGCGCTATTATTATCGTAGAGCAAGCCTTAGAGAAGTTTGGCGCGCCGATTTATGTGCGGCATGAAGTAGTGCATAACAAATTTGTGGTGGATGAGCTAAGGGCTAAAGGCGCCATTTTTGTAGAGGAACTTGATGAGATTCCTATTGGTAGCACCGTTATTTTTAGTGCGCATGGTGTTTCAAAAGCGGTACGTGCCGAGGCCAATGCGCGTGGTCTGACGGCTTATGATGCCACTTGTCCGCTGGTGACAAAAGTGCATATTGAAGTTGAAAAAATGCGCAAAGCTGGCATGGAAATCATCATGATCGGGCATAAGGGTCACCCTGAGGTTGAGGGGACAATGGGGCAGGCTGAAGAAACTTTAACTGAAGGAGTACCATCTCAACATGGTATGTATTTAGTTGAAACACCTGTAGATGTAGCTGCTTTACAAGTAAAAGACGCTGAAAAACTGGCCTTTGTGACGCAAACTACGTTATCTATAGATGATGCGGCTTTAGTGATTAATGCGTTAAAAGCCAGATTTCCGCTGATTAACGCGCCTAAAAGTGATGACATTTGTTACGCGACGCAAAACCGCCAAGATGCCATTAAAATTATGGCGCAAGATTGTGATTTGGTGATTATTGTCGGCTCGCCCAATAGTTCTAACTCAAACCGACTGCGTGAAGTTGCCGAGAACCAAGGGGTTGAGGCTTACATGGTAGATAACGCGAGTTATCTCAAGTCTGAGTGGTTGGTCAGCAAGAAGAAAGTCGGTGTATCTGCGGGTGCATCTGCACCTGAAGTTTTAGTGCAAGAAGTGATTACGAAATTACAACAGTTAGGCGCTAATCATGTGCAAGAGCTACACGGCGTGGTTGAAAGCGTGGTGTTCCAATTGCCGAAAAATTTAGTCGCCGCGACAAAAAAATAACCAGTAGGCGCGGATTTTGTATCAACCTATGAAACCCTACAAAACCCCAATTTCCGCGCTGGTGTTAATTCATACCCCAGATTTGCAGGTACTCATTATGGAACGCGCCGACAAAGCCGGGTTTTGGCAATCTGTCACGGGTAGCGTAGAAGGTAATGAAACGCCCTGCCAAGCTGCCATTCGTGAAGTATTGGAAGAAACTGGTCTGGACGCAACACAATACGATTTTCAAGATTGGCAAGCCACAAATGTGTATGAAATTTACCCGCATTGGCAGCACCGCTACGCACCTGGTGTAACGCAAAATCGTGAACATTTGTTTGGCCTTGAACTACCTAGTCAATTACCAATCAAACTGGCACCTGATGAACATGTGCGTTATGAATGGGTAGATTGGCGGGAGGCGGCAAAGCGCGTTTTTTCATGGACCAATGTGGATGCACTGAAAAGATTAGGTGCAAAGCATCACTTAGCATTATAAAAACCTCACCTCGTCTTCTTCACTAACGCCCAGTATGACGATACTCATTGATAGATGGTTGAGAGTTAAGCTTAATGTAATAAAATTTTCACGTTAGAAAAATATCGTTATAAAATATACCTATTATGCAAATATCCCCCATTAAATTTGAGAAATTTCAAGCCGCAGATGATGCAGACTGCCAACGTCGCATTATTGCCGCAAAACAAAAGTTAGGTAAACGCCTCGTTATTTTAGGTCATCATTACCAAAATGAAAGCGTGTATCGTCATGCTGATTACACGGGAGATTCACTTAAATTATCTCGCTATTGTGAAGATTTAGACGCTGAGTATATCGTGTTTTTAGGCGTGCACTTTATGGCTGAAGTAGCTGATATTTTAAGCCGTCCTGACCAAATTGCGATATTACCGGATCTTGCAGCTGGCTGCTCAATGGCGGATATGGCTAACCTGGCCAAAGTTGAACGCAGTTATCGCGAACTGAACAAAGTGCTTAATTTTGACGAGAAAATCACGCCCGTTACCTACATTAACTCGGCGGCTGACCTCAAAGCCTTTTGCGGTGAACATGGCGGTATTGTTTGTACTAGCACTAATGCACCCAAAATTTTAGAGTGGAGCTTTAAGCAACGTGAAAAAGTACTGTTCTTTCCAGACCAAAATTTAGGTCGCTGGAGTGGCCATAAAATGGGAATTCCCTTGGAACAAATGCCAGTATGGGACCCAGATCAGCCACTTGGCGGTTTAACCGTTGAGCAGATTAAGCATGCAAAAATCCTGCTGTGGAAGGGTCATTGCGCAGTGCATCAAATGTTCCGTTTGCAAAATATCACTAAATTCCGTGAACAGCACCCTGATGGTTTTGTAATTTCTCACCCTGAAGCGCCATATGAAGTATGTTTGAACTCTGATTATGTCGGCTCAACTGAATATATTTTAAAAACAGTTAGTGAAGCCCCAGCTAACACCAAATGGCTAGTAGGCACTGAGCTTAACTTAGTCAATCGCTTGGCTGAGCAAATGAAACCGCAAGGTAAACTGGTACAGTTTATGAGCCATGTAGTGTGTGAATGCTCGACCATGGCGCGCATAGACCCGCAGCATCTGGCGTGGGTGTTAGAGAATTTGGTAGAAGGCAAAGTAGTGAACCAGATTAAAGTACCCGAACATGATGCGAAACTGGCAAAACTTACGTTAGAGCGGATGTTGCAAGCCTCTTAGGCCGTCATTCTCGCGTAAGCGGGAATCCACTTTGACCTTATGATTTAATGAAAAAGCCATGCATTTATATTTTAAGCAATAAAATGCGCGGCACTTTATATGTTGGCGTTACTAGTGATTTAATAGGTCGCGTTTGGCAACATAAGCATGATTTGGTCGATGGGTTCAGCAAAAAATACCAGCTACATTTGTTAGTTTATTTTGAACCTGCTGAAACAATGCTGGCGGCCATCACGCGCGAAAAACAACTCAAAAAATGGAATCGCACTTGGAAAATCGAACTCATTGAAACGAGCAACAGTGCATGGCGAGACTTGTATATAGATTTAACTTCATAGTCAAAATGGATTCCCGCTTTCGCGGGAATGACGAGTGAGAAATGTAAAATGAGTTTAGTAAAAAATAGCTGCCCACTTTGCCAACCAACGCCGTATGAAACCTTATGGCAAGATGATTTCTGCCGAGTGGTGTTACTTAACGATACAGCCTACCCGGCTTATTGCCGCGTCGAACTGCTTGCCCACGTGAAAGAAATGAGCGATTTAGCACCGCCACAACGCGCACGCATGATGAAGGTAGTATTTGCTGTTGAAGTAGCGCTAAGGGAGGTTTTTAATCCGGATAAAATAAATTTAGCCAGCTTGGGCAATAAAACGCCACATGTGCATTGGCACGTGATTCCACGTTTTGAGAATGATAAACACTTTCCAAACTCACACTGGGGTGAGGCATTGCGGGATGGTCACCCAGCTCAACTTGGTGAGAACGTAATCGCAGTGCTTACTGACAAAATTAGCGCGCATGTCCAATGCGCACTCAATTGCTGAACTGAACTATCAGCTAAACGACCAGCCGCTCAACCACCTTGCCATTGATTAGATGACTTTCGATAATTTCATCAATGTCTTCATTATCAATAAATGTGTACCAAATCGCCTGCGGATAAACCACTAATAACGGCCCTTCGCCGCAGCGATCAAAACAGCCGGCGCGGTTAACACGCACTTTGCCTTCACCGTTTAAATTCAGCTGTTTTACCCGCGTTTTCATGTGATCAAACGCGGCTTCTGCGCCTTTATCCATGCAGCAGGCTACGCCGGCCTCACGTTGGTTAAGGCAGAAAAATATATGGTGTTGGTAGTGGTTAGTCATTGGTCATTGGTCATTGGTTAGTGGTTGGTCTGCAAAATGCTACTTTCTAATTGTCATCATCAAGCAATCTCCGTTTAGCCATTAAGATTTTGCATTTCTGCTAGGCATTTGAGCGCAGACAGTACAGTTTAGTACGGCAAGCGAAAATAACAACGCAGAAATGCAAAAGATAATAGCGCTTACTCGGTAGCTAGGTTGTCTTCTTTGGTAAACGTCCAGGTTCTGGTAATGCTCAACACGTCGATTTCCTCACGCACATCATCAGGAAAACGCGCATAAGGCGCACCCATTTCTACAATATGTATCGCAGCGGCATCCAGCACTTTATGTCCTGAGCTGCGATTGATTTCAATCGACTCGATACTGCCATCAGCCTTAATGGATACGGTTAATTGCAATTGACCATAAAGTTTTAAATTTTTAGCGGCTTCCGGGTAGTTTAGATTGCCCACTTTTTCTACTTTTTGCCGCCATGATTCTACATAAAGGGCATAACGGTATTCTTTAGTGCGTCCGCCGATAAATTTACGTTTTGGACGTTTTTGGTATTCATCTTGCTGTTTAGAAATAATCGCTTCCAACCGGTCCATTTCTAATGCGGTTGCGGTGATGTCAGCCAAATTTAGTTTTTTATTGGGCGTTTTTTGATCGTCAGCATCGGCTTCTTTTGCTGCCGCCTTTTGTGTTCGTTTGGATTCTACAGTATTGGCCGCGTTAATTTGTGTCATCAGGGCTTGCGCTTGTTTCTCTAGCTCGGCTACGTTTTTTTGTTCTCTTACTTGTTCAGCAGCTTGTTTAGACGCCTTGGCGGCTTTTTTTGTGATAGCCTCTGGCTTGACTGTAAACTCTGCCTTTTGCTGCTTTAAGGCGGGCATCGCCGTTTTCATTTTTCGGTTTAGCTCGGTATTGCCGCCACGGTCTAAATTAGCTTGCGCATACACTTCAGTGTTTTCTGGCTTGGCTTGCGTTTTTGCATTGACTAATACCACTTCTAATACGGGTAAATTATCACGAAATTTTTTTAGTTCCGGCTCAAAGTGAATACTTAAAATAACAAGGTGTAAAGCGATTGAACTCCAAATGGCAATACTCATCACGCTCATAGCTTTTAATTTGGCAATCAGCGTAGTCTGCGTTTTTAATCCAGTTTTTTTGCGTGGCTTAGCCAAAGTTTTACACTTCTTTTAATGCATCAAGTATTTTTTGATGAACACCGCCAAAGCCACCATTGCTCATTACCAGCACGTGGTCACCAGGTTTTGCCGCTTGCGTAATTGCCGTCACCAGTTGTTTTAAATCATCATGTATTTGGGTTTTGTTGCTGATTGGTGCCAAGGCCTCGGTAGCATCCCACCCCAAATTAGCAGAAAAGCAAAACACCAAATCAGCCTCTTTCAGGCTGGCGGGTAGGGCGTTTTTCATTACGCCCAGCTTCATGGTGTTAGAGCGCGGCTCCAATACTGCCAAGATTCTAGAACCGTCGCGTGCGCTGCCAACTTTAGCGCGCAAGCCTGCCACGGTGGTCTCAATTGCGGTGGGGTGATGCGCAAAGTCATCGTACACAGTCACACCGTTCACCTCACCGCGTGTTTCCATACGGCGTTTTACATTTTTAAATTCAGTTAAGGCGGCGATGCTCACTTCAACTGCAACACCTGCATGGCGGGCGGCGGCAATGCTCGCCAATGCATTCATGCGGTTGTGTTCGCCTAATAAATTCCATGCGACGCGACCTTGTGGTTTGCCTTTGTAAAGCACATCAAAACTGCCGTCACCTTGTGCATTGGCCGCTTGCCAATCAGCATCTGTACCAAATTTTTCTACTGGGGTCCAGCAGCCTTTATCAATGACACGCTGTAAGCTGGCTTCTTTACCGTTAGCCACCACCAAGCCCTGCTCTGGAACAGTACGCACTAAATGATGGAATTGTTTTTCAATTGCGTCTAGATCTTCAAAAATGTCCGCGTGATCAAACTCCAGATTATTCAATACCGCCGTGCGCGGGCGGTAATGTACAAATTTGGAGCGTTTATCAAAAAAGGCAGTGTCATATTCATCCGCTTCAATGACAAAAAACGGTGAAATACTATTTTTATCTTGAGTGGGTACTTGCGGCAAACGTGCAGAAACTGCAAAGTTTTCAGGCACACCGCCGATTAAAAAGCCAGGCGCCAAACCTGCGTACTCTAATATCCACGCCAACATGGATGATGTCGTGGTTTTACCATGCGTACCCGCTACCGCCAACACCCACTTGCCTTGCAGTACATTCTCGCTAAGCCATTGCGGGCCGGAAATGTAAGGTAAGCCTTGATTTAGAATGGCTTCCATCAATGGATTGCCACGTGAAACCACGTTACCAATCACATAAATATCAGGGTTTAACTTCGTTTGCTCTGGCGAAAAACCTTCGATCAGCTCAATGCCCTGCGCCTCAAGCTGCGTGCTCATCGGTGGATAAACATTGGCGTCACAACCTGTGACTTTGTGGCCTGCCGCCTTGGCAAGCGCAGCAATGCCGCCCATGAATGTGCCGCAGATACCTAAGATGTGAATGTGCATAAAGTTGATTCTAATAGTTTAAGAGAGGTTTGGCGCAAGCCAGCGATCTAGATACTCTTTTTGCAGTCCTCTGCGTTGCGCCATATCCAGCAACTGGTCTTGGCCTATTTTATCTACACTAAAATACTTAGCATCTTTGTGTGCAAAATAAAAGCCAGAAACCGCCGCCGCCGGTTGCATGGCGAATGATTCGGTGAGCGTCATGCCGATTTCTTCGCATTGTAGTAACTTGAACATATCGGTTTTTACGGTATGGTCAGGGCAGGCGGGATAGCCAGGCGCGGGGCGGATACCTTGATAACCTTCTTTAATCAGCACTTCAACAGCTAACTTCTCATTTGCCGCATAACCCCACAAATCGGTACGAATACGCTCGTGCATGTATTCAGCAAAGGCTTCTGCGAGGCGATCAGCGAGCGATTTAAACATAATGCTACTGTAATCGTCATGCGCATCGATGAAACGTTTTTCAATTTTCTCCATGCCCAGACCGGCAGTCACGGCAAATAGGCCAATATAATCAGCCGTTGTTTGTTCTCCATTTTGCCCTTTAGGTGCAATAAAATCACTTAAACATTGATTCGGACGAGCCACGCCATCAATGACAGGTTTTACGCTTTGCTGACGCATGCCGTAGTAAGTAAAGGCGACTTGATCGCGGCTTTCGTCGGTGTAGATTTCAATATCGTCATCATGCACTGTGTTAGCAGGCATGAGTGCAATGACGCCATTGGCGGTAAGCCATCTGCCATCTATAATTTTTTTAAGCATGGCTTGCGCTTCAGCAAATACTTTAGTTGCGGCTTCGCCTACCACGCCATCACTCAAAATCGCCGGGTAACTACCGGCCAAATCCCAAGTTTGAAAAAATGGCGACCAATCAATATATTTAGCAATCAAGCTTAAATCAATATTCTTAAATACACGGCGACCGATGAATTTCGGCTTAACGGGTGCGAACTCACCTTCAAAAGAAAGTTTAGCTTTATTTGCACGTGCATCTGCCAGCGTGAGTAAGGGCACCCCTTTTTTATTGGCATGTTGGTTACGCGCTTTTTCGTAATCTGCATTTACGTCAGCAATGTAAGCATCGCGCGTTTCTGGCGTGAGTAACGATTGCATCACCGCCACTGAGCGCGAGGCATCTGGTACATAAATGATTGGGCCATCATAAAACGGGGCGATTTTAACGGCGGTGTGGGCACGCGAAGTCGTGGCGCCACCTATAAGCAAGGGCATTTTTAAACCATGAAAATACGGGTCGCGCTGCATTTCTTTGGCCACATACGCCATTTCTTCCAATGACGGTGTAATCAAACCCGACAAACCAATAATATCGGCATTTTCGGCTTTGGCCATCGCTAAAATTTCGGCCGCCGGCACCATCACCCCCATATTCACCACTTCAAAGTTATTACATTGCAATACGACTGAAACAATATTTTTGCCGATGTCATGCACATCGCCTTTAACTGTGGCGATTACTACTTTACCTTTGGGCTTGGCGACTACGCCTGTGCGCTCTTGCTCTAGTAACTTTTCAGCTTCAATAAACGGGATTAAATGCGCCACCGCTTGCTTCATCACGCGAGCAGATTTCACCACTTGCGGCAAAAACATCTTACCTTGACCGAATAAGTCGCCGACCACGTTCATGCCGTCCATCAATGGGCCTTCAATCACATGGATGGGTCTGCCACCGCTTACCATCACTGCCGCGCGCGCTTCTTCGGTGTCGTCCACAATAAAGTCGGTAATGCCATGCACCATGGCGTAGCTCAGGCGTTTAGCCACTGGCGTGGGTGCCTCCACCGTGCCGCGCCACTCTAACGTTGCGGCTTCTTTTTTGCCGCCTGCCACTAGCGTGCTGGCAATTTCTATCATGCGCTCGGTTGGGGCGAGTGGATTGTTTGGGTCTATGATGCGGTTCAGCACGACATCTTCTACACGTTCACGTAATTCAGGCGCAAGGTCATCGTACACGCCCATCATGCCTGCATTAACAATACCCATGGTCATGCCAGCTTTAATGGCGTGATATAAAAATACGGTGTGAATCGCCTCGCGCGCAGGGTCGTTGCCTCTAAAGCTGAAACTTACATTGGATACGCCGCCAGATATTTTGGCATGCGGTAAGTTTTGCTTAATCCAGCGCGTGGCTTCTATAAAGTCCACTGCGTAGTTGTTGTGCTCTTCAATTCCTGTCGCAATGGCGAAAATGTTGGGGTCAAAAATAATATCTTCTGGCGGGAAATCCATGCCAACAAGCAAATCATAAGCACGTTTGCAGATTTCTGTTTTTCGCGCGTAAGTATCGGCCTGACCTTTTTCGTCAAACGCCATCACGATGACGGCCGCACCGTAACGGCGGCAAAGTTTGGCTTGGCGTAAAAACTCCGCCTCGCCTTCTTTCATCGAGATTGAATTAACAATCGATTTACCTTGCACGCATTTCAAGCCGGCTTCTATCACACTCCACTTACTGGAATCGATCATAACCTGCACGCGCGCAATATCAGGCTCACTGGCGATTAAGTTCAAAAAGTGCGTCATTGCCTGCACGGCATCGAGCATGCCTTCGTCCATGTTAATGTCGATGACCTGCGCGCCGTTTTCTACCTGCTGCCGCGCCACACTCAAGGCTTCTTCAAACTGGCCATTGATAATCATGCGTGCGAAGGCTTTACTGCCAGTGACGTTGGTGCGCTCACCCACATTGACGAATAGCGAAGTCTCATCAATGATAAATGGCTCTAAGCCTGAGAGTTTGGTGACCGGTGCAAGTGTCGGCAGCTGACGCGGCGGCAGGTCTTTAATCGCTTCGTAAATTGCCTTGATATGCGACGGGGTAGTGCCGCAACAGCCACCGGCGATATTCACAAAACCACTGGTAGCAAATTCTTTCACTAGGCTTGACGTCACATCAGGTGTTTCATCAAAGCCGGTATCACTCATCGGATTTGGCAAGCCCGCATTAGGATAAATGCAGACAAAAGTATCAGCAATTTTTGACAGCTCTTCCGCATATGGGCGCATTAACGTGGCACCTAATGCGCAGTTTAAGCCGATGGTCAGCGGTTTGGCATGACGTACCGAATGCCAAAACGCCGTGACTGTCTGGCCCGACAAAATACGCCCAGAAGCATCGGTCACCGTGCCCGAAATCATGATTGGGTAACGTAAACCACTTTCTTCAAAAAAAGTATCAATGGCAAACAGTGCGGCTTTGCAGTTGAGCGTATCAAAGATGGTTTCTACCATTAAAATATCGGCACCGCCATCTACCAAACCACGTACCTGCTCATGGTAAGCATTCACTAACTGATCGAAACTCACATTGCGTGCTGCGGGGTCATTTACATCAGGTGAGATACTCGCAGTTTTTGGGGTAGGTCCCAACGTGCCCGCCACAAATCGTGGTTTGTCGGGCGTGCTGTATTTATCGCAAGCGGCGCGGGCAAGTTTGGCCGATTGCACGTTCATCTCGTAAACCAGATGCGCCATGTGGTAATCATCTTGCGCTACACTGGTGGCACCAAAGGTGTTGGTTTCGATAATGTCGGCACCTGCTGCCAAGTATTGCTCGTGAATTTCTTGAATAATCTGCGGTTGTGTGAGGCTTAACAGCTCGTTATTGCCTTTTACAAACAACTGGCGCTCGC
The DNA here is from genome assembly GCA_041675545.1 of Methylotenera sp. GTDB lineage: Bacteria > Pseudomonadota > Gammaproteobacteria > Burkholderiales > Methylophilaceae > Methylotenera. Next base: position 99,163 of record JBAYTS010000003.1, read on the forward strand.
CTGCTGGGGCAGCAAAGTCGGCAAAACGCTCACCTCGATAATCCGCCTCAGTCTGCTTGTATTGCTGAATCATTGTACCCATGGCGCCATCCAGAATGAGGATGCGTTGCTTGAGCAGTGTGCGAAGTTTGATTTCTGTTGCTGATACGATTGATTGGTTCATGAAGAATCAGTGATTAAAATTTATCTAATTTTATCACGCAACCTGTTTTATCAGGTAATTAGCCCGCTAAATTGCACCACGTCGATATTGCACTGCCTCGGCAATATGTGCGGGTTTTATATCGGCGTCACAGCTCAGATCGGCAATGGTACGCGCTACTTTTAAAATACGATGATATGCGCGCGCTGATAAATTGAGTCGTGAAATGGCGGTTTTGAGTAATGTTAACCCTGCATCATCGGCTTTGCAGTACTGCTCAATCTCTTTGGTTCCCAGTAGGTTGTTGGGCTTGCCTTGACGTGCTAATTGCAATGCCCGTGCCTTTTCTACACGCAATCTAATGACATGTGAGTGTTCACTATCACTCGCTTGAATCAGCTCATCTTCTTTTAGCGCAGGGACTTCAATATGCAAATCAATACGATCTAGCAAGGGCCCGGAAATTTTTGCTTTATAGCGCGACACTTGATCCGGCGTGCAACGACACTTGTTATTGTAATGACCCAAGTAGCCACAAGGGCACGGGTTCATGGCCGCAATCAGCTGAAACCTAGCAGGGTATTCCGCCTGCCGCGCCGCGCGTGAAATAGTGATATGCCCACTTTCAAGCGGCTCGCGCAAAACTTCCAATACTTTTCGATCAAATTCTGGCAACTCATCTAAAAATAAAACGCCATTGTGCGCCAAACTTATCTCCCCGGGACGTGGGACGCCACCACCGCCTACCAAAGCCACGCCTGATGCGGTATGGTGCGGTGCGCGGTAGGGTCTGCGCTTCCAGTTTGCAAGCTTATAACTACCATTTAATGATTGAATCGCAGCGGCTTCCAGTGCTTCATCTTCGGTCATGCTGGGCAAAATACCCGCAAAACGGCTGGCTAACATACTTTTACCAGTGCCTGGCGGGCCGCTCAAAATCACGCTATGTCCGCCTGCTGCGGCAATCTCTAGGGCGCGTTTGGGCATACTTTGCGCTTTTACGTCACTAAAATCCGGATAAGAGAATTCATGCTGCTGATCGTTAGGCGCTAGTTGAGCCAGTGCAGTATGACCGCTTAAATGTGCGCAAACCTCAAGCAGTGATTTTGCCGGGTAGATAATGGCATCGCGCACCAAAGCCGCTTCAGCCGCACTCATTTGGGGTAAGATAAATGCACGTTTTGGTGCATTTTGTAGTAATCCGCTATTATTCGCATGACGCATCATGCTGGAGGTCATGGCTAGCGCACCTCTTATTGGGCGCAGTTCGCCCGTTAGTGCTAATTCACCAGCAAATTCATAGTGGCTCAACGCCGCAGTAGGTATCTGCCCAGATGCCGCTAAAATACCCAAGGCGATGGGTAAGTCGTAACGTCCGCTTTCTTTGGGTAAATCAGCAGGTGCGAGGTTCACCGTGATGCGCCGCGCCGGAAACTCAAACTGCGCGGTAAGTAAAGCCGCACGCACACGGTCTTTGCTTTCCTTCACTTCGGTTTCAGGTAAACCTACAATGGTAAAGCTAGGCAAGCCGTTGGCGAGGTGCACCTCAACCACCACCTCGGGTGCCTCCATACCGCTTAGCGCGCGGCTATATAATACGGCTAAGCTCATCAAAGTGGCCTCATGGTTTTTGTTTTGTTTCTATTTCCGCTAATTTAGCCTCTAATAATTCCAGCTTTTGCCGCGTGTTGCGCAGTACTTCAGCTTGCACATCAAATTCCTCACGTGAAACAAGCTCCATTTTGGTGAACATGCCCTTTAATAGTGCATTGATGTTTTTATCTACATCAGCCAACGGAGAGTTTTTAGCTATCTCTTTGATTTTATTTGATATTTCGTTAATTTTGTGCGAATCAAGCATGTTGTATTCCTCAATAAGTTGGTGGCAGTTTAGCAGATTATGCTTGATACATACAAAAAACATAGGATTAGGCGTAACATTATCTTATTGATTATAAAAGGTTTTATAGTTGGCACGTGCTTTGCTTATGATGCAATGTGTACTTTTTATTTTATTATCACTAAGGAGTTGAGTAACATGCGTAAATCATTATTATCACTTGCAGTTTTAAGCGCACTTTCAGTGCCAGCAGTATCATTTGCTGAAGATGCAGCACCAGCCGCTGCAGAACCTGCTTCACCACATACTGTTGCATACAACGTTGGTTTATTCAGCCAATACATCTTCCGCGGTTTAGCACAAACTGGCGAAGAGTTGGCATTACAAGGCGGCGTTGATTATGCTCATGCTAGCGGTTTTTATGCTGGCGCTTGGGCCTCAAATATTAGCTGGTTGGAAGATGATAACTTATATGAGAACTCAAGCTTAGAGCTTGATGTGTATGGTGGATACGCCAGCACATTTGGTGACAGCGGTGTTGGCTACAACGTTGGCTTGTTACAGTACATTTATCCAGGCGATAAAAACTCAGGTACTGGATACAAAAGTGCTGAAACAACAGAGCTTTATGCTGCATTAAGCTACAAATGGGCGCAAGCAAAACTATCATACGGTTTAACCGATATTTTTGGTGTTAAAGACTCTGATGGTAGCTACTACGCTGAATTAAACGCAAATATTCCACTAGGTGACACTGGCTTTACCGCAATTGCTCACGTTGGTTACCAAGATTATGCTGGTTCAGCAAATAACAAACTAAGCTACACAGATTGGAAACTAGGCGCATCAAAAGCTTTTGCTAGCGGTGTAACCGTTGGCGCTTACTATACTGATACAGACTCAAGCAGAGGCGATAGTTCAGCCGCTGGTTATGTAGACGCTTCTGGCACTTACCTAGGTGACAATGCATTTACAGCTTATGTTTCAAAAGCATTCTAAGCATTAGTTAAAAATCGCTAATTTTTAACAGCATTTAAAGTGGTGGGGTATAAAAAATCTGCCCCATCGCTCAATACTAACAGTTATTTTTTACATCTGGAGGCAATATGAAATTTGTATCCGCAATTATCAAGCCATTTAAGCTTGACGAAGTTCGTGAGGCTTTATCCGCCATTGGCGTACAAGGCATTACTGTTACTGAAGTAAAAGGTTTTGGTCGTCAAAAAGGGCACACGGAGCTATATCGCGGTGCCGAGTATGTGGTGGATTTTCTGCCTAAGGTTAAGCTTGAAGTCGCGATTGAAGACAGCATGTTAGACCGCGTGGTTGAAGCTATTGAGAAATCAGCCGCTACCGGCAAAATCGGTGACGGTAAGATTTTTGTCTTTAATCTAGAGCAAGTAACCCGTATTCGTACCGGTGAAACTGGCACAGAAGCACTATAAGGGGATGAAAATGAAAAAGTTAATTTCGATATTTGCTTTAATCACCACACTGGGCATTGGCTTTAGCACCAACACTTTTGCTGAAGATGCTGCTCCTGCGGTTGATGCGGCAGCGGTTGTAACTTCTGAGGCAGCACCCGCAGTTGAGGCTGCGCCAGTAGCCGTAGCTGAAGTAGTCGCGCCTGTTGTAGAAGCTGAGGCAGCACCTGCACCTGTACCCAATAAGGGCGACACTGCCTGGATGTTAATTGCAACCGTATTGGTAACGCTGATGGTGATTCCAGGTTTAGCATTATTTTATGGCGGCTTGGTACGCCAAAAAAATATGCTGTCTGTACTCATGCAAACCTTTATGATTTTCTCTCTCATGGGCGTGTTGTGGGCTATTTATGGCTACAGTGTAGCGTTTACGGGCGGCAATCCATTCTTTGGCGGTTTAGGTAAAGCTTTCCTAGCCGGCATTACACCAGACTCTGTTGGAGCTACATTCAGCAAAGGTGTTGTAATTCCTGAACTAGTATTTGTGGCCTTCCAACTAACCTTTGCTGCAATCACACCAGCTTTGATTATTGGTGCGTTTGCTGAACGTATGAAGTTCTCTGCAATCTTGGCATTCATGGTGTTATGGTTTACGTTTGCTTACTTGCCAATGGCACACATGGTTTGGTATTGGGATGGTCCTGATGCAATTACTGACGCTGCTTCGCTTGAAACCGTATTGGCTAACGCTGGTTGGTTATGGGCAAAAGGTGCACTAGACTTTGCGGGCGGTACAGTAGTACATATCAACGCTGGTGTTGCTGGCTTGGTAGGTGCAATCATGGTTGGCAAGCGTATTGGTTACGGTAAAGAATCAATGGCGCCTCATAGCCTGACATTAACTATGGTTGGTGCAGCTTTACTATGGGTGGGCTGGTTCGGCTTTAACGCTGGTTCAAACCTTGAAGCAAACGGTTACGCAGCATTGGCTTTAGTTAACACAATGATTGCAACTGGCGCAGCGACATTATCATGGGCTTTTGCTGAATGGTTACTCAAAGGCAAACCATCCATGTTAGGTGCGGCTTCTGGTGCAGTAGCGGGTTTGGTTGCAATTACTCCAGCTTGCGGCTTCGTAGGTCCTATGGGTGCCATTATCATCGGCTTGCTTGTTTCACCAATCTGCTACTTCTTTGTGGCTAAAGTGAAATATGCATTTGGTTATGATGATGCGCTAGATGTATTTGGTGTACATGCAATCGGCGGTATCTTTGGCGCACTGGCAACGGGTGTGTTTGTAAACCCTGCGCTTGGTGGCATGGGCGTATATGACTATGTTGCTAATGCAGTAGGTGAATACAACTTTGCCGCACAAATGACGGCACAAGTATATGCCGTAGTTACAGCAATTGTAGTCTCAGCAACCGTTTCATTCATTGCTTTCAAAATTGTAGATGTGTTAATCGGTCTGCGTGTAAGTGAAGAATCTGAACGTGAAGGTTTAGATACGACAGAGCACGGTGAACGTGCGTATCACGTGTAATTAAGTTTTAAGTGAGTAAAAACGGGCGCTGATGCGCCCGTTTTTATTGGTAGGTAAAACGCAGATAAAACAATACTTAAAGGCGATATAATACGCATTTACGGTTTGAGATTAACGCATGACCCGCTATCGTCCTAAGTCACACATCAATAATAAGGCAGTACAAAAACTCTGGAAATTTGCACACAGGTTTGATGCTTACGCGCCATTAGTGGTGATGTTAGTCGTCGGGCTTATTGTATTGTCCGCTTCACGCTTTGGGCTGGTGTTGTGGAAATTTGACCGTGTCAACACTACAGGTCAGCTTGTAGCTATTTTTATGCAAGGCATACGCGTTGATATTATTCAACTGTGCTTACTGAGCTTAATCCCCGTACTATTGATGCCCATATTCGCTATTGCTAAATGGTGGCGCGGCTGGCAATGGTTTACATATGTTTGGGTCACTTTAGCGGTAGTACTGCTGGTATTTTTAGAAGTATCCACCCCAGGCTTTATTTCCGAATACGATGTGCGCCCCAACCGTATTTTTGTTGAATACTTAAAGTACCCGCATGAAGTGGCTAGCATGCTGTGGGTTGGTTTTCGTATTCACATTTTTGCTACTCTTGGCTTTGTTGCCCTTACGCATTATGTGATGCATGGTTTAATGAAGCCTTGGCTCAATGCTAAATCTGCCTGGTCACTCAAAACAACGCTTATTATTTGGCCGCTAATTTTTATTTTAGTGGCATTTGGCATTCGCTCTTCATTAGGTCACCGCCCGGCTAACCCTGCGTTATTTGCGATTACGGCAGATAGCATGGTGAATAGCTTAGTGCTTAACTCTGGTTATTCTGTTGTTTACGCCACTTATACTTTGCTTAAAGAAACTAAATCCAGCGACATTTACGGCAAGATGCCGCGCGAAGATATATTTAAACTCACAGGTGCAAGCGAAGCGGATATCCCCACCTTAACCACACTAAACCCCAGCCATCAACGTGAAAAACCACTGAACTTGGTGATTATTCTGCAAGAAAGCTTAGGCGCGACTTTTGTAGAGTCTTTAGGTGGCACGCCAGTGACACCTAATATAGAAAGGCTGAAAAGCCAAGGTATTTGGTTTGAGCAGCTTTATGCTACAGGCACGCGCTCTGTGCGTGGTATTGAAGCTGTCACCTCGGGTTTTCAGCCCACACCTGCCGACAGCACCGTTAAACTTTCAAAGTCACAAAAAAACTTTTTCACCCTTGCCGCTTTACTTGAAAAACTAGGCTACACCACAGAGTTTATTTACGGCGGTGAGTCGCACTTTGACAATATGCGTGGTTTTTTTACCGGCAATGGTTTTCAACATATCGTGGATCAAAAAGATTATATCAATCCAGTATTTGAAGCTAGCTGGGGCGTTTCTGATGAAGATTTACTCAACAAAACGCATGAGCAACTTTTGGCGCACCACAAAACGGGCAAACCGTTTTACACGTTAGCGTTTTCATCCTCTAACCATGCGCCATTTGAGTTTCCGGATGGTCGCATTGAGCTATACGAGCAACCCAAAGCCACCGATAACAATGCCGTGAAATACGCCGATTACGCGATTGGCGAGTTTTTCAAAAAAGCGCAGAAAAGCCCATACTGGAAAGATACGGTATTTTTAATTGTCGCCGACCATGACATTCGCGTACGCGGTGAAACACTCGTGCCGATTGAGCACTTTCACATTCCTGGGCTTATTTTAGGCGCTGATATTCAACCACTGCGCTACACAGGCATTGCAAGCCAAATTGACTTACCTGTTACCTTGTTGTCGCTCATGGGCGTGCAAGCACAACATCCCATGACCGGGCGCGATTTATCCAGTATTGCCCCTGACAGTTTTGGCCGTGCCATGATGCAATATAACGACAACTTTGGCTGGATGCAGGAAAGCGCAGCAGGAAATCAAGTGGTGGTACTACGTTCAGGCAAAGCGCCTGCACACGGGACTTATGACGCAAAAACCAAACATTTAAGTGAAACCTCTCCACCTGACAATGCAAAAGAGTTAGAGCAACGCACGCTCGCCAATGTATTGCTGCCAGATTTACTTTATAACGAACAACGTTACCGGTTGCCTTAATCACTATGCTTCCATCTAAAAAACAACCGAGCATGCTCACTTGGCCGATCATCCGTAAAGGTTTGGCTTATATTTTAAGTGGAAAACTTTACATCAAGCGCGGACATTTGCCGCCAGCTAACCACGTGGTACCCAATGATTTTATCGGCGTGTGTGTGGCCTCCGCCGCAGAGGCCAGTATGGATGATTATGTCATTGCACAACTGGAGGTGCTAGGCGTTAAACAGGTACGGTTTGATTTTACCTATGGCGATTTAGAAAGCTTTAATGCGCGCTTTTTACAGCGTTTAATTGCAGAAAAATGTAACGTGACCTTGCATTTAGTGCAACCTTTCGCACATGCAAAAAATATGGAAAGCGCACACGAGTTCGCTATTTGGCAAGCCTTTGTAGATACGGTGCTCACACGGTTTGGTGCGGGTGTTACGCGGATTGAAATCGGCACTACCATTAACCGAAAACGCTGGGCGGGCTATACGGTAAATGGCTTTCTACGCGCTTGGGAGGTTGCTTTCACTGCCACGCAACAACATAATATTCAGCTCGCCGGTCCTAATGTCACAGACTTTGAGCCTATTTACAATATTGGCATATTAGACTTGCTCAAAGCTAAAAAGCAATTGCCCGCTGTGCACACCAATAATCTATTTTCAGAGCGCGTATCAGAACCTGAGCGCTTTGATCATCGTGTGTTTAAATATCGCTGGGCAACGATCTTAAAATTTAACCTGATAAAAAAGGCGCGGTTGCTCAAAAAAATTAGTACCGACTTCGGCATCAAACATTTCATTTCACCCGTCGCATTTTGGGCGATTTACCGCATACAGCGTTTATTGCCTGATGGTGAACAAAAACAGGCAGATTATGCCGTGCGCTACCTGTTACTCAACGCCGCATCGGGCGCGCTAGATCAAGCATTTTGGGGGGCATTGATTTGCCATCGTGAAGGTTTGATTGATGACGGCTTGAATGACGCCCAATATCCTGCGCTAGAGCGTGTAACGCACTACGCAAGCGTAGATGGTGAACTAAAAAACTTCTGGCATCATGCCAGTTTTAATGCGCTTAAAACAGTAGCATCAATGATACAAGGTGCGCGTTATCAGGCGGCAATCTCAACAGCAACCGGCTTGGAGATTCACCACTTTCAAACCGCGCAATACGACATCCATGCGCTATGGACAATCAACGGTAAGGTTGCTTTATTGCAAGATATTTATGACTTGGCAGATGTGAGCCAAGCCGAGGCCATTAACCGAGATGGCGTCAGACTCAACACCATGCCCGAGATTGTCGATGAGTCGCCTATTTACCTGCTGTGGCCTAAAAACCGCTTAATTTCCATTAAAGGCAATTTAGCTTTAGCCAAAGACCTCGCCATCCACGCGCATATTCAAGGCTTGCAATACTACCCATTCCGTCAAGCCGGCTGGTTTGGAATGATTTTAGCCAACAGCGCAGACGAAGCTGCATTGTTAGGCCAACAATTACATCCTGACAACCTAAAGAGCCCACAAAAAAATAATGCCTTGCGTCACGCACGTAATGCTATTTGGGCGCTCACTGACCCACGCAACCCTTTAAATCAGGTAACCGTTAAGCAACCGGTAAAAATGTATCCGCACAAGGCATTTTTCGATAGGTTTAAACCCAGCAAGGCTAAGCGCAGCTGGAATGGCGCGGTAGAGCTTTTAAGGCGTGGCGTGAATACCGCACACCCGGTTGCATTTTTTGAGCAAGAACATGACAGCACACTCAAACAGAACTTTTACATCTGTGATTATGTAAAAGCCGATTGTTCTGTGGGCGAAATGTTCGTACATTTTGCCAAAGGCAATAAAGAATTTCACTTTGCTAATAATAACTGCGTCATCAGTACAGAAGACACTTATGCGCAACTGGCCAATTACCTGCACCATATGCACAAATCAGGCACATTTTTCAGAGATCTGTCAGGTGGCAACGTACTGGTACAGCAGTTAGACGACAAAAAATTGTATTTTTCACTGATTGATACCGCGCGCGCACGTTTTTATACGCACCCAACGCCTATTAAATACCGGATTTCTGATTTAGCGCGTATTTGTAACAAGCTGCATTGGGCGGGTCGTGAGCGTTTTATGGGCTTATATTTAGCCAATATTGGTAGAAAATTTACCTTCAAGGTAAAGCTGGCTTTTTATTTGTATGACTCTAAAGTGGCTTTTAAAAGAAAGTTTGGGCGTAAAGGCATTAAAAAGTTAATGAATAAATTTAAAAAGTAAAACCTAAAAGTCAACTCCATGCAGTTCTAATGGTTTTCACTAGCTAGTTTTAATGACTAACGTCGTGTTGTAAGTTTAAGTTAGCCGTATGATTCTATTCACGTAATGCAAATGCTATTTAAGCAAAAGCGGTACGAATCAATTAACTTAGGAGAATTATTATGTGGACAAAACCTGCTGCTACTGAAATGCGTTTCGGTTTCGAAGTTACAATGTACGTAATGAATAAATAGTTTTAAACAAGTAATTGCTTACGTATGATTAAGTACGTACACATAAAAAAGGGTGCAACTTGCACCCTTTTTTATGTGTAGCAGTTGCTAAAAAATGCGGACAAGTCGATGTATGCAGCAAAGGCTACGGGGCGTGGCCTCTTTAATTATTTTACGGCAGATCCCGTAGCTGATGTTGCGTGAATAGCGTGTTACTGGCTATTTTGCGCAAGCAATAGCGCTGTTACAGAATGATAGATGACCGTATTTTAGAGATTCGTTATCATTGAACATAAAAGTGTGAAATACGTAAGTTAACGCAATCACTTGGGCACAAACTCTTTTGGCAACAATACCCAGATTTTACCTGGCTGCTTCATGGCTCCTGCCTTTGCACCCGCGTCGGCCCCGGCGCCCCAAAAAAAGTCTGCCCGCACGCCGCCTTTAATGGCGCCACCTGTGTCTTGAGCCATCATTAGTCGTTTTAAAGGTTTATTGCTATTGGGTTCGGTAGTAGATAAAAATACCGGCGCGCCTAAGGGCACAAACTTAGGGTCAACCGCAACGCTGCGCCCGCCCAAAATAGGCACACCAAGCGCACCTAGTGGACCGGGCAGGCCTGCTGGCAGTTCCCTAAAGAATACATAACTTGGATTATTGTTGAGTAACTCACGTAATTTATCTAAATTATTACGCGCCCAGCTTTTAATGCCCTGCATGGAGGCCTGCGCCAGCGTCAACTCCCCACGCTCAATCAGCAAACGGCCGATTGAATTATAAGTGTGACCATTTTGATTGGCATAACCCACATGCACTTGCTCGCCATTTTCTAGCTGTACCAAGCCTGAACCTTGAATTTGCAAGAAAAAAACATCAATAATGTCATCAATATAAATAAATGCTTGCCCTTTAACTGGAGAGTCTTCGGTTTCTATTTCTGCGCGATTGTAATAAGGCACTAATTTATTACCGACTAATCGTCCGCGCACGCGTTTGAACTTTAATTCAGGAAATAACGTGTCTAGTTCAACCGTTATTAAATCATCAGGGCTTGCATACAGCGGGTAAGGATATTGTGCAGACTGGGTGCGACTGCCTTTTAACAGCGGCTGGTAGTAGCCTGTAATCAATCCATTATCTGAGCCATCCACATTGGTTGTTTTGTACACTGAAAAATACTGTTTAAAGTAAGCCTGTACTGCATTTTTACTGGGTTTACTTGTTGTTTGGTTATTTAACTGCACTGCAGCATTGCATGCTTTTTGCCACGTAGGTTTATTCACCAAGGTCGAGCAGCTTTGCATCCACGCCGACCATGCCAGACTCAAATTGTCTGTTTGCAGGCCGTCGATTTCTTCCCATTGCGCGGGTTTGAGCAGGCTGTAATCCGCAAGCTTGGCGAGCTCTTTGGCGGTGTCGGGTAGCTTTGGCTCGGCAGGCTTTTCAGCATCGGTGATTTGAACCGGCGGCTTTTCAATGATGCAGTCACATTTGGCTAACGGTGGAGCAGGTGGTAGGATTGGCGTAGGGGATTTGATATTTTTATCGGCACATGCCACCATGGTTATGGCGATCAATATGAGTAAGGCATGCTGCGTAATTTTTTTCATAATTTTTAGTAAAACATTAGTCGCGAAGAGCCAAGGTAGCGCGCGTTTTTAGTGGTTCAAAGCCATGTTTCAGGGTTAGTGCAATACTCTAGGCATCACCAGAGAAAATGCTGGAATGACTGCATCAAACTGCACGCCATCTTCTGCCACCATTTGATAAGTCCCCTGCATTTCACCCATCGGCGTGTTAATAAGCGTGCCACTGGTATATTCAAACTGTGCAGACGGTTTTAATAACGGTTGCGCACCCACTACACCTAAACCTTTTACTTCTTGTTGCTCTCCATTAGCTTCGGTGATGATCCAATGTCGGCTAATTAACTGGGCGGCAACGCTTCCTGTATTGGTGATGGTCACATGGTAAGCAAACGCGTAGCGATTGTGCTCAATATCTGACTGTTCGGCAATAAAGGTAACTTCTACCTTTACTGTACATTCGTAGTGTTTAGCGCTAGTCATGAGCGACCACCAATAACGACACTATGCAATCAACCCGTTAGTCGGTGAGCTTGGGCTGGCAGAATAGAGTTTTTTGGGCATGCGCCCTGCTAAATAAGCATCACGTCCAGCCTCTACGGCTTTTTTCATCGCGCCCGCCATCAAAACAGGGTTACGCGCTGCGGCAATGGCCGTATTCATCAGCACACCTTGGCAACCTAGTTCCATGGCAATTGCCGCGTCTGATGCCGTGCCCACGCCAGCATCGACCAGCACTGGAATTTTGGCATTTTCAATGATAATTTGCAGATTCCACGGGTTTAAAATACCCATGCCAGAACCGATTAAAGACGCCAACGGCATCACAGCACAACAGCCAATTTCTTCTAACTGCTTAGCGATAATGGGGTCATCAGAACAATAAACCATTACATCAAAACCATCTTTTACCAAGGTTTTTGCGGCGGCAATGGTTTCAATCATATTAGGATAGAGCGTATTCGGGTCACCCAGCACTTCTAATTTCACTAATTTGTGGCCATCTAACAGCTCGCGCGCCAAGCGCAGGGTGCGCACTGCATCATCGGCCGAATAGCAGCCTGCAGTATTCGGTAAATAGGTGAATTGTTCTGGCGGTAAAAAATCTAACAATGACGGCTCACCCGCGGTTTGCCCGATATTGGTGCGGCGAATGGCTACCGTAATAATTTCAGCGCCACTGGCATCAATCGCGGCGCGCGTTTGGGCAAAGTCTGCGTACTTTCCCGTGCCTACCAATAAACGTGAGCGATAGGTTTTATCTGCAATTTTTAATAAGTCTGACAACTGTTATATCCTTTATTTACTTTATGTTAACTGTAGACGCTTACTTTAAGTTAACGCTTAGCCGCCACCGACCGCACCAACAATCTCCAGTTGATCACCATCGGCCAGCAGTGTCGCTTCAAACTGGCTACGCGGAACAATCTCACCATTAAGCTCAATGGCTAAACGCTTGCCGCCTAGATCCAGATTTAGAACAAGATTAGCCACATTAAAGTTAGCCGCTTCGAAGCTACGTGGTTTTCCATTGATAGTAAGTTGCATGTTGATTGGTCGTTATTAAGTCAGCGGAAATAACCTAGGGAAGCGCGGATTAAATGGCTACGCGGGCAAATTGTAGCAAAGCGCGGTACTCGAAACCTCGCTGTACAAGGCGTACTATCTCGGTTTCTGCGGACCAAACGCCTTGCACTTTATCCCGCTCGCTCATTTAATCAGTGCTTCCCTAGATAGCGCAATAATCCGCGTGATTCAAATAGATTAGAAAGCAACATTTTACGAAAATAATAGGGTGCTTAGCAAACCTTATATCGATTATTTGCATATCGCCAAAGACTACTTATCCTCCAAAAATCATGAATGCCGTTGTACAATATCTTAAGTTTCGTATTTTGAAAATCAATTCAGAAAGCTCATCATGAACATTCAAAGCCATATCTCAGACCTTAACACACCCACAGGTGTCATGCGCACTTATATCCACCGTCCGGTTGGCAATGGTAAATATCCAACCATTTTGTTTTATTCTGAAATTTTTCAACAAACAGGGCCCATTGAGCGTGCCGCCAAACTAATGGCCAGCCATGGTTATGTTGTATTGGTGCCTGAAGTGTTTCACGAACTTAATCCGATTGGTGCCAT
>JBAYTS010000004.1:0-102864 GCA_041675545.1 Methylotenera sp.
GACTGTGATGGAGTACCTGTTGTCACCGATTCGCAAGGCGTTTCATGAGGCGGGACGAGAGCGGTAGATTTTAGCAATAGAAATAGATTCATATTGCAATTGATGGGCAGTTCCAATGCAATTGGGTGGTCAGTTGTGATGAAAGTGTGTGGTCAACTGGATGAGAATGCTCAATAAGTTATTAAAGCGTATCTAAAGTCATAAAAACCTAAAGTATTTAAACTGGTAAATCCCCGCCACCTTTTTTCATTATTTTTCCGTCAGCGGCACGTTGTTTCCGCACCTCTTTAGGGTCTGCGATTAAAGGGCGATAAATTTCCACGCGATCTAAATGCCGCAAGGGCGACTCTAATTTAATCAGTTTGCCAAAAATACCAACTTTATTCACGGCTATATCAATTTCTGGAAATTTACTCAAAATACCGGACGCCATAATGGCCTGCTCGGCAGTAGCGCTATCTGGCACATTGACTGGCACAATCAACTGCTCTGTAGGCAATGCATAGGCTACTTCTACTGTAATTTCGGCTTGGTTATTCACTGTCATCGTCCTTTGGGCTTCTATTTTTATGCATATACTTCATCAGCACGCGTCACAAATCCATCGACAAAGGTATTAGCAATGTGGCTAAAAACGGGTGCGATAATTTTTTCTAAAAAGCTGTTAGCAAACTCATAATTGAGCATGAATTCAATTTTACAGGCACTTTCATTTAGCGCGATAAAGCGCCATACACCTTCAAGTTGCTTAAATGGACCATCTTTAAGTTTAATTTCCATCAAACTAGGATAAGTTTTATGATTTTCGGTGGTAAATTTTTGATGTAAGCCGTGGTAGGCAATATGCAGTGTAGCGATGGTCGAGATTTCATCTTGTTTAATTAAGTCCACGCCACCGCACCAAGGCAAAAACTCCGGATACTTGGTCACATCGTCCACCAGCGCGTACATCTGGCTTGCTGAATGGTTAATGAGAACTGATTTTTGAACTTGTGCCATGCATCCCTTTAATGACAAGCTAAATATGCGCGAGTGTTGTTAGGGAAGCACTGATTAAATGGCTACGCGGGCGAATTGCTACGTTGCGCGGTACTCACAACCTCGCTGTATATCGCATACTATCTCGGCTGTTGCGTTCCGTGCGCCTTACACTTCATCCCGCTCGCTCATTTAATCAGCACTTCCTTCGGCAAACTGACTCAGAAAGTAGAGTAAAATGATATTTTAAGTCATTCGCCAAGAAATATTTAGTTTTATGAGCATTGCACAAAATAAAAAAGCCTTTTTTGATTACTTTATTGAAGATAAGTATGAGGCTGGTGTTGTTTTAGAAGGCTGGGAAGTTAAAGCCATTCGAGATAACCGCGTCAACATTAAAGAAGCTTATGTCATTATTCAACGTGGTGAGATTTATCTCATTGGTTGTCATATCACACCCTTAGGTGCCGCCTCTACGCATATTCGCCCTGATGCAATAAGAACGCGTAAGCTATTGTTGCATAATGAAGAAATCATAAAATTGATTGCTAAAGTTGAACGCTCCGGCTACACCATTGTGCCGCTTGACTTGCATTTTTCAAAAGGGCGCGTCAAAGTGCAAATTGGGTTAGCCAAAGGTAAAAAGCAACACGATAAACGCGATACTGAAAAAGAACGTGATTGGGAGCGTGAAAAAGGCCGCATTATGCGGGCACATAACAAATAAATATGCCCCGTGCTCCATGCCTCAATCTCCCCAAGGGGCTGACAAAAGCGCTTTCACTCAAGCAACCCTATGCATGGTTAATTGCCCACGGATATCTATTGGTGGATGACCGCACTTGGGGAACCCAATACCGTGGACCTGTGTTGATTCACGCCAGCAAAGGCTTGTACGCTGAGTATTATGACTATCTGAAATCCAACACTGATATTCCTTTGCCAGCCAAAGATAAACTGGAATACGGCGGCGTAGTCGGTATTGCCAATTTGGTACTATGCTGCCGACCTGGGGAGTTACCTGACGGTATCAGCCGTCTGCAACGTGCGCATTTTGGTGGTGTTCACCAAGAGTATTATGGATTTTTATTTGAGCAGGCAACGCCATTGGCGCTTATGCCATGCCGTGGCAAGCTTGGCGTTTTTGAAATTAACGTAGATGAGCTGTTAGCGGCGCCACCTGTTAAACAGGCCGAGTTATTTTAGGTTTGCGATAATTAGTCCTGCATCCCTGAGTTAAGTTGATGAATAAACATGGATAAACCAAAACACCAAGACTGCCTGCAATGCGCATATTATTTTATTACTTATGATGTCAGTTTTCCCTACGGTTGCCGTGCGATGAACTTCAAAAGTAAACAGCTGCCATGTAAGGAAGTATTTGAAGCCTCTAAAGCCTACTGCATGATGTTTGTGAAGAAGGCCTAGCCGTTATTACGTTTAAGACTTTTACAGTCTAAGTGTGCTTAATCTCATCCTATGGGCATCTTCTATTTATGCAAGCGTAAGGTTTAAGCTGTAGTCAAATAAATACTTAATCTGAACTTGTTTTAAGCGCTTTGAGCCCATGGATATGGCGTTATGGGACATAAGCGCGACCCAGTGAGGCAGTTTGAGGTGTTAGCAATACTAAAATTAGTATTGAGCCGGACGCGTGCTATCGTTAAACTTGACCCCGCGTCAGTTTTGTCAAAAAATACGCCCGCTAGAAAAATATGAAATATAAGGAATAAGCATGGCAGAAAAAGAATACGGCGCAGATTCGGTAAAGGTTTTACGTGGCTTAGAGCCGGTACGCGCCAGACCTGGCATGTACACTCGCACAGACTCGCCTACGCATATTGTGCAGGAAGTGATCGATAATGCCGCAGATGAGGCGCTTGGCGGCCATGCCACACATATTTCTGTCACTATTTTTAAGGATGGCGCGGTTGAGGTGTCTGACAACGGTCGAGGCATTCCAGTAGAGATTCCCACCGGAGAGTCTCAACCAGCGGTAGAGTTGGTTTTTGTACAACTGCATGCTGGCGGCAAGTTTGATAAAGAGGATGAAAATAGTTCGTATCGTTTTTCTGGCGGTTTGCACGGCGTTGGTGTGTCTGTCACCAATGCACTTTCTACACGCCTAGAAGTTAAAGTAAAACGTAATGGCAAGGTGCACGGGCTCACATTTGCGCATGGCAACTGTATGGAGCCATTAACAGAAATTGGAAAATGTCTGAAGAAGGACACTGGCACTACAGTGAAGTGCTGGCCAGACCCTAAATATTTTGATTCGCCGAGAGTGTCATTGCCGCAACTTGAGCATTTAATTAAATCCAAGGCGGTGCTTCTGCGCGGAGTGAGTGTCACGCTGAGCATTGAAGGTGCGGAAGGTTTTGAGGAGCGTTCATGGACGTATGAAGGCGGGCTGCCCCAATACTTGGACGAGATGCTAGGCGAGCGTGATGAGATTGAAAATGAGTCACCAATCCCGACCATTTCAGGTGAATTTTACCATTTTGATAATAATGATGGCATATCAAAAGGCGAGGGCGCTTTATGGGCATTGTCATTTGGCGCAGGCGGGGCAGGGGGAGAGTCTTACGTCAACCTGATACCAACGCTCTCAGGTGGTACGCATGAAGCTGGGCTGCGTAATGGCGTATTTGAGGCGATCAAGACCTTCATGGAGCATCACAGTATGATGCTGCGCGGCATTAAAGTTTCATCGGAAGATGTTTGGAGTAATGTTGGGTATGTATTGGCAGCAAAAGTACTGGATCCTCAATTCCAAGGGCAAACTAAAGAAAAACTGACCAACCGCGATGCCATGAAAATGGTGGCTTCATCCGTGAAACCTTTCATGGAAACCTGGTTGAGTCAAAATGTGGAGTACGCAAAGCGTATTTCTGACTTAGTGAACCGTTCAGCGGCGGCGCGCAATAAATCAACACAGAAGATTGAGAAACGTAAATCTTCTGGCGTCAATATGATGCCATCCAAGCTGACCGACTGTGAAGCTGCAGGAACCATGGCCGCTGAATTGTTTTTAGTTGAAGGCGACTCTGCGGGCGGTAGCGCGAAGATGGGGCGCAATAACGAGTTTCAGTCATTGTTGCCATTGCGAGGCAAGGTACTCAATACTTGGGAAGTAGACGCCGGGCGTATTTTTGGTAATTCAGAGGTGCATGACATTTTTGTGGCGCTTGGTATTGAGCCACATACCCTTAAAGACGACCCTGATTTTTCTGGTTTGCGTTACGGTAAATTATGTATTTTGTCGGATGCTGATGTGGATGGCTCGCATATTCAGGTGTTACTGCTCACCATGCTGTTGCGGCACGCGCCCAAGCTTATTGAGCGCGGCCATGTGTATATTTCACAACCGCCGTTATATCGAATAGATGTGCCGGCACAAGGCAAGAGTAAACCGATGCGCAAAATTTATGTGTCTGACGATGCTGAAAAAATATCGATGATTGAAAAACTAAAACGCGAAGGCATTGCAGAGGAAAAGCTAGGTATTCAGCGTTTTAAAGGTCTGGGAGAAATGAACCCGGAGCAGTTGTGGGAAACAACTTTATGTCCAGATACACGGCGCTTAGTGCAGGTGAGGTTGCCTGAAAATGAGGTGGCGGCTGCGCATAAAATGTTCGATATGTTGATGGCAAAAAATGAGTCTCCAGCCAGAAAAGCCTGGATGGAGCGTCGTGGTAATGATGTTGAGGCCGATGTGTAAATGGATAATGCTCGTATGATTGAAAATAATGACGATAGCGACAATGGTGCCGTTGCCATTGGTGAGTATGCTGAAGAAGCCTATTTAGCTTATGCCGTATCAGTGGTAAAAGGGCGCGCGCTACCATCTGTCGAAGATGGGCAGAAGCCGGTGCAAAGACGCATTTTGTTTGCCATGAAGGAAATGGGCTTGGTTGCCGGCGTTAAGCCGGTAAAGTCAGCGCGTGTTGTGGGGAATGTGTTGGGTATGTATCACCCGCACGGCGATAGCTCCGCTTATGAAGCAGCGGTGCGCTTGGCGCAAGATTTTACGTTACGCTACCCACTTATTGACGGCCAAGGCAACTTTGGTTCACGTGATGGTGATGGTGCGGCAGCAATGCGATACACCGAAATGCGCTTATCGCCGATTGCCGACTTACTACTTTCTGAAATTGATCGTGGCACGGTAGATTTTCAGAGTAACTATGATGGCGCTTTTCAAGAGCCTGTGTTGCTTCCAGCCCGATTACCGATGATGTTACTTAACGGTGCTTCTGGTATTGCGGTGGGAATGGCAACAGAGATGATTCCACATAACATGCGCGAGATTGCAAATGCAGTATTGCATGTGATGGATAAACCTAACTGCACCACAGCCGAGTTAATGGAGCATGTGCCTGGGCCAGACTTTCCAGGTGGCGGTCAGTTAATTTCGCAAACGACTGATATTCATGCAACTTATGAAACTGGGCGCGGCTCATTAAGATTACGCGCCAGATGGCTGGTTGAGCCAATGGCGCGCGGCCAGTGGCGCATTATTATCAATGAATTACCACACGGCGTTTCTGTTGAAACCGTCATGGCTGAAATTGAAGCGATTTCTAATCCCAAGCCAAAAAAAGATAAAAAGACCATAGATCAAGACCAGTTACTGGTGAAACAGTCTGTATTGAGCATGCTGGATTCAGTTAAAAGTGAGGGCAAAAAAGATGTGCGTCTCATTCTTGAACCAAAAACGAGCAAGGTTTCCAGTGACGAGTTGATGGCATTTTTACTTGTACACACGAGTATGGAAGTGTCATGCCCGGTCAATATGGTGATGATTGGTACCGATGGCCGCCCCGCGCAAAAAGGTTTAGTTAAAATCCTGCAAGAGTGGATTGAATTCCGTCTTAGCGTGGTACGCAGGCGGTGCCAGTTTGATTTGGACAAAATTAGCCGTCGCATTCATATTTTAGATGGTCGCTTAATTGCATTCCTGCATATTGACGAAATCATCAAAGTGATTCGCAATTCAGATGACCCTAAAGCAGACTTGATTACAGCCTTTAAGCTGAGTGAAATTCAAGCTGAAGACATCCTGGAAATTCGATTGCGTCAATTAGCAAGGCTTGAAGGCTTTAAAATAGAACGGGAGTTAAAAGAGCTACGTGAGGAGGCGGGTAGGTTAGAAGCGATTTTGGCTAGCGAGACTAAATTACGCAAACTTACCGCTAAAGAAATTAAACAAGATGCAGAAAAATATGGTGACGACAGACGCACTTTGATTGAGCCCGTTGAACGTGTGCAGGGCGGTCAAAAAGCATTTGTTGTGGATGAACCTGTGACCATTATGCTGTCTAAAAATGGCTGGATCAGGTCTAGGCAAGGCCATGGTATTGACCGCGAGTCTATCGCATGGAAAGCAGGGGACAGTGAATTCGCTGTACTTGAAACAAGGACAACATTACCAGTCGTGTTAATGGACTCAAGTGGTCGATGCTACTCTTTTGATGCATCCATTGTCCCGGGCGGCAAAGGTGATGGCATCCCGGTCAGCGCTATCATAGAGGTTCAGAATGGTGCAAAATTAGTGCATGCACTGTCTGGAAAAGATGACGATCGATTCCTGTTCATTACGTCAAACAGCTATGGGTTTGTCGCGCCATTAAAGGGACTGATTGCCAGACCTAAAGCAGGCAAGGCATTTATGAAACCTGAAGATGGGGCAACTATTTTTCCGCCGATTAAATTAGATACAAGCACTCATGTTGCGGTTACCTCGTCCGAGAATAAATTACTGGTATTCCCGCTAAGCGAAATCAATGAATACCCCAATGGCGGCAAGGGTGTGAAGATGATGGACATCCCTGACGGCGCCTTACTTATGCGCGTTGAGTTGTGCGATGGATTATCTGCAAACGTGATGGTTAAAGGTAAAGTAAAAACCATTAGCGGTGAGGATTTGAGCAAGCATCTTCTGAAGCGCGCTAAAAAAGGGTATTTGTTCAATACCAGCAATAACAGCCAATCCAGACAGGGTAAATTGCTATAAACATGAATGCTTTATGGCTGGCGCCGTTCCCTAAGCTCGGTTGGAGAGCTAGCTTAACCGTGTCAAAGGATGGCGGGAACGACGTAACTTAATGGAAAATCTAGGTTGAAGCAATGTTGTTTGATGTAATTCAGGTGCCCTTTATTTAATTGGCGCTACGCTAAAAGCCTCTGCTTATTCTAGAGGCTTGATTTATTCGCTGAATAGTCCTGAGAGTTATTCCTAACCGACATATTTATGCGTAAAATGACGCCTATTCAACCATTTACCTACCAATTGCTTTAAGGAACAGACCTTGTCACAC
Organism: Methylotenera sp.; assembly: GCA_041675545.1. Taxonomy (GTDB): domain Bacteria; phylum Pseudomonadota; class Gammaproteobacteria; order Burkholderiales; family Methylophilaceae; genus Methylotenera. Next base: position 7,299 of record JBAYTS010000004.1, read on the forward strand.
TCCGTACTATCACAGCGCGTTTTATCTATTAAAGAATCCCCAACGCTTGCGATTACCGCAAAAGCTGGTAAATATAAAGCGGAAGGGCGCGACATTATTGCGCTAGCGGCTGGTGAGCCGGATTTTGATACGCCTCAGCACATTAAGGATGCGGCGAAAGCTGCCATTGATGCCGGTTTTACCAAATATACGCCGGTGGCTGGTATTCCCGGCCTTAAAAAAGCCATTGTTGCAAAATTCAAAAATGAAAATGGCTTTGACTACGCACTCAATGAAGTGATTGTAGGCGTGGGTGGCAAGCAAACCATCTTTAATCTATGCCTAGCGGTGCTTAATAAAGGTGATGAAGTTATTATTCCCGCACCTTATTGGGTCTCTTACGCAGACATTGCGCTGGTCGCAGAAGCTACGCCGGTGATTATACAATGTGGCATTGAGCAAGGCTTCAAGCTATTGCCAGCACAGTTAGAAGCGGCTATTACGCCCAATACTAAAATTTTTATGATTAACTCGCCATCTAACCCAACGGGTGCGGTGTATAGCTTGGCTGAGTTGCAAGCCTTGGGCGAAGTATTACTTAAACATCCACATGTACTGGTCGCCACAGATGACATGTACGAACACGTGAATTTAACGGGCGATAAGTTTTATAACATTCTTAACGCTACCCCAGCGCTTAAGGATCGTTGTATTGTGCTCAACGGCGTTTCTAAAGCGTACTCAATGACCGGTTGGCGCATTGGCTACGCCGCAGGTCCGGCTTACATTATTAAAGCCATGGAGATTTTGCAATCGCAATCTACCAGCAACGCCACCTCCATTTCGCAAGTGGCAGCACAAGCCGCGCTAGAAGGCTCACAAGATTGCATCACCCCAATGGTAACGGCATTTAAAGAACGTCACACTTATGTAGTTAACCGCTTTAACACCATGCCGGGGTTAAGCTGCCTAATGGCCGGCGGAGCATTTTACGCATTTCCTGATGCCCGCGCTGCGATTGATAAGCTATTTAAAGCTGGAAAAATAAAAGTAGCTACAGATATGGCTTTAGCTGAATACTTACTAGAATCATTTGATGTGGCAGTGGTGCCAGGCTCAGCCTTTGGCGCAGAGGGATACTTCCGCATTTCATTTGCAACATCAATGGATAATCTTAAAAATGCGTTGGATCGTATTGAACGTGCACTAAGTTAAAAGTTAGCGCTCCAGATACTCAATCACCATTTACAAACAAACAGTCTAAATAAAAACGCCTTTAGCAGTAAAGGCGTTAGTAGCTACAGTGATAATAAATAAGATTCATAAAACACCGTTAATTTTATGCCATCAAACAGCAGGCGGTAATTGAGCGTTGCTTGCAACGAGCCTCTAGGTTCCTAATGTAAAGTCACAGATAAATGCAACATAATTGGAACTACCTATATTTCGTATTCTAGGTAACTTAGGGTAGTGTTGCGTTTTGCAAAGTCCGTATTTATTGGGCTTCTAGCGAATACTTTAAAATTAAGTGTTGCGGTACTCTAGAATATTAAGTATTGCGTCAATTCTAACTAAATTACGCAACATTTTTTTATTAAAGCAAATGGCTTTGTATCGTATTTCTATACAAGAAATAGGTTAAGTAAAAGATTTTGATCCAGTTTTAAGCGTTGGTTACAGTTGGCATTTTAATTAAATCGTACATCAATCAGAATTATAGTTTTAATCTAGGTCCATTTCCATTTGTCTTCGGAGGTTTCAGCTCTCCTTTGTCGGAAGTATAATCAGATATCAATATTTTCTTCTCCCGTGCAGCTAATATTTCCTCACTTAATTGTTTAGCTAAATCATTTAATTCGTATGATTTTGCCAAACTAAGTGCAGATTCTTTAATCTGGACTTGGATGTCAATTTTTTCGGTTTCAGACATATATTTAATCACCTAAAGTTAAAAAAACTCTTACTCATTTTTTTCAGACAATTTAAGCTTTTCAGCTTTTTTAGCAAGAATCCTAGCTTGTCTTTTTTCTTTATCGTAACGGTATGATTTGATGATGGTTACACTTAATATCAAGAATGCTATCAAACAGAAAGCATAAGCTACATATTTGTAATGATGGGTAATCTGAAATATTAAATCTTTAGTAATTCTATCGTAATCAACTTTATAAGCAGGATTTTCTAAATAAGGATAATTATCTACGAATGAAGAAGCTGGTTTTGAATATTCTGTTAAACACTTTTCAAAGAAATAAAAATTACCAGATTCAAGAACTAGTTCATCTCTATGTTTTATTTTCTTACTTGTATATAACAAATCACTGTAATAATTCCTTGAATAATTACATGCCACAGTAGCAAAACTAACACCTCCAAATGTTTCTTTGATTGAATCAAAATATTCTGGATTGTTTAAAAGTCTTTCCTTCATAACAGCACCAAGGGCTATCAATTGGTTGCTTGATAACTTACTCATCCCAATTTTGTGCATTCTATAAATGCCTTCAGCATCAAGTTTTCTATACTGATTTACATATTTATTGTTACTTACATAGTATTCAATAGGCTTGAATGTCATGTTCTTAGGTTTTAAGCCTAATTGGTAATCAAGGATTATCTTATTCCCAACCCCACTAACAGTCATATAAGCCAGAGCAAGGAAAACGACTGTCATTACAGTCTTAAAGAAATGCTTAATCGGAATGTAGTAAAGAAATACTAATGGGATGAATATAAATACAAAATGGAATAATGAAGCTATCCCATCCCAAATACCTTGAAAGAATGATTGAAAACTAAATGGTTTTGATGGTGTTCTACTGTATGAGCCAGAAGGGGCATAATAATTACCACTAGTTCCAGTATTCCCACCTGTATTAGTTGCTTGCCATGACCTGTTATATTCTTCTTGTTGTTTTTGTTGTCTTTGTTGCTCATCATATTGATGATTTAAAACTTTTTGATAAGCACTTGAAGGGCTATCGTAAAAACCTACACCAGCTTGGTTTTGTGTATAACTATCATAAGGAACATAATTATTTGATGTTCCATTCCAACCATTTTCGTTTTGATCATCATTCATATATTGAACTCTCTTTGGATAAATTAACACTTTTTCCCCACAAACTATCTACTGCTAAACATTCATCTGCAGAAATATTATCCAAATGTTCCCAATAGCGACCAGATTCAAAATAGTAGCCAAGTTCACGTTCACGAATCATGGCTTGGGTGGTGTGAGTATGGTCAAAAATATCTTCTTTATAGACGATAGTATTTTCAAAGTTTTGACGTTTTATTTCCTCTAAGCTAGAAATATCAGCTCGTGGAAAAAAAAGCCTAGATTCAACTTGCTCAGATAGATTCATGCACAAACATTGCTGTTGATGTGCCATATATAATAATCGTGCAGATTTTGCTTCCAAGGATTGTAGACTGACATCCTGACGAAGAGGGTCGGGTTTACCAGTTCCATAAAAGTGAGTAGGTTGACCTGTTGTTGGGTAAATCATGTCACAGCCAATAAAAGCGATCACTTTCGGACGTAATTTCCCAAGCACCCAATAAGCTGTTGTAAAAGCCATCGTGCCGCCAGCATAAACGAATCCGCCAAAATCATTTTGAATTGGGACGAAATCTTCAGCAGTCACAACTGATTGAGAGGCTGATATAGACGGTGGACGGTTTTCTAATGGAAAATCTTCTGGATAAACCAAGTAGTCCCAGTCATTACGGATTTTCCATGCATTATTGATAGCGACTACATAATCAAATGTGCTCTTATTCCAGTCCGCCGCACGAATGGCATCTGGAGCACTACCTATGATTAAAATAATGTTTGAGTTGTGTTCCAGAGCGGAGTCCTATATTGGATCTGTTGATAGATTTACCATTAACCTTTAAAAGATGAATGGTAAAAAACTAAATGAAAATGGGATTTAATGATTGCAAATATGCTTTTAATTCATCTGCAAATCGCTTTTGTCTCCACATATTCCAAGCGAACCATAATAAGATGAGACCAATGAATATAATAGATCCCAAAATCCCCATAAATACGATGGCTAAAATATACATTATACTCGGTGACAATTTATCAGGCTCTATTGCATAAATACGACCATCTGGCATTTTAATCGCTATAAGCAATAAAACTTTTGATCCATTAATTTTTGTAAGCGAAGGTGCTACATGTAATTCAACTTCTTGATCACTTTGTAATGCTGCATTTAACTTCCCATCTATGCCCGTCATAGAAAAAAGTTTTTTAATCATTGTGCCATCAGACATTTCTATATAGCTATATAGGGTGTATAGCCCGTTATATGTAGTCCCATCACTAATAGCCTTGACGATTCCAGAATAAACTTTTTTTTCCATACAACTTGACCCTTTATTATGGTTTTTATGAAAATATATTGTAATCTAAATATAAAGATGTAACAAATCGTTACATATACCTAAAATTGGTTCAATACTATTTTTCAGCCGAATAGCTAGAGATTTTTTGCACGAATTGCGGGGGGGCCAGATCAGGGCAGTCTGCGATTGGATAGACACCAAACCTTGCTGGTGTATTATTTCATTTTGGTAGATTCACTTGGTTTAGATTCGACTTTGTACTAAATATATTACTCAACCTTATTATGTACATAATCTTAGGATTAATTTTTATTGGTATTTATGTTGGGCTAATATTTTTCATACTTGCTTTCTTTGAGTGCAAGAACTATTTATCAACACTCTCAGCAATAAAAGCTAATCAGGCAAAATTGCTAGACTGAAAATATTATTAAGTTAATTGAGATTCTGTATTAGCTTATTTTAATATTTCTCTCAGTAATCGTGCCGTATTGAATGCGTCATCAACACCTCTGTGTTGCCGACCTTCGAACTTTAACCCGAACATTTCTAAAGCTTCACTTACCCCAAGTCTACGATTAGCTTTTAATTTCAGTGTGGCAATCGCAGAAATATTAAGATAAGTAGGGCCAAATGGAGATTTGATGTCGCATCTAGCACATTCCTTAAGCAACATGTTTTGGTCATAATTACCCCAAGCTCCCATCATCCGTCTACTAACACCATATTCTTTCTTTAAAACCTTAATTGCTTCATCAAACTTCATTCCAGAATCCACCATATCTTGAGTGATACCTGTCAATTCGACACAAAATGGGCTAATTTTGGATTCTCTGGGCTGTATGATTAGCCCTTTCTGGTTTTTAATTTCACCTGTTATAACATCTAAAATACACACACCAATCTCAATGATTTCACTTACATTAAGTGCAGTTTCTTCGGGTGTAGACCAGCATGTAGCTTCAAGATCAATTACTACGATTTCGTTATAGTTGTTACTCATTTCACTAGTCCTTAATTTTTTGCATATTTTTTATTCATACAATGTAATGCCTTTAGCTAAAGTTGATGAACATCCGCATTTGGCATTGCATTCATCTCATGCAGCAATCGTCTTACTTGCTGGAAATCTTTAAAAAGCTCACTCCATTTTGCAAAACCACCCATTTCTCCAACAGCTTTCAGCATGGCTATATGAGATGCAATGAGTAATTTATTTTTCATTTCCAACTCACAGATTAGTTCATCTTTTGCTGCAAGCAGCTGATTTGCTTTTTCTGAAGAGGTTTTTTGTAATCTTTTTTGCCATGTTCTGTGCTGTGATTGTCGCTCTTGATATTTTGAAATCAAGGCTTGTCTGTCTGGATGCCTTGTAAATGAGGATGCAGATTTAATTTGTGTGTGGCGATTAGCAACGGCACGAGCAGAGATTGTTATGTCAGCATTGAGCATGGCTTCTAAAATATGTACCAACTCGCTTTCTTGTGCAAGAAAGTGGTCATCATTATCTTTTTCATTTCCCATCGAAAACACTACCTTCATTTGTTTTTGATAAATCAATGCCATCTGGAAAAACCTGTTCTCCATCAGGTGTTGATAACAGTTTTTGAATGCCTTCTAGCCGTGATTTGGCATGTGCAATTTGATTATCACGACCAATTGTTTTAATTGGTCGAGCCTGAATCGCTTGTAGTGCAGTAGCAATTCGCCCTTCAAGTTTGATAAGATTTTGGCGATTTTCAGGTAAGTTGGTTGCTGTCAGGTGATTACAACCTGCAAAACATTCAAGATTTTTAGGGCAGGGGTCTACAGTAAAGCTATTAATGCAATGACCATAGGGTGTTGAATGAAACCCATCAGCTTCAACACTAAGGTATTCTATAGCGGCATCTTCACCTTGCTCTTTTTGAATCTTTTTAAATGATTGAACAATAGGGCCACTGGCTTTTCCTGATTTAATCAACCTAAGAACGGTGGATGATTTCTCACCAAGAGCAATCTCTACATGTGCTGGCAGTTCGATTGTCTCTAACTCTTCGGCTAGGCTTCGATGGTCATACACATAACTTTGGGTCACACTGCGGCGGTTGAACTGTTTGGTAATAATCGTATCTGCAACACCTTGACGGAAAAGTTCTGTATTTAGTAAATGACGAAATGAATGGGTATTGATTTGAAGTTCACGATCCTCATCAGATTGACTATATAGCTCGAATATCGAAGGGACGGAAGCTTGTTTTCCGCCCAGTGAGTTTTGGATCATGCTTGCATCCATACGACCAACAGAAAAATACCGATTAACATCACACATGCCATCATTTCTACCTTCAGCAAGAGCTCGCTTTGGCATGAGAAACATTAGCTCCCAAGGTTTAAGCTCATCGCCATTCGCTAGTTTAAAGCTTGAAGTATCAGAAAGCTTGGTAGTGGCATTCGCTGCATAGAACTCTTCGACATCATTCACTCTCAAGTAAGTATCATTCCAGTTCATATAAACACCATTTAACTGCCTCCCATCTCTATCTAAAAATGCAATTCCAGCTTTCATGCGGTTATAAAAAATATATAAGGCCATATTTAGCTGACTAACATTAGCAAGTTTTAGCTGATTTTCATGCATCTCATCAAATATAATGGGATTGAAATCTGAGCGATATGTGTTTTTTAGTTCCTCTACATTTTCTTTAATCAACTTAACTATGATTGGATTACCAGTCAGGTAAGGGTAAAGCTTTATTACTGAAATCAGCTCATTTTTCTCAAACCACGGGAGAATGCGGTTGTTCTCTGATTGCAGTCTTAATGTTTCGCGAAGAGGCTTGGTTGCTTGAGCGACTTGATCTAAAGTAGAGGTGATAATTTCTTCAAAAATGGCTGGTATATACTTGCCATCCTCAAAGAGTGCCATGCTGTCAGAATTGTCGACTTGCTGTTTTTCTGCAAAATATCTGAGCATCAAAGCCTGAGAGTAACCACCAAGCTGACCAGCTGGGATGCCCTTAGCATCATAATAATCACGAGTTCGCTTCCAGTCTGCTGGTAGTAAGGCAACCTCACCAATTCGCATCCCACTGAGCATTAAAATCTTAATTTGGGCAAACCTTAGCAAATCAGTAAATGATTTTGGTTGCTCTGTAAAAACGATGCGAACCAGCTCCCAGAAAGCTCTTTTTTCTGGTAATTTTTCTTTATTTTTTCTATCTTCAAGGTTCTGACGAAGCTCATCTTCAGATTTAGTGAAATCGGATCGTTTGGTTCTTTTTGCATTTCTTGGCAAAGAAAGAGTCGGGTAGAGTGGGCTAACGTCTAAAATGTAACTAGCATCAAAAATAGTTCTGACAGTCCCAATCACAGTATCGGCTATCTTTCCTGAAGCTTGGATTTTCTGTGCAATTCTATGAGTTTCTAGAATATTATCTGCTCGTAACTCCCAAGGTTCCACACCAGGATTGCAAGTTGCGATCACCCGTAATGGGCGAGCAACATTGCTGACGATTTGTCCCGTAGTATTTTTTCTGATAAACAATTGCTCTATGATTGCTGCTTTAATGAAGTCCTGCCAAGCTTCAGATAAAGTGGTTTTGGTGAATAAAGGTTTGCCGTTTTGTGCAAGCTCTGTATTCATGACTGATAAAGTTTTCGCATCACTGCCGAAATCTCGAATGAGATGTGATGGTGGTGGAGAGCCGCCAACCATTTTTGTAAGATTCCATAATTCAAACTTGTCGGCAATCCCTTCATGGTTAAGACTGATGTTCCAATTGATGTTTTTTTCAGTCGCAATTTTTTTGCTAAGATGAATAAAAGCTTCAAAATGTTTATTCATGATGAGCTTCTTTCAGCTCTTCAATGATTGATTGAATATTGGAAATGGTTCGTTTTAGTTGTAAATAAGTCGGTGAATTGGCTTCTCCTTTTGAAGTTGCTTCAAAAAAGTTGACGACTGTACGCATATCCTTCAATACATTTAAGTGGATATCTCCATCGTTGATCGGCATAAACTTTCTGCATCCATAACAAGAGGTAATAGGATTATAAGGACAAGCTGGTTGTCCACTATTGCAACCGCCTATGCCTGTAATCGCTATACCGTGAGGAACACCAGCAATTTGTTGATCTCCCTTGAGCTGAGTTAGCTCACTTTCGCTAATAAACCTATCATGGGCAATTTTTACGATATTTTTATAGATGGAAGAAATACCAAGAGCCTGATTGACCCGTTCCGCTTGGTTAGGGGATGTCTGAAAATAGACTAATCCAGTGTCTATATCACTATGACCCATAAACTCCGCAAGCTCTTCATGGCTTGCTCCTGCATCGACAAGTCGCTGTGCTGCAGTATGACGAAGTTCGGTAGGTGATCGTCTTATAGTCAATATTTTCTCTGTTAGATTACCGATGATTTTTGACACTTCTTGAGAACTTTTGAGCCTAAAGAAAAAGTCACCACCATCCAGAGATTCAGCCTTATTTCTCCGATGCATTTCAATAAAAATTGGTGCCCAATCTCGCTTCACCTTTCTGGTGAGTGGTATAGATTTCGTTTGAGACCTTTGCTTTATTTTCTTGAAAGTTAAATGTACTGAAGAAGTGTTTTCATCTTGTATATCAAAAACTCTTACATCCCTCATCCTTAACATGCCTATCTGCATGGGTCTAAAACCAAATTGATAGGAGCAAATTAATACTGCCACATCTCGTAAATCATCGTCAGAAATTGATTGAGGTTTACTAATTACTGTTTGAGTGGTGGAGTCAATATACTCAACTAGCATCGACTCTTCGTTGACACTGAAAAATACATCACCTGTTCTAACACTGGAATATTTATCTTGTGCTGGAAGGGGAAGGTCAGATACATAGTCTAGATGACTTTTTGACCAATCCAATAACTCCAAGCGACAAAGGAATAAAATAAGACTTTTGATTGCTGTTATACAAAATATTGAATACCCTTTGGTAGCTAATAAAAACCAGTTTTCTTTAATGGAAGTAGGGTGAGATAAAATGACATCTGTTAAATCTTCGTGTTTAACTTTACTTAATGCCCAATACCTACCTCTAGCTGTGCCTGAGGAAAATGATAATATTTGATCGGATAACCAACACTTGATTAATGGCTTTATTTCATTTTGAAAATATTTGAAATATAAATTTTCTTGGTTACCTGAGTACATCACGGGCCAAACATCCAACTCAGACGGATTATTTATCGTCACATAAACATCGTGATATTCATCGTAATAACGAAGTATCGATGGCAATTTGGGGAGGGCGAAAAAAAATGATTCTGGAAACAGTGTTTGTTTAGCTTTCATGGTTTAAGCTCCGTGGAATGGCTCGTAAAAATGCCACTCTGTTATCAAAAACATCATTCCAAACAGTTGCCAAGCGGTCATCAAAAACAGCTTTTGCATATCTTTGCGGCATGTCTGATTGCTTTGACCACCCAAAAAATGAACGCATTTTTTGAAGTGCTTCATTCATTTCATCACCTTGAGATAGAAGTTGATTCAGCCTTACAACTGCACACGTATGCCTTAAAGCATGAGCTGAAATCACCCTCTTGCCCGTTTGATATTGCAGATCATCCTTTATTGTGTCTGGCAGGTGATCACTAATCTCTTGGAAATACTTCGTCAAAGACTCAACAGACAGTGGTGTGTTGTACTGAGAGTTAATTAAAAATGAATGATTAGGTTTTCCTCTAAATTGCTCAATATATTCATACACCAAATCAGCGGTCAGTTGGCTGACTGGAATCTGTCGAATGGAGTTGTTGTTTTTGATAGAGCTTTTTGTGTATCTGATATCGGGTTCATATTCGTTTTCTATGACACGAAGCCGATGTGTCATACGATTTGATTTAGCATCAAAATCACTTCTAATGCTATCCAAGCTAAGACAAAGCAGCTCGCCTCGCCTCAGTCCTTGGTGAAGAAGTAGGGTGAACATTATGAAAACTCGCCAACGAGTCACATCTCGTTTAAACGGATTTATTTCGGAAAGCGGGTCCAGCATCATGTAAACATATTCAATTACATTCGCTGGAAGGGATCTGATGGCTTCTTGGGTTTTTCTTTTGCTGATACGAAGCTGACTATACAGTGATTCTAGCCGACCAACTTTAGCCTCAACTTTTCTGAGCTCTGCAATGTTTTGATTGTTTTTACTGAGTAGAAATATAGTATCTTTAACAAAGCGAAAGGCTGTATCCCACTTTTTTTGAGTTGCCCCATTAATTTCAGATTTGTTTTGAAGGCTGGAAAAGTAACCTTCAAGCAGGGTGCCGAGTGCACTTAAATCAATGTTGCCAATTGCATCATCTAATGCCCCTATATATTGATTACGGTCTGAGTAGTCATAGAACGATTCTAAATACCTAAGACTTTTCTCAACCGTTGTATCAGCTAGTCCATTTAGCCGAAACATACCCCAGATTGTTGACCAATATCGGGGCAAACCATGAGGGTCAATGAGCAGCCAAGATTGGCTTGTGATGTGGGTGTTCGGCTGGAGAGAAAACATAGGCATCCCATGATTCTTCCATAGAATTACCTAATAATCAACATTAGTTATAAACCATAATATATTGATTTATATGTATAAATATAAAAATAATTAACAGATACTTTTCTGAGTTTGTGCGGAGGAAAATTATATTAACAATTGTTATTGTCGGTTACACTGTGCTCAAAAAATCAAACAACAGATTTAAATTAGCAGATCATATTTTTTATAAGAGATATTTAAACTGATTTAATCTGTTGAATAAAAAAAACCATTTATTCGTATTTTTTATTTTTTTAAATAAAGTTGTATCTGCTTATGGAATGACCATTCAAAACCAATTTATTTAATATCATCTGTAGGTACTGAATATTAAATACAGTTTGAACACATTACTAAGATTTGTTTGGTTGAAGAACCCGAAAGTATGTAAGCTGAATGTTGCTTAATAGTCCTCGGAACTAATTAAGATACTTTGCTTGATTTATTTTATGCAACAAAAACAGCCCATTACGGGCTGTTTTTGTTTATACAACTAGATTAAGTATATGAATTAGTTATTATTTTTATAACTAACTCCTTGACATTTAGACATAAATAACTAAAAGTCATACATATAGACAAGATTGTATTTTGGTTTGAGTTTGTTTGTGTTCTAGGAGAGGTTTATGGCCAGTCCTGGGGTTACGCCGCAGTCTAATCAAAGAACAAATATTAAAAAAGCCTATAACGCCCGCGGTAGGGGTAAGGGTAACTTATGGCTTGTTTACAGTGTAAAGACCAGATCATCTTGGATATTACCCAGCGATAGACAATTAATTCACTGGCTCTGCCTTGAATCAGATCCTGAAGTAAAATCCTTCGATTTAGCCCCTAAACAAATTATTTCTCATGATGGCACCGAAACTAAGGCAACAGAGCTTGATGCAATTGTCGTATTTAAGAATCGTCAGGTTCAGTGGCATGAGGTAAAAGCGGGTACTAATAAAAAAGATCCTTCAAATCAGTCCCAGTTCAATGCTCAAGCGGCAGCTGCTTCAAAAGAACATGTTGAATATAAAATAATTAATGACACCTATTTGAAACCAAGAATTAAGGTTGCACTTAGATGGTTAAAACCACTTTGTTATGCAGATGCAATAAAAGATTATCAACATACATCATGCCATAACGCATTAGAGTGCACTCTCAAAAAACTACAAACTGGAAATATAAAACAACTACTAGAAACTCTTGAGGATTTTGACTCTTCAGTTGTTATAGGTGTATTAGTTCGAGTTGTAATAGCTGGTATCGTGGAATTGAATTTAGAAAAATCTAGCTTTGGATTACAAACTCGCTGGATTTATCATGGATAAGCAGCGCTCAAGTAGGTCGCAACTCTTGGCTTTAGCACCGCCACTTAATTTATGGCCAGACATTTCTCAGGAATCTGTCGATGATGAATTAAAAGAAACTTTTAATAATCGTTGTAGAGCTATACAAATGTATTTGGAAGGTGAGGCTGTTAATACCATTCAAGATGACACTGGCGTTTCTAGGACTTCAATAACGGATTTATTAAGACGATGTCTACAGCCAGGTCCGGACGGAAATATTCTTGGATACACGGCACTCATACCTTTTTATAGGCTCAAGGAATACGAACGAAAAGCTGAGGTCAAACCTAAATTTAGGGAGGATCAAGGCGGGCTATCTGGGATATTTAAGCTGACACTAAAAAAATATCCAGATATAGAAAAAATACTCACTGATCTTATATTAAAGAAAAATTCTTCAGAGTTGAGTATTCACGAGAAAAGAATTGCAGCTAAAGATATCCATAGAATTTTCCTAAAGCTGCTATCGAAAAAAGGCGTAGAAGAAAATGAGTGGCCATTTTCTACAAAACACCAAGGTCTCACCAGTATCAAGAAATATTTAGATGAGGTATTGGATGCTAACTTCGTAAGAGGTGTAAGAGTTCGCGAAGAAGAAGACTCTGTTGCACATTTAGCTGTTGGAACAGGTAAAACAGCGTTTTTAAGTTTTGAAGAACCTTATGAAGCTGTCCAATTTGATGCGTATTGTATTGATGCTATTTTTAGTGCGGAGTTTGATACACCAGAAGGATTCAAGACCGACGTTCAGCTAGACAGACTATGGCTAATCACCCTTATAGAGTGCGTTTCAAGAGCAATTATTGCTTATTCTGTTGTATATCGTAGCCAAATCAGTGCCACTGATCTATTAGATGTTCTTCGCAATGCGATTAACCCACCCGAACGGATGGAAATTACTCTACCCAGATTTAATTATCCCAAAGAAGGTGGCTTACCGCATGAAGTTATTCCACAGTGCAAAGGAGTTGTATGGAATATTATTTTTCTAGACGGAGCCTTAGCGCATTTAGCCAATATTATTCAAAAAGACGCTAGAGACCGATTGGGAATATTAATAAACTGGGGTCCTGTAGCACATTTCGAAAGACGTAGCATTCAAGAAAGATTTTTTGAAAAAGTTGCTGCAGATATTTTTAAGCGGCTACCTTCAACTACTGGATCGCACCCAAAAAGTGGTAGGGCAAAAAATGCTGAGGAAATCGCAGTTAAGTACAAATTTCGAGCTGAGGATTCTGAGCAACTCCTAGCAATTTACGTTGCGGAATATAACGCTACGCCAAGTGAAGGAATCTCGTTTTTATCTCCATTAAATGTACTTCAACATTTCTTTCAAGAGCAAAATCAACATTTTTTACCTAGATATTTACCTAAACATATTGGACAGCACAGCAATCCTATTCCAATTAGTAAAGTAGTCAGTGTTATTGGTGGCAAGTCATCTGGTAGGAGACCATATATTGGACTTGAACGGGAGCGTTATACCAATGATGTCCTCTCGCGAGCGGTAGGTTTAGTGGGGCAAAAAATCAGAATTGAAATTGATGACCGGGATTTGAGGCAGGTAAGAGCATTTTTGCTCAATGGCGCTGAACTAGGATATTTAAAAGTGATGGGGAGATGGCAGCAAACTAAGCATAGCCTTAAGACTCGAAAGATTATTAACAGCTTAATTGCTAAACGTCAATTAGTAATATCCAAATTTGAAAATCCTGTGCATGCTTACATGAAGCTACTGACGGTAAGAAATAAAAAAATCACCAAAAAAACTAAAGATATAAATCCACAAAATGCCAGAGAAGCCACGAGACTGGCCAAAGAAACAGGATTATCAAGAAAGATAACTCCAAGGTCTGAAAAAACTCATTCAGAAGAGCCTGATTTTTCTAGTTTCAATCGTACGTCTCTAATGCCAACGCCCATGCCGGACATAAAAAAACTACTTAATAAAAAATAATATTTTTTATTAATGAATTGAGGGATATATGGATACCTTTGTTTTGAGTCATGCGGAGCGTGAAAAACTTATCAACCACCACCCCATAGTCACCAGGGATTTTGTCATTGTTACCCCGGTAATCGAGCAAGCTTACTCATTGATAAGGGAGAGGGTATGGATGCGGAGCACAGGCACATTCTTGCACGCATCGCAAAGAATGGGCAAATCCATATGTGCGCAAACGATCGAGGCCCTACTTAAAGAAGAATACCCGAATATCGCAATAATGAGTTTTTCGGCAACAAAAAGAGAGGGTAGAGGTACTGCGATGTTCATAGAGATGCTAAGAGCAGAGGGGCAACATGTGCCTAATACACCAAGGTTTGAGCGGCTCGAAAACACTCTCATGACTTATATACTCACCCAATGTCTGCAAAATAACAGTTCTCAATTTGTACTAATCATTGATGAGATGCAGAATTTAGAAGAAAAGGACTTTTATTTACTGCTGGCAATCCACAATAGACTTGAAAAACAAAAAATCAAAATGACAACGATTGGGTTCGCTCAGCCTGAAATACTAACGGTTCGGACGGCATTATTAGCAAGCAAAAGCTATCATCTTATTGCCAGGTTTTTAAGCGAGCCAATTCCTTTTAGTGGTTGTAGCACCAGTGAGGATTTACACGCAATCTTGCAGGCTTACGATGCAGAGAAACATTATCCTGAAGATAGCGGTATTTCCTTCACTGAGTTTTTTATCCCCATTGCTTTTGAAAGTGGTTTTAGATTAAGTAGCTATTCGAATCAAATATGGAAAGAATTGAAAAAAGCTGCATCAGAGCTGGAAAGCCGCGCAATTCCTATGCAACATCTTACCAGCACAGTTGCATACTTGCTATTGGCTGCTAGAAGTCTAGACGGCAAGCACTTTGAACTTAAAAATGCAGCTATCACTGAAGCGGTTGAAAGAAGTACTTTGAAATACTTTAGTGGTTTATTAAGCACTTTCGATCCACCAGATTAACTCTACTTATCTAATGGCTAGGCTTGTAAAAAAACTGATATGGCAACAAGCGGCCCCAGCCCCCTTTGAATCGGGATGGAATGTATTTGCTAAGCTGCTTTTGCTCAATCACATGAAGCCTCATCAGCTGGTAAGTTTAATAAAGTCGATCGATGCGAGAGATACTAACAAGCTCCGTTTCAGGAGTAGTGATTGGATAGATGTAGAACAATTCGCGGCAATGTTATCAATCAATCCCAATAGATTACGAGTCTGTTTTTTTGATCAATTACAAATTCATATTGAAGAGTCCTACAGTCAATTAAAAGGTGATGGCATTAAAATTTGCCCTGAATGCTTGGCGAATGGGTATCACTGTCTTTTCTTCGAATTAAGCTTCATAGATACTTGTCCTTGGCATCATATAGCGCTTGAACAAGCCTGTGCAGACTGCCTTAGAGCAATTTATTCCAAGGGCCTGCAATTTAATCCAGGACAAAGTCACCTTAAGCAGGATAATCCAGGTGGCCTAATTGAGGGATTGGGGGAATGGAAATCGATATGCAACCATCTCGTATTTGAAGTCGACATTGTTCGCAAGTTAAATCAAATGAGTCAAGAGCAAGAGCTTGCGATTAGTCATAAATGCCGGCTTCTTTACGGATGGATCAAAACCGCTCAAACGAGACTCGACTTAACCGAAAAATTATTTTGCTTTACACAGATTGAGGCAAATAAATTTGAAAAGCTCTTCAATGCAGCTGAAAAGATAGCAGGGAAATGTCCGTGGCCGATTAATCAAAAAAGAACTTCCGTTAAATGGATTACCTATAACAACCATCAGCATGAGCAACAAAGTGGAAATGATAGTAAAGATTCAACAACATCTTTAGAGGAAGTTTATGGATCCATACGCCGGCATATTTTTAATCGGTATGTGAGACATCACCGTATTTGTCATAACAGCATTATGAATCTAAAGCGAGATGAGTCACTAAGCTTAGACACGGAAAAGGTGTGCGGTGTGGCTTTAGCTTACAGTGTTTGGCGACTTAAAGTTGAGAATTTCATCAATATCGAAGCCCTAAAATATGACTTAGGAACAAAACAAGAATTGGCTAGCAATGATTTTTATCATCCTAATATTGATATAACAATAGAAATGCAAGCCAATCTGATTTATATGCAGTTTTTTTATTTTTGGGAGTTGATAGACCAAAATATTGGTAAAAACAGTATGGTGATCAATTCTTCTGGCTTGCCATTTTTAGTAAGCAATATGTGCTCTGCGTATTGGGAAGGGTTGTGGTCTGGAATTTTCCCGCACCCAGAAACTTTGGCAAACAACGCTTTTATCCATTGTGTACAAATCTATAAAAAGTCAAAGTCACTTACAAATGACAGAACTACTCGCAGTTGGGCATATGGATATCACACTGATTTGATGTCTAATAAGCCAGGCATCATGTTTAAATTAACCAAATTTCAAAGCGCTCCCGGTCAACACTCAATTGTATATATCAATCTTTAAATTTATTTTGAATTGTTCTATAATTCGGATTAGGTCATAAACTTAACGTCCCGCAATCGGTCTGCAGAGTCGGCAAATGCCGTGTTAAGTTTGTGGCTTTTGTCTTTTTTCACTCCGCCAAACCTATTCATTTAAATTCATCAGGTAATTAGAATGCTTGCTATGTTTCTATATTTATGGAAATGCAGAAACATAGGATGTTAAATCAGCAGTATTACAACTTTCATCAATCGCTCTAGAAGCTCGACTAGAGATATTCAGGCTACTTGTTCAGGCTGGTCCAGAGGAGCTACCTGCTGGGAGCATTGGCGAAAGTCTTTCAATTCCCGCCAGCACATTGTCTTTCCATCTAAAGGAGTTGAGCTATGTTGGCCTGATCAATTCAAGCCCGGTCAGTCGTTTCATTCATTACTCAGCTAACTACGAAGCCATGAATGGCTTACTTGCCTACCTCACAGAGAATTGTTGCGCCGGTGTAAAAGATTGTGGTCCCAGTTCAACCTGTAATCCGAAATAAAGGAATTTCAATATGAAAAGAATGCATTTGCACGTCTCAGTAGACGATATCAATAAAAGCATATGGTAGTTGGCGTATTGATTGAGGTGCCTGTCTTGCTAACAGTAGTCTCAATCGTCAACCGTAGCCGCCAATGGTACGAAGCACATTAATATATTCGGGAAAGCAATGAACATATTATTTTTATGTACAGGCAATTCATGCCGATCTACTTTAGCTGAAGCCACATTTAACGCATTAGCTCCTGCTGGCATGAAAGCCATAAGTGAGCCAGTAAACCAACAGGAGAAGTACACCCACGTTCTATTGCCTTGCTAAAGCGTGAAGAAATATCGACAGAGGGTTATTACAGCAAGACTTGGGATAACTTACCAGTGACACCTGATATTTTATCACTGTTTGTGGGAACAAGGCTAGGTGTCTACCAAACCGTGGGGGAGTCCATCTTGGAAATAAAAATAAAAAAGTTAGGTCAATAGTCCATTATGACTATAACGGCAAATTATTCGCATATCACTACTCAAGTATTGTCTGAGGTAATTTAAACAACTCAGAATTTACACTATGGCTATTATGATTACTGGGGGTGCCGGTTATATAGGGTCCCATACCTGTTTGCAAATGATAGAGGCCGGATATGAAATCGTTGTTGTAGACAATCTATCTAATAGTTGCATTGAATCGCTTAATCGGATTGAGAAAATATCAGGGGTAAAGATTCCCTTTGTGCAGGCAGATATACGCGATAAAGCGGCAATGAGAAGTGTTTTTCAAAACTACGATATATCCGCGGTCATACATTTTGCAGGCTTAAAAGCAGTAGGGGAATCTAACCAAAAACCGCAGCTTTATTATGATAATAATGTCGTCGGTAGTCTGAATTTATTCGAGGTGATGAATGAATTCAACGTTAAAACAATTGTGTTTAGTTCATCTGCTACTGTATATGGTGATCCTGCGTCCGTGCCGATTAAAGAGCATTCTCCATTAACGGCAACGAATCCTTACGGCAGGACCAAGCTAATGATTGAAGATATTCTGCGTGATTTACATGCGGCTGACAGTACATGGCGCGTTGCTTTGTTACGATACTTTAATCCGATTGGTGCGCACTGCAGTGGCTTGATTGGCGAGGATCCTAACGGGATACCAAACAATTTACTACCGTATGTATCTCAGGTTGCAGTTGGACGCTTACCTACACTGCATGTGTTTGGTAATGATTATGCGACACATGACGGTACAGGCGTAAGAGATTACATCCATGTCGTTGATTTGGCTGATGGGCATGTAGATGCGGTTGACTACTTATTAAATAAACAGGATTTTATTACTGTAAATTTAGGTACCGGTAAAGGGTATAGCGTACTTGATGTAGTGAAAGCTTTTGCAAAGGCGAGTGAAAAATCTATTCCATACGAGATTTTACCAAGACGTCAGGGTGATGTAGCGATTAATTATGCTGATACTAAACTTGCTATGGAATTATTGGGTTGGAGTGCGCGAAGAAGCCTAGACGAAATGTGCCATGATACTTGGAAGTGGCAATCTACTAACCCAAATGGCTATCAGATCGTTAGTTAAGTTAATCCGAATATTCATTAACGCGTTCATCGTAGCGTTAAATATAAAAGTGGCTGATTTGTACTAGCTCAGCGCTATCTTTTTAACGCTAAATACATATTAGTGTCATATTGTTAATCTAGATTGTATGTCTTTAGTGATGGTTACTTTAAGCATACATAATGAAATTCCAGCAACAACTCAGTTTTAACAAAGCGCTAAATTTTCACACCTTAATTAAAATACTGATTGACCCAGTATTGATGATTAGCACTTTGTTTTTTTTGGCAATTTATTTTGAAGATAAATTAACGTCGCAATACGTAGTACTTTCAATTATGTTATTTGCCTTGAGTTTCCCTGGCTCATGGCAGAAAGCTAAAAGTTTATTTGAGGAACTTTCTAATACTGTTGGTCAATGGTTTGTAATTGTGGGTATTTTGTTATTTTTTGGATATGCCACAGATTATTTGAATCAATTTGCACAGCAAGTGGTATTGCTGTGGGTTGTAGTAACACCATTAGTGTTGATTTCTGCACATCTTTTAGCAGCTAAATATCTGACTAGTAAACATTATATTGCCAGTGTTAAGAGGACGGCAGTGATTGTTGGTGTGAATGAATTAAGCAATCAGCTCCAAGATAGGATTAACAGTAGTGCTGAACTAGCTATTGAGGTTAAAGGATTTTTTGATGTGGTTTCAGAAAGTTATTCTAGGCAAGAGTCGTTGCATGATATCCAACTAATCGGCTCAGTCACTCAACTACCTACTTACGTAAAATTACATAAGATTGATCTAATTTATATCGCCTTACCGCCATCGCTTCATGAAGAGATACTTACTGTATTAGATGATTTGAAAGACACAACGGCATCAATCTATTTCGTACCTAATTTTTTTATTGCAGATTTAATCCAGGCCCGCATTGATGATATAGATGGAATGCCCGTCGTTGCTGTTTGTGAAACGCCTTTTTCTGGTTTTAATGGTTTCGTTAAGGGATTAAGTGATTTAGTTTTAGCCACTATCATTTTATGTCTGATTTCACCGATATTAATCACACTAGGCTTTGGTGTTAAATTGAGCTCACCTGGCCCTGTATTATTCAAGCAAAGGCGTTATGGGTTGGATGGTCACGAGATTGTTGTGTATAAATTCAGATCAATGACCGTTACTGAAGATGGCGATAAGGTCACGCAAGCTAAAGTAAATGATAAAAGAGTGACAAGGTTCGGAAAATTTATACGTAAAACATCATTAGATGAACTGCCGCAATTCATTAATGTACTGCAAGGGCGAATGAGCATCGTGGGGCCACGTCCGCATGCCGTAAGTCATAATGAGATGTATCGTAAAGTGATTAAAGGTTATATGGTGAGGCACAAAGTAAAACCAGGCATTACCGGCTGGGCGCAGGTGAATGGGTTTAGAGGTGAAACAGAGACTGTTGATAGTATGAAGTCACGTATTGAATATGATTTAGATTATTTGAAGAAATGGTCACTATCGCTAGATCTTAAAATTATTCTTAAAACAATATTGTTGGTTTTTAGGGATTCAAAAGCCTATTGATTTGAATGAAAGAACTAGTGCTTGGCTTCATCATAACTTCATAACCCGTTCGGGTTAATCTAGTCCGTATGGACTAGATTTCATTTGGTTTTAAACTATCACTGTAACAATGAATGGATATTCTGCACGCCTGTTGTGTAATTATTCATTAAGGATATCTAGCGTGAGACTCTCTAATTTTATTGTGACTTTAATTTTGATGGGCTTGGTTAATCCAGTGTTTGCTACCGAGCAAAAGCAAGACGTCTTTAAAGCACCCACTGCCAGTAGTTTATTTGTAGCGTCAGCAGGTGAGGTCGTGGTTACTTTCCTATCCAAATCAGCTGCCTATTCAGATGATGTTTTTTTGGAAGGTTCATCCACAAAAATATTCAATAACCAAACTGCAACTGCTGGACACCAATATTCCTTAGGGAGTTTTCAGGCAGGTACGGAGTTGGTATTTAGATTGTTTGTAAACAACACAGGTTATAGTTTTTATAATGGCAAAGCAGAAAATAACCCTGACAATAAATTGCATGCGGCATATAAAAAATCTGGTCATGATTCAATGATTGTCGGATTTGAAGATATTTTTAAAGGTGGGGATAAAGATTATAACGATGTTGTATTTTCAGTAAGCAATGTCACGATTAGACCGCCTGTGCCAGAGCCTGATGTTTACGCATTAATGCTTGTTGGCTTGCTTATGTTGGGTTCGACTCGATTTAAAAAGAGTTAATCTACTCGGTAAAAAAGAAAAAAGCGGCTAAATCAGCCGCTTTTTTCTTTTGTAGAAGATGCAAGTGCAGTTTCATTAAAACCGTCATGAATGCTTAATAATTTGAATCTATAGTCTTCACTTAATTTAAATGATATTGCCATTCTAATTAAGTGATAACGAATATTAACTCTAAAGGTTTTAGAAAGTTTAACCAATGAAAGCCATGATCTTAGCAGCAGGTAAGGGTACTCGTGTTCGCCCCTTAACTTATGAACTTCCAAAGCCAATGATTCCGATTTTAGGTAAACCGGTCATGGCGTATTTGATTGAGCATTTAGCTAAACATCAAGTGAATGAAGTGATGGTCAATGTCAGTTATCTACACGAAAAAATCCAGCAGTATTTTGGTGACGGTCATCGGTTTGGTATTGAGATCGGATATTCTTTTGAAGGCGATATCAGTAATGGAAAAATCATTCCTAGCCCTGTTGGTTCTGCTGGCGGTATGCGAAAAATCCAAGATTTCGGACAATTTTTCAATGAAACGACAATCGTGATATGTGGTGATGCAATTATCGATCTGGACATTACGGCCGCAGTTGCAGAGCATCATAAAAAAGGTGCGTTGGTTAGTCTTGTTGCAAAAGAGGTGCCGATGGATAAAGTTTCCGGATACGGCATTGTCGTCACAGATGATGATGGAAAGATTATCTCATTTCAGGAAAAACCAAGTCAGTCTGAGGCTAGATCTAACTTGGCAAGTACAGGTATTTATATTTTTGAGCCAGAAGCATTGAATTTGATCCCATCTGGCAGTACGTTTGACATTGGCTCAGACTTATTTCCACTGCTTGTAGATAAAAACTTACCTTTTTATGCAATTAATCATCACTTCAATTGGATTGATATTGGGTTAGTTTCTGATTACTGGGAAGTGATGCAGCAAGTGATGCGTGGCGAGGTACCATCCATGAATATGCCTGGCAAGCAGGTGAAGCCAGGTATATGGGTTGGTTTGAATGTGCGGGTGGATTGGGAAAATACAAAAATTGAAGGGCCAGTTTACATTGGTTCTGGTACACGTATTGATAAAGGTGCTGAAATTGTTGGCCCGACTTGGATCAGTGAGGGCTGTCATGTTCAGCGCGGTGGTAAGGTGATTAGAAGTGTGTTGTTTGAGTATACAAGAGTTGGTCAAGACTACAGCTTTGATGAAATGATTGTATGCGGGGAGTATTGCGTAGATAGACATGGAAGAATGATGCATGTTGATGATGATACTTGTGACTTGATCTGGTCAGATGCCAGAGAGAAAGTCATTTATCCGATGAATTACGCGCAAGTGAGAGTTTAGCGGGGGTGCATATCCATATGAGATTGTTTTGTGACAAAAATGTCATAAAACTGAAACTCTATTGAAAACAAGATTAACTAGAATTGCCACATAAATTTCACTTTGTGCAATCTCATATGACAACGCTAGCTCAATCAAATGGTTTTAAATATAACAATCACCACTCAAAAAGTAGCGGCTTCACCCTGTTGGAACTATTGGTTGTGATGGTGATTATTGGCCTGCTGGCAGGCTATGTAGGCCCAAAGTATTTTGAGCAAATTGGCAAGTCTGAAACCAAGACTGCACGTGCACAAATTGACTCACTTGGTAAAGCTTTAGATCAATACAGAATTGAAGTAGGTCAATATCCAAGTACAGAACAAGGTTTAGCGGCCCTTAATAAAAATCCTACTAACGATCCTAAATGGTCAGGTCCTTACCTGAAAAAAAATGTTCCTAACGACCCTTGGAGCAGGCCTTATCTTTACAAGTATCCAGGTGAGCATGGTGATTATGATCTTTACTCTTTAGGCAAGAATGGCCTGCAGGGTGGCGCTAAAGAGTCTGAAGACGTAGTGAGTTGGTAGCTTCCGCCCAATGAATTATCAAGTTAAAGCGCTGAGGGGACGGGATATTGTGCTTTTAAGCATATCAGCCATGCATGCTGATGATGCACTTGCACAAGTTAAGGCTAGAGGCTATACGCCAATCGTGGTTCAAACAAAAAAAGGCACCTTGTCCGAGCGTGCGAATAAAAAATTCCCACTTGAATTGTTCAGCCAAGAATTGCTTGCGCTACTAGAAGCTGGGCTTAATCTTGTAGAAGCAATTGAGACTTTAGCTGAAAAAGACCAGCGTAGTGAAGTAAAACATACCTTAGATACATTGCTACAAGCGCTTTATCAAGGGCAGACTTTCTCGTCAGCATTAGAACAGCAATCAGCTGTATTCCCTGTACTTTATATTGCCACGGTACGTGCAAGTGAGAAAACTGGTGATTTGCCTGAGGCGCTTGGTCGTTATGTGAGCTATGAGCAGCAACTGGGTTTGGTAAAGAAGAAAATTGTGTCTGCATCGATATATCCCATTCTGCTAATGGGTGTAGGCGGGCTGGTGATTTTGTTTCTACTTGGTTTTGTTGTGCCTAAATTTAGCAGAATTTATGAAGGTACTGGCGGTAATTTGCCTTTCTTGTCACAAGTTTTGCTTGCGTGGGGTTTGTTTTTAGAAAGTCACGGCAAAGAGCTATTGATTGTATCGTTTATCAGTGTAGGTGCTTTCGTTTATGGTTTATCACAGGCATCCGCGAGAAAGTGGCTCATACAGATATTTTGGCGCATACCTGCATTAGGTGCCCGTCTGAGAATTTTTCAATTGGCAAGGTTTTACCGTACGTTAGGCATGTTGTTAAAAGGCGGCACCTCAATCATTGTTGCTTTGGAATCAGTAGCAGGGTTGCTGGATGCAGCATTGCAGCAAAAAATGAAGCAGGCATCTTCCGCTATTAAAGAAGGGCAAACCATTTCATTGGCGATGGAACAGGCTGGATTAACTACACCTATTGCCCTGCGCATGCTAAGAGTTGGCGAACGGGGCGGCAAGATTGGTGAAATGATGGAGCGGATAGCCTCTTTTTATGATGATGAATTGGCACGTTGGATTGATTGGTTTACCAAGCTTTTTGAACCTATTCTTATGTTACTGATAGGCTTGGTGATAGGCGTTGTAGTGTTGTTACTTTACATGCCTATTTTTGAGTTGGCGGGAAATATTCAATGACCGACCTCTTACTCATGCCACTAGTGAACGAGCAGCATTATTTGTCTAAAAATCTGGTTACGAAAATTGATACTTCTAAAGTTGCAATCAGTGTCGATCATATCCAGCAGGCAAAAGTAATTGCAGTCGCACAGCAGCGACGTATTGTGGAAGTTTTGGAAGAGCTCACTGGTTACGATCAGGATGTGTTCTTGGACGCATTAAGTCATTCACTGCATTTCACATCGATTCGTATGAAAGAACTGCATGCTTTGACGGTGGCATTCGATATTATTCCGTTTCAAAATGCGCAACATAAAGAGTGCCTGGCTTTCTATCCTATTGAAGATGGTTTAACACAAGATTTGATATTGGTGTTTGCTGACCCTTTTAACGAAAGTTTGCAAGAGTGGGCAATAGAAAATATCAAACAGCCATTTTCATGGCGTTTGGCACATCGCAATGATATTTCAGCATTTTTAGCCAAACATGAGGAAACAATGCGAGCAATGGATGGGTTGCATGAAGATGCAAATACATCTACAGCAGATTCAGATGAAGCCGTTGCTAATTTATCATTAAAGTCTATCAATGAAGACACAAATCCTATTATTAAGCTGATCAATTCCACGCTTTACGATGCGTTGAAAGTCGGTGCTAGCGACATCCATCTCGAGTGTTCTAATGCAGGGCTATCAATAAAATACAGAATTGATGGCGTCATTACCAGTATTGGCGGCATGCAGGGTTTAGAAAATGCTGATCAGGCGATATCCAGAATCAAAGTCATGGCTCAACTTGATATCGCCGAGCGAAGAACGCCGCAAGATGGCCGGTTCAAGGTGATTGTGCAGGGCCGTGATGTGGATTTTCGCGTTTCGATTATGCCAAGTGTATTTGGCGAAGATGCGGTACTGCGTGTATTGGACAGAAAAGCGCTTTCTGAAGAGGCTCAAGGGTTAAGTCTAAAGTCGTTAGGTTTTGATGAGAAAATCATTACTCAGTTTCGTCGTCTAGCGAGCGAACCGTACGGTATGGTGTTGGTTACCGGCCCGACTGGCAGCGGTAAAACTACTTCACTGTATGCGGCAATATCTGAAGTGAATACTGGGCACGACAAAATCATTACGATTGAAGATCCAGTCGAGTATCAACTGCCAGGTGTATTGCAAATTCCGGTCAATGAAAAAAAAGGACTCACATTCGCACGCGGCCTGCGTTCTATTTTGCGGCATGACCCAGACAAGATCATGGTGGGTGAGATCAGGGATTCTGAAACAGCGCAAATTGCTATTCAGGCAGCATTGACTGGCCATCTGGTATTTACGACAGTTCACGCCAACAATGTGTTGGATGTGATTGGTAGGTTTATACATATGGGTGTTGACCCATACAACTTTGTATCAGCGATGAATGGCATCAT
This sequence comes from Methylotenera sp., assembly GCA_041675545.1. Taxonomy (GTDB): domain Bacteria; phylum Pseudomonadota; class Gammaproteobacteria; order Burkholderiales; family Methylophilaceae; genus Methylotenera. Next base: position 32,879 of record JBAYTS010000004.1, read on the forward strand.
GGCGCAGCGTTTAATACGTGCAATCTGTGTTCATTGTGCAGAGGATTATCAGCCGGATGCGCAATTGTTAGAAGATTCTGGCATTACGCCATTGATGGCATCTACGATGAGTTTCAAGCACGCACAAGGCTGTGGACACTGCCGGGGCACTGGCTACCGAGGTCGCAAGGCGATTGCTGAATTACTTATTCTTAACGATGAACTGCGTGAAATGATTGTTGCGCGCGAACCCATTAGAAAACTAAAAGAAGCAGCCAAACGTAGCGGTATGCGTACCATGCGCGAGGCCGCACTCGAAGCCGTCGGTAACGGCCTTACAACTTTGCAGGAGATCAATCGTGTCACTTTTATCAGTTAATCAACTATTGGCGGTATTGGGAACTGATAGTGTCGCCGTGGTGAGTCGATTGCGTGGTTTGCGAAATCGCTTGATTGATCAGCAGCATGTGACTTTTATTCAGGAATCCGAAGACATCGCTTGGAATCGCGCTGTGATACAGCTTGATGGGATGCTGGCTACAATGCAGGTCAAGCCAAAGACCAATCTTCACATTACATTGGCAAGCGATTTTGTAAGGTATTTATCTTTACCACCACAGCAAGTCTCTATGAACAAGGCGGAAAAAATCGCCTACGCAACAGCATCATATCGAGAGATCTATGGCGCCGTTGTTGATGAGTGGGAAATAAAATTACATGATACGCCCAATCATATAGGTATGATTGCTGTAGCGATTGATAAAAAATTATTAAATGCACTTAAGCAGGTCGCGCAAAAATATCATACAAAGCTAGTGAGTATTCAGCCGTATCTGATGACTGTATTTAACAGATTATCCAGCCAGATCGCTAAAACAAACGGATATCTGGTCATAGTGGAGTTCAAACGATTGTTGTTGATTAACTTGCTTCAAGGTGATTGCCAAAATGTGCGTACTTATCCTCTTGCAAACGGTTGGCAAATTGAATTTAAAAATATGATGATGCGTGAGTTGCTTCTGGCTGATACTCATCATCGAGAAATATTAGTTTATGCGCCTACACAAAAGAATATTGCTATCCACGCTATAGAAGGTTGGCAGGTAAAGCGTATTAACACCTTAAAAAATGCATTGAAAAACTATCATTTTGCAATGCTTGAGGCATCGGTATGAGCTTAATGCTAGAGCTTGATTTTATTGAGCGCTCGCCGTTTTCGCTCAGCCGTTTTACATTGCTCGGTTTAAGTGTTTTTTTTATTGGGATATTGTTTTTATTTTTCATTTGGCAACATTATGAGACTAAGTTAAACGCCAGTCATGATGTCGTGTTAAAGCTACGTGGATTAAATGAACGTGCTCTTCAAGCGCCGGCAGTGAAAGCTGTCAGTGCAGATATTTCACCAGAAACAAAAGAGCAGATTGAAGCAACAGTGAATGCATTAACTATTCCGTGGAATGCACTATTAGTGGGTATAGAAAGTGCTGACATTCAGGATGTTGCAATTTTAAGTTTGGAACCAAACAGAAAAAAAGAACAACTCATTTTAAGTGGTGAAGCTAAAAACTTTCAGTCTGTTATTCAATATATCAATCGACTGGAGGATCAAATAATGCTAGAAAAAGTCTATTTGCAAAAACACAGCATAGATGAAGCTAATATATCCAAGCCGATAAGGTTTACCTTGATAGCTCAGTGGCATATGGCAGAAGTTCATTAGCACCATGAGAAAACTCAACGCATCTTACGTAAATTGGCTATTGAGCTATTATGCAAAACATTTGGGGCTATGGGGATTGTTAGGCGTTACTCTGGTTGTTATCGGCCTGCTGTTCTATACGACTAAAATCATGGATGTAGAGAATGAATTAAATCGCAATTTGGCTGAATATAAGCAATTACAGTCAAACAAGACTGTTTCAGTTCCACTGTCAGTAATTCCTGCAGTGACCACAGAACAAGAAATAGCAGATTTTTATAATCAATTTCCTAACGGTGCAAGCTTACCTAAGTTACTCGGCCAGATTGATCACAGCGCAGTCAAACAGAGTCTCATTCTGAATCGCGCTGATTACAAACTCACACAAACCAAACAAGGTAAGTTGATTCGTTACGAAATCGTGTTACCAGTCATTGGTAAATATATGCAGATTCGCCAGTTCATAGTAGCGCTACTACACCAGTTACCTGCATTGGCATTGACTGATATGCAGATTAAACGTGAAAACTCGATGTCATCCGTTGTTGAAGCCAGGCTTGTGTTTGTTTTATTTTTGCAAGGCGATCAATGGTAATGCCGAACATTGATTTGAATATGACTACAAAATCATCTAACAAGTTGCTGATGCTGGTTTTGTTAATGACTTTGGCTGTAACAGTGTGGACCGCACTACAAGAGGATGAAGTCGTAGACGATCTGGCCGTTTCAAAACCATCAAGACCGCCTCAAGTAGTGTCGGAGAAATATGACGCAACTGTGAATGTAAATCAGCTGCAGTTGGCGTCTGGCGCTGGTGCTTCGCAAACTCATGAGCAGCTTATTCCTTGGCAACAATTAAAACGTGAGCCATTATCATCTAGGCCACATGACTTATTTAAAGTGCATTCGTGGGTCGTTATTCCACCGGTAAAAAAAGTTAAGCCACTACCAACTCCACCACCAGTTGCACCGCCAGCACCGTTTACTTATGTTGGAAAGCTTGAAGATTCGCCCACTGGAACGCAAGTGTTTTTGATGTCAAACGGCAAGCTTTATTCAGTCGTGAAGGGTGAAAAAATAAACCAGCAATGGCGATTTGAATCGGAAGATGCCAATACGCTACGGTTAAATTACCTGCCACTTAATTTGGTTCAAACATTATCTAAATCTGCAAGACCACCGACTTCAGTAACAAAGCCGCTCGCTAGCGCTGAATTGATTCAGTAAAAGGATACAAGCATGACTACTAGCAATACAGAAGATCAACTTAAACACACTTATCGGCGTTGTTTTTTTGTCATGATACTGATGATGCAACTTACAAGTTGTGCCTTCGCGCCATGGGAAAAGCCGATTGATAAAAATATAACGCCAGAAGCACAAGTAGTTGAGGTGAAAAGAGAGGCGAAAATTCAGCCTGAAGCAACGATCAAGCGCAAAAACTTATTGGTCACACAAGAGTTAGCAACGACACAATTACTTGTTCAAGCCGAGCAAGCTAAGTCTAAGGGCTTATATGTAGAAGCCATTGGTTTTTATGATCGAGTGTTAGGGTTCTTACCTGAAGACTCGGGCGCATTAAATGGAAAGCTAGCTGTTGAACGTGAGATTGCACAACTTAAAAAGCTTGCTCAGGCTTCTCAGTTATTAGAGAGTAACAAGCCAGAAGCTGCCAGAGAAATTGTGCGTGATGTACTCATTGAAACCCCCCAGCATACAAAAGCAATTGATCTGCAGCAGCAAATTAACGCAAAATTGGTACCCACCAAAGTTAAGCCACCCGAACTCAAGCCTCAGTTCAATAAGCCTGTTACATTGGAGCTACGCGATGTCAATATCAAGGTGGTATTTGAAGCCTTGTCACGTGCAACCGGTATCAATTTTATTTTAGATAAAGATATCAAACCGGAAACGAAAGCGACTATCTTTATAAAAAAAGCGCGTATTGAAGATGCTATTGAAATGGTGCTTTCAAGCAATGGCTTGCAGAAAAAAGTGTTGTCTGAGAATACAGCATTGGTATTTCCGAGTACGCAGGCTAAATTAAAAGACTATCAGGATCTAATGATCCGTAGTTTTTATTTTTCTAATACCAATGCAAAACAAGTCTCTTTAATGTTAAAAACGATGCTTAAAACAAAAGATATTTTCGTCGATGAGCGTCTCAATATGCTGGTGATGCGTGATACACCAGAGGTGATACGTATCGCTGAAAAGTTGGTTGCGGCAAATGACTTAGAAGAGCCTGAGGTCATGCTCGATATTGAAGTGCTGGAAGTTAGCCGTAGCCGGTTACAAGAACTAGGTGTTGATTTCCCTAATCGTATCAGCGTTAATAGCCTTATTCCCATTACAACGGTTACTTCTGCTACGGGTGTTCTTGCAAGTTCTACGATAAATACCTCAACACAACTAACTTTAGAAGGGCTACTAAATCTTAATAAAGGTAGATTTGACGTATCACCCAATCCTGCCGTTAACTTTAGAAAAGTGACTGGGGATGTGAATTTACTATCAAACCCTAGAATTCGTGTAAAAAACAATGAAAAAGCCAAGATTTTGGTGGGTGACAAGGTGCCAATCATCACCACTACTTCTACCGCTAATGTTGGCATCTCAGAGAGCGTGCAATATGTTGATGTTGGTTTAAAACTTGATGTTGAACCGCGAATTACGCTGAATGATTTTGTGAATATTAAAATTGGGCTAGAAGTGAGTTCTTTAGGTGAAAAAACAATAACCAAAAACGGAGCCACGGTATATACCATTGGTACTCGTAATGCCAGCACTGTATTGCGTCTGAAGAATGGTGAAACACAAATATTAGCTGGTTTGATTTTAGATGATGAACGTAAAAACGCAAGTAAATTGCCTGGTTTAGGTGATATTCCATTACTTGGTCGATTATTTTCAAATCAGGAAGATAAAAAAAGTAAAACTGAAATCATTTTGGCAATTACACCAAGGGTGATTGGTAATATCAATCTGCCTCAAGCTGAGGTTTCAGAGTATTGGTCTGGTACTGAAAATTTAATTACTGATAAACCGCAATCTGTAATGCCAGCAGCTTCTGGCGCATTAACGCCCAAAGAACAATTTAGAGAAAAAATCAGACAGCAACAATTAAAGGCAAACCCTGATGGACAGCCGGAAACCTCATTAGCCACAGAGCAAGATCCTGCTCAAGATATCCAGAACACAGCGCCAGCAAACGCTGAAGGTGTAGGGTTACCAGCGCCGACTGATAACGCCCAACCCAATATTGAATCAGCAATCACCCCAGCAACACCATGAGTTTTTGTTTGAAATCAAATTCTAAAGGTTTCACATTGATTGAACTAGTGGTGACAGTCGCTATCGTTGCTATTTTAGCGAGTGTGGCCATGCCTATGTTGCAGCTGACAGTTCAGCGGGTAAAAGAAAGTGAATTGCGTGCAAATCTACGCCAAATACGTGACGCGATTGATGCATATAAAAAAGCGGTAGATGAGGGCAAAATTGTCAAAAGCATCGAGCAGTCAGGCTACCCACCAAGTTTAGAAGTATTGGTGGATGGTGTTGTTGATGTGAAAGATCCGTCTAAACATATGATAAAGTTCTTACGCAGAATACCTATAGATCCAATGAGTTCTCCAGATAAAAATGCAAATGGCTATGGCAATGTAGAACATCGATGGGGATTGCGTAGTTATGTTAGTCAGGCTAGCAATCCGACAGAAGGCGAAGACGTGTTTGATGTATATTCGCTTAGTCAGCAGGTTGGTATTAACGGTATACCTTATTCACAATGGTAAAAACCATGCTCAGAAACCATCGGTATATAAACAATATGAAGCCTTGTTTTTATAAACAGCGAGAAGTTTTTTATAAAAAATTTAAAGGATTTACGTTAGTTGAGCTACTGGTGGTTTTATCTATTTTGGCATTGTTACTCACCTTGGCGGTGCCCAGGTATTTCATCAGCATAGAGCGTGCAAAAGAAGCTGCCCTGCAGCAAGATCTGAATATATTACGTGAAAGTATTGATAAGTTTTATGCAGATACAGGGCGCTATCCTGAATCGTTAGAAAGTTTAGTAGAACGAAAATACATTCGTAAATTACCGATAGATCCAATCTCAGGTCAAGATAACACTTGGGTTTTGTTATCGCCAGAGCCGCCATTGGTTGGCAATGTTTATGATGTGCATAGTGGTTCTACAGGCATAGCAAAAGATGGTAGTAAATATGCTGATTGGTAATAGACAAATAAGATATAAAAAGAAACATGCAGGGTTCACCTATATCGGTGTATTAATGTTGGTGGCAATATCAGGTATTGGCTTAGCTGGTGCAGGGGTTGTGTGGCATCAGGATGCGCAGCGTGAGCGTGAAAAAGAGCTACTATTTATTGGAGAAGAGCTTCGTCAGGCTATTGGTAGTTATTACGAGAGCACACCAGATAGTGTTAAGCAATACCCAAAGAAAATGGAAGATTTACTCTTGGATAATCGTTTCCCGGTGATTAAGCGACATTTACGTAAGCTTTACACAGACCCTTTTTCCGTTGATGCTGACTGGGGTTTGGTGACGCAACAAGGTCAAATAGTCGGGGTTTATAGCGTATCTGAATTGTCACCAATCAAAACGACAGGTTTTTTACCTCAGTATGAGATTTTTGGGTCAGCCAAAAAATATAGTGAATGGAAGTTTACTTATACGCCAGACTGAGTTCCTTAGTCAGTAGTAGCTTAAGGCATAGCATCATCAAACAACAGTGTGTGGTGATTACTTATGAATATTGGCGGTAAAGTTTAAGTACTTTTGGCACGTAGTCTATTGTTTCTCTATAGGGCGGTATTTGACCTCTATACTTTTGTACGGCGCCAGGTCCTGCATTATATGCCGCCAGCGCAAGCATTAAATCCCCATTAAAAAGGTTTAGTAGTTCGCGTAGATATTTAGCGCCGGCCAAGATGTTCTGTTTAGGGTCGTGTTTGTCTATTACTTTAAAACGATGTGCTGTTGCTGGCATTAACTGCATAAGACCATAGGCACCTTTTTTTGAGCGAGCACGGGGGTTGTGTCTAGATTCAACCGCGATGACTGCATGAATCAATGCGGGCTCTATTGAGGTTTCATCCGCAGCGCTGATAACTTCTCTACTGTAGGGAAGTGTAGTGGTTGAGGCCTTGATATTAGTTATCATTTGCGTCGATTCCTGGACTAACGATGATTCTTCAATCTTAAGCGTGTAACGCAGATTTAGCTGTGTGTTGCTAATCTTGATCTCATCTATTTGTTCTAGATCAATCAACACGTCAGCGATTGCGGAATTAAAGTTAATTAAATAGAGGCTACTTAATGTTGCTAATAAAAGTTTTTTCATCAGGCTATTATTCATTAGTAATGTGACATTCTTTAGATATATCCTCAAGTGATCCATATTGATTTCTCGGCACTTAAAGGGAAGGTTGTTACAAAACTGTAAGAAAACTAACATTTAGTTTTAATCAAAATGTCATTTAGTTGGTTGAAAATAGCGCATATTAAAAAAACTAGAAGAACTGTCATTAAAGCCAATCTAAATTTTGATGCACCAGAAAACCGTAGGGATGGCTTGAGCTATGAGCAGCGTTCTGTTTTTATGGACGTCATTACTGAGTCATTAAGGGTTTCTCAGCGCATACAGCTATTTAATTGGCTGCAGGGTGAGTTTCAGTATTTGCTAGGGCATGAGGTGATGATTTTTGGTATAAGATCCTCTGACGCTGATTCATATCATTTTGAGTACTTCACAAGTACGCGTTATTTTAATCAGACGCAATTTGCAAGCGTGATCAAGCATGAATCCGGCTTGTTACATCAAGCGTTGAATGCCTGGAAAAAAACCTCTTTACCTTTGTTTGTTTGTAATGATGTAGAGCAGATGGATGACGGTAATTGTTCTGTGATTAATTTTGACGAGCAGGTTTTAAAGGACTCAGAGCTGAAAAGCTTTGTCGTCCATGGCTTCGGTGATGGCGATAGCAAAATATCCAGTGTGGTTATTCTTGCTAGATTGCATAAAGCACCAAGTGCCAATATTTCGCGTATCTTTGAATTGATTATGCCTAATCTTCACTGCGCTTTGATTAGGGTAACCAGCCATAGAAGTAATACTGTGTTTAACAATAGCAATGCTGCCAGAATCATGACCAACAGAGAGTCAGAGATCTTGCAGTGGTTGCATATGGGTAAAACCAACTGGGAGATATCATCCATTCTCAATATCAGCCCGCTCACAGTAAAGAACCACGTTCAAAATATCTTGCGCAAGTTAGATGTGCAAAACCGCAGTCAGGCTGCGGTTAAAGCTGCAAAAATCGGCTTGATTAAGATGTTGAAATAGCACCTGCTATTGCAGGTGCTATTTGGCTTAATTAGCTTTATCGCTACTTACTTTTTCTCTTTCATGGCGGCAACAAGCTCTTGTGGCGCCTGAGTCTGCTTACCATTGTTCATGTAGATTGTTGGTGTACCAGCAACGCCTAATTCATCGGCCAGTTTTTCATTGGCGACTATTGGGTTGTCACAACTCGCTTTTGCGGGTGCGATTCCCTTTACCATCCAGTTATTCCAAGCTTCATTTTTGTCTTTTGCGCACCAGATAGACTCAGACTTTGCGACTGCATCAGGATGTAACTCTTTAATAGGGAATAAAAAGATATAGGCGGTGTAGTCACTCATGCCCATTTTTTCCAATCCTTGCTCAAGTGTTTTACAAAACGGACAGTCCGGGTCTGAAAATACCGCAAATTTATAGCTGCCGTTACCTTTTTTGATTTCAATAGCATTTTTAAAAGGCAATGAATCAAATTTAATGGTGGTTAGCTCCTGTAGGCGTTCAGCAGTGAGATTCCGTTTTGTTGCATCTTCTATTAAGGCGCCACCAACCATCACATAAGACACGTTTTTATCTACATAAAAGATATTGCCGTTTGCATAAACTTCATAAATACCCGCTAGTGGGGATAATTTAATACTTTTGGCATTTAGCGGCGGCGTTCTTTTTTCTAGACTCATTTTAATCGCGTTAATGTCATCAGTTTCGCTTGCGTTAGCGAGTAATGAAGAGCCCCCAAGTAATAGACCTGCCGATAAAAGGGATGTTAATAGTTTCTTTGAAAAAGTCATACGGTTCCTTTTTGTACGTAACGATAATTAGATTGGTGAAATTTAATTACAGCATCGTACTTTTAAAAAATGACGCTAATGTGACTTTTAACGTAAGTGCATGCTTTTTATAGGTGGTTCATAGAACGTTATTCATCAGTACAACTTAATGTTTAGCTATCTCAGCTTTGTTCTGGCGGCATTAGTTTTTGATTAACAAAACTCAATTGGCCGCCAATTTTAAATTTATTCACATATACACAATTATCCCGCAGTAGTCCTTTAGAACTACATAGGCGGTAAACGCATGTCATGTAATTTAATCATCATACTGTTCTGTAATCACCAAGCTATTTTTAATAGGTTTTTTTAGATGTGATTGCCGGTAATAAAAAAGGGTGTTTTTGTAAGCCGATAGGACTACTTTCAAAAACACACACAACATATTCAACCAATAACATGGCAACAGTCGCGAAAAGGTGTTGCGCTGATTTACAGCAGATGGATGTTTTATAGACACAGAAGTTTGAATCATCGCGGCTTTAAGTAGCAAATAATTTAAGTAGTTTGTTTTGTAATAGATGTAATTATTTTTAATGACTTTAAAGGGGTAAAGAAATGAATTTTAAATTGAAAGCTTTGGTTGCTGCAGTTGTATTGTCAGCAGCTGCTACATCAGCTAACGCTGCTATTGATCTAAATGCAGGTAACTCTGAGTTTGCGTTCAGTGCTTGGGATTCAGTTGCTGGTGTTGGTTACACTTACGATTTGAACTGGAGCAAGTTCCTAAATGATATGGTTGGTATCGACCAAGCTGCTACTGCTACTGGTAATGCAACATTATTAGCAAACGCAAAAGTTGCATCTTCTATGATTGGTGCTAACGGCGTGATTTTTGATGATGTTTTGACAGGATTTAATCTTGCAAACTCATCTAATGTTCAATGGAATCTGGCTGCAGTAGATACCTCTTCTGGTCGTACGCGCATGTTGACTACACAAGGCGATACGTTTGATGCTGCATTTACATCAACATCAAACCAAGCGAAAAGTGCTGCTACTGCATTTAGTCTTTACACTTCAGGTTCAAATGGAAAAGTTACAGTTCCAGGTACTGATACTTTTGCCAATACTATTCAAGCTGATGGTTCTGCCTATGCTGGTGTTGCTGGAAACAATTGGAACGGTAACGTTGCTGATACGACCAATGTAATGGGTGGTACTTCATTTATGTCTTTCTTGGCGCAATCTACTCAAGCAAGTAGTAGCCAAGCTGGTCTTCAGCAACAACTTTTCTCATTCGACAACAAAGCAATCGTAGCAAAAACATACTTGCAAGATGGTGCTTGGCGCTTACAAGTTGCTGCTGTGCAAGCTGTGCCAGAGCCAGAAACTAACGCAATGTTTTTAGCTGGTCTTGGTTTAATGGGCTTTATCGCTCGTCGTCGTCGTAACAGCTTAACTAAATAACTTTCGTTATTGTTATTTCCCTTAACCCGGAGTTTTTTTCAGGGTTAAGGCTTGTTTTACCAAAAGTTTTATTTCGATATTTTTATTAAATATATTTAAAGGAATTAAATCATGAAATATACAAAAATCGCAGTTGCATGTGGTTTAGCATTGGCAGCAATGTCAGCACAGGCTGCTGGCCCAACTATCCCGGCTGGTACTAAAGTTGTGTTCTTGTCAGGCGCTACTGCACCTGATAACTTTTTAGCAGATATTGCAAACAGTATGATGACTGGTGTAACAGCAATCCGCAGTAATGATTCTGGTATCTTGCACCGTGCTTACTTAGGTAAAGCGGCGGCTGGTATCCCAGGTGTTGCGGTTGGTACAGACGTTTTGTTCATCAAACGCTCAAAAGGCGGTTCAGTATGGGGTGTAGACCCAGTGGCACGTGCACAACGTATTGAAACGCTAGATTTAAATAACTGCGTTGCTGGTGCAGCACCATTCGCATGGTCTTGCGGCACTAAAGGTATTGACCCAGGTATTGTTGGCCATGAAACTGCAGCCAACACAGGTCTAGTGGCTGACTTTGGTGTTTCAGATGTGGAGCCTGCATTATTTCAAGAGCCGTACAATACTGAAAATGGTCAGCCAGCATTAAGTGCATCTGAGTTAGCTACATTATCTAATAAACCAGTCAACCAAATCATGATGGGTATTGTGGCTACTAATGCAGTGTCTGATGCTACACACATCAGCCGTGCACAGTATGGTGGTATGTTGGCTGGTAAAATTGATACATGGAATCAAATTGAAAATTTAACAGTTCCAAATGATTCTCCAGTAGTGGTTTGCCGCCGTGTGAATGGTTCAGGTACACAAACTTCATATAACTGGATGTTTACTGGTTTCCCATGTAACAATGCATCACTTGGTTCAGTAGACACACCACCAGCTACCGCTGCGGATAGCTGGGGTTTTGACGGTGCACACGCTGGTACAACTGAAGATCCATTCATCATCGACCCAACTGCGGGTTTAACCATCATTGAAAACTCAGGTTCTGGTGATGTACGTAACTGCTTAAAAGCGGCACAAGATGGTACAGACTTTGCAGTAACGGGCTCAAACAACCAGAAGTATTTAGTAAAATTCTCAGATGTTGGCGGTCCATCAAAAGCAATCGGTGTGCTTTCTTTAGATAGCTACAACAATGCAAATACTGATGGCAAATATAGTTTCCGTCATTTAGATGGTGCTGGTACATTTAACGGCGCTACACAGGTATCTACTTCTACTTTAGCTGGCGGCCCAACAGGTATCGCTCCATCAAAAGCTAACTTGCTTAACGGTAAGTATGACTTTGTGGTTGAGTTATCAATGCAAGCACGTAACGCTACAGTCACTAACCCAAATGGTGATGTTGTTGCACCAATCACTGCTGATGCTGTTAAAAATGCGTTCTACAACGAGTTTGTAAAACGTGCTGGTTCTACTAAGTACACAGGTAATGATGGTGTTGCAGTTGCTCCATTCCCAACTAAAGTACCAAATGCTTTTGCTTCATTACCACAGCACTTTAGCTACGGAACTAAGCCAGATTTCGTGTCTAAGTTCTCACGTAACGGTAACACTTGCGCACCGTTAGTAAGCTTCCCAGCTTTGTAATTTGAATCAATTGCGTGTGAATCACATGTAATTTGTTTGGCCCTCTCCTGAAACTAGGGGAGGGCTTTTGTGTTTTCGATAAGCATGGTTGTTTGACGAGAAATTTTTTTACCATTAATAAAATGGTCATTTAACTTCAATACACTTTATTAAATTAAGGGTTGTGTTCAGGTTGGCGCTTATAAAAATTTGTCGTGAAGCATTCTAAAGTTGTTGTGTGATTTGTTTGATTAAAGGATTAAGTATATGAATAACGGTATTTATCGTCTTGTTTTTAACAAGTCACGCGGCTTATGGATGGCTGTGAGTGAACATGTACGTAGTCATCAATCGGGCAAAAGTAACGGTGGCAAAAGTAAGGCTAAGCGTAATAAACGTGCAGCCGAAACTGCCAGTTTATTCGTTATTTTATTTGGCTTAGGCGCAAGCAGTATAGTGAGTATTGCTTTTGCGGCACCTAGATTACCTGCAAATACTATTCCTACAAATCTGCAAGCTGTTAAAGGCAATATTACGATTCATACGCCTGAGGTAAACCCAGCCAATGCTAATGGGCAATTGCTTAGAATTGATCAATCTAGCCTTAAAGGCATTATGAACGGCACTAACTTTAATATTGGTAGTTCTAGTGCGGTTAATTTTAATCACACTGGCGGCACTGGTTCAGCCACGCTGATTCGCATTAGTGGCCCTAAAAGTATCATTGAAGGCGCGCTTAACTCGCCTAAAGGTGCCATTTATTTAATTAACCAAAATGGTATTTTATTTGGCAACGGTGCGCGCGTAGATGTGAATGGTTTGGTAGCTTCTACCTTAAATATTGCAGACGATGATTTTATGAGCACACTTGGGCATCTTAACGCCTATGCCGATGGCGGTAGAGCGGCTTATATATGGGAGGGTGATGCGGCTGGTTATGAGAATGCATTGATAGAGGTAGAACCAGATGCTCACATTAAGGCTGCTTTGGGTGGCTCTGTGATGTTGTTCGGTTCTAAAGTGATTAACCAAGGCAGCATAGAAACGACTGAAGGCCAAGTTGCCATGGCAGCGGGTAATAAAGTGTACTTGTCTGTTGCGCCTGATTTGAATGGTGGTAATTCTTTAGGTGTTTATAACTATACTCAAGATTCACCTTATAGAGGCTTGGCTGGCGTTTTAGTAGAGGTGGATTCTCCAGATTATATTGTTGATCAAAAAGATGTTAACGGTAATGTTGTAACAGATGTAAATGGTGACCCTGTAAAAGTGAAGCTGACTGGCGAGGTGATCAACGATACGATGGGGCGCATTTTAGCCCAGCGCGGTAATGTCACTATGGCTTCGTTTTTAGTCAACCAGAATGGGCGAGTGACTGCAACTTCATCAGCAACGCAAAAAGGTTCAATCAGGTTACTGGCGCGTGACACAATTGCAGGTGGCTCCGCAACAATAGAACCCAATAGCACAGAGGCTCCGTTAGATTTTGCAACTAGACTTGTTCAGAATGGCACGCCGACACAGACAGAAAATACCATTATTACTGGAAGCCGTACTGGCAAGCTAGGCATTGGTGCTAACAGCATTACTACCGTACTTGCAGAAGATAGTGCTGCACTTGCAAAAGCCAATGAAATTTTTGCAACGCCGCAAGCAGGCGTGCCTGCTGTTAAAGCAGGTGAAAAATCTTATGTTGAAACTGTGATAAATGCGGTCAACGTGAAGGGTACAACGCTGACTGATGAACAAGTGTTTAACGCGCCAACGATAGAGGCTGTGGGTCGCCAAGTAACCATTGGTGATAATGCCAAAATTGTTGCACCAAGTGGTTTTATTAATATTTCAGCGCAAAAGTCTGGGCTGGGTTTAAATGCGGACGGTACAAACTCTAAAGACGCTGAGTCTCGCTTGTTTCTAGGTAAAAATACGCTGATTGATGTCGCTGGTTTGAAAAATGTTGCGGTGGATATGGAGCGTAACTTTGTTGAAGTATTGCTTACGTTGACTGACTTAAAAGATGACCCGATAAACCGAGATGGCTTTTTGTATCGAGAAAAAGTTTGGTTTGATATTCGCGATACGCCAGATTCTCACGTGGCAGATTTAGCGGGTTTTGTAAAACAAGTACCACGTTCACTTGGTGAGAAGCTGGCAGTAGCAGGCGAGGTCAGTTTAAAGTCAGAAGGTGATTTGATTCAGAGCAGCGGCTCTATAATAGACGTATCTGGTGGCTCACTTAAATTTAATACAGGTATTAATAAAGAGAGCTGGGTGGTTGCGCAAAATGGTAAAGCCTATGCGCTGGGTGATGCGCCAGTAGACACCTTGTTTACCCAATTTTTGGGTGGTACGAATACGCGAAGATTGCAGGAGGCTGGCTACACTGAAGGTAAAGCTGCTGGTAAAGTCAGTATTGATGCTTATGATATGGCATTAGACGGACAAATATCTGGTGGCGCGACTTATGGCGAACATCAACGTGAATCTAAAAATCTGGGTGGTACTTTAGCGATTAACGTGATGAAGCCAGATGGCTTAGTGGCTGGGCATGACGTTAATATTGGTAACACAACACCGTTAGCTAGCAATTTTACAGCTACCGATGTGTTGCCAACAGCACGTGCTGAAACAGTAGAAATTAATGCGAACATGTTAAGCAACAGTGGCTTTGAGAATATTGCCATCAGCACGACAGAAAACGTGACTGTCAATTCCGCATTAAAAATTGCTGACGGCGGCAAACTTTCGCTTTCAGGCCGTGATGTAAAAGTGAATAAAAATATCGTGGCTAGGGGCGGTAGTATTGCATTAAAAAGCGCTTTTACGGCAGGTTCAGTAGCCTCAGATGATACTAATATTAAAGTGGCTGACGGCGTTACTTTAGATGTGTCAGGTAACTGGGTGAATGATAAGTTAAGTAGAACTGCTACAGGGCGCGTCATCACAGATGGCGGTAAGGTGACCATTAGCTCTGGCGATGAAGTTAAGCTCGGTAGCGGTAGCTTGGTTGATGTGTCTGGCGGCGGCTGGCTGCAAAGCGATGGTGATTTAGTGAATGGTGATGCGGGTAGCATTGCTATAGCCAGCCAAGTTGGGCAGGGCGCTCAAGACAACCCATATACTTATGTTGCACCAGAACTTAACGGTGAGTTACGTGGGTTTGCCTTAGGTACGGGTGGTGAGTTATCTATTACTGCGCCGTTTATTACCGTTGGGAATACGGGTTTTAGTGATGCTAGAGATTTTTTAGCCACACCAGAGTTTTTTCAAAAAAGTGGTTTTACACAATTTAATCTCACGGGTCGTGATGGTGTATTAGTAAAGAGCAATACCAATGTTGATGTCATTGCAAAAAACTATGTGTTAAATAGAGGTTTTCAGCAACAAGTAACAGGTGGCCATGTACATGATTTTGCGACAAAAACTATTTTGCCAGATTATATGCGTAGCTCTACCAGCCTTGCGTTATCTACCTTGGCTACTAACAATGAACTGCCAGGCGATGCTTTTTCAGCAAGTGGTGTAGCTAGAGGCAGCATTGTTGTAGAAACTGGAGCCTCTTTAAAAGTAGATGCGAATGGTTTAAGAACCAATACTGATGGTAAAAAAGTGCCGCCAAGTATTGCGTTATCCGCTTGGGATAACCAAATATTCATTGATGGTACATTGCAAGCGCCTGCTGGTGACATTAGCTTAACCATGAATGGTGATGCTACCTTAACTGATGACCCCGGCTACAACGCAGCGCAGGCAATTTGGCTGGGTGCTAATGCAAAATTATTGGCAGCAGGGTATGCACGCAACACCCCCACAGGTAGTAGATTAAGCGCTGGTGACGTTTACGATGGTGGCAACATTACGATAGATGCTAAAAAGGGTTATGTCGTTGCTGAAACTGGCTCAGTGATGGATGTTTCTGGGTCATCCGCTATATTTGATGTGAAGAACACTAACCGCTATACCCCTACCAAAGTGGCGAGTAATGGCGGCGATGTCTCTATTAGCGCTCGGGAAGGTATGCTGCTGGATTCTACCTTTAAAGCAAGTTCTCCAGGTGCTTTAGGCGGTAGCTTAGAAGTGCGCTTAACGCGAGGTGGCTCACGTACTATCGGCTTGCCATCGGCACTTTATCCAGGCACGGCACCAAGTGCAGAAAATGGTTTTAATCAAGATCTGCTAATAGATCAAAATCAGCTATGGTATGTTGACTTGAGTCAGTCAGGTACTTTTGTACCAGCAAGTTTTGATGTGGGCGACTCAATACGTTCAGTTGCGGGCGGGCTTGCTAAAATTTCTGCCAATAGCATTATGTCTGCAGGTTTTAGTGATGTTGCCCTTAAGTCAGAACATGGCGTAAGGTTTACTGGTGATGTGGATTTAACTGTATCGCGCAGTTTAAGTTTGAATGCCAAGGTGGTTGAAGCCACTGATGGTTCTACTGTAAGGCTAACCGCGCCTAATGTAGTGATAGCTAATGATATTGATGCTAAACCGTTAAGAGATCCTGTTGAATTTACGGCAGCTACACCAGTTGCCGGTACGGCTAAGTTAATTGTAAATGCTAATCTGCTTAATCTGAACGGCCAGTTTGCTCTGTCACACTTTGCTACAACAACACTTAACAGTACGGGTGATATTAGAATGACTGGGGTGAGCGACCCTAATGTGGCTCCAGGCGACCTAAATCAGCCACCAGTCGGGCAGTTGGTCACTACTGGTGAACTGAACTTTAATGCGCGCCAGATTTATCCAACATCGCTTTCAGATTTCACAGTTACGGTAAACGGAGCAGGCAGTAAGGTAAGTTTTAACAAGATTAACCCAAATGGCGGTTACGACAAGGTGCTATCTGCAGGTGGAAAACTTACAGTTAATGCAGAAACGATAGACCAGAATGGTGTGCTGCTTGCACCTTTTGGCACCATTGCTTTAAATGCCAGTGATACGCTAAATCTTAACTCTGGTAGTGTGACTTCAGTTTCTGCGCAGGGTGCGCTGATTCCGTTTGGAAATACTGACCGGGATGGTCTGGATTACTTATACGACTTTGGCCCCAATAGTCAGCAATTTACTGCCCCACCTGAACGTGTGGTAAAGCTCAATGCGCCAAATGTTAACCAAAATGATGGCAGCACGGTAGACATCAGCGGTGGCGGTGATTTATTTGCTTACGAATGGGTGCCTGGCATTGGCGGTAGCAGTGATGTGTTAGCGGGTAATGCAAATCAAAATGCTTTTGGTAAAGGCACTACAGATACGTGGGCAATTATGCCCGCAAACAACCAAACGTTTGCCAGTTTTGATACGCAGTATTGGCAAGGTAGCGATGTTAAAGCAGGTGATGCGGTTTATATTTCTGGCGTCGCTGGCTTGGCTGCTGGTTATTACACATTGTTACCAGCGCGTTATGCCTTGCTACCGGGTGCCATGTTAGTGTCTTCAGTAACGGGCTACCAAGATAGAACCGGGGGCTCATCACAAGTGCTGGCTAACGGTAGTACTTTGGTTTCTGGGCATTTAGCGGCTTACACGGCTAACGGCTATACACAAACATCGCGCACTGCAGGTTTTGTAGTGCGGCCAGGTACTGACGCTTATAAATTAGCGCAATACAACACCACTAAAGCCAGCACTTATTTTAAAGCGAATTCACAAGCTCAACAAACTGCAGATGCGGGACGCTTGTCAATTGCGGCGACCAATAGTTTGGTATTAAAAGGCATTTTAAATGCAGTACCTGGGCAAGGCGGATTAGGCGCAGAAGTTGATATTGCCGCCCCAAAATTACTTGTAGTTGCAGATGGTGAGCAAACTGGTCAGGTCACTAAAGATGGCGTAACTTATCTTGCAATTGACGAACAAACGCTAGTTAATTTTAATGCAGCAAGTTTATTGCTAGGCGGTACACGTAGTAACGGCAAGTTAGATGTGATTGCTAGCGATGTTCGCATGAGTGAAAATTCTAATCTAGTTGGCCCAGAAGTGATATTGGCCGCCACAGATACTGTGCTTTTAGATTCAGGCGCACATATCACAGGGTCAGGTGCTGGTGCTACAGCCAAAGATCTAACGATTGGTGCTGTAGGAGGTGCTGATGGTGACGGTGCATTAGTAAGAGTTTCTGGCGGTAAGGCAACAACAGTCACACGCTTAAATGTTAATGGTGACCGTGGTGAGCTAACGGTTGAGTCAGGTGCAACGGTAGAAGGTGACGGTTCTATATTGCTAGATGCTTCCAAAAAAATGGACATCGCAGGTGATATTGAGTTTGCCGATGGTGCCGCTTTAGGTTTTTCATCTAGTCATGTTAGTTTGGGTGCGCCAGATAATAACGAAGCCGTTACCGATGGTTTATGGCTTAAAAAGACACAGCTTGATCAATTTGTAGATGCAGGTAGCTTATTTTTACAAAGCCAATCCACCATAGACTTATATGGCGATGCAAGTTTTGGTAATAATAACTTTGATTTAACGCTGCAAAGCGCGGGTATCGCTGGTTACCAAAATGCGGGTAAAACCACCACCATTACTACGCGAAACATCACTCTAGCCAATAATGACAATGCTACTTTTGCACCTGCTGCTCCACTTGGCGCAGGCACCACGCCAGTATTAGGCTCAGGTACCTTAGCTATTAACGCTGAAACGGTGACTAATGGTAATAACACGGTGCGTTTAGCCGGGTTTGACCAAGTTAATGTTACTGCTAGCAAAGAATTAGTAGTGCAGGGTAATACAGCACGTGAGGTTGATCAGCCAACGTCAAATAAACTGGTGGTAGACAAAAATTTAACCATCAATACACCACGTATTACAGCCAGCAATAATGCTGATTATGCGATTGAAGCGACTAACGGTTTACTTAAAATACAAAGTAATGCTGCAACTCAGTCAACTTTAGCTGAAGCAACATCACAAGGCACACAACTTAAATTAAGTGGTGTGCAAGTGTTGTTGGCTAATGGTGCAACGGTTGATATGCGTGGTGGAAAAACCAGCCTAGAAGCCACAGGTTTAAACGCAACAGATCATGTCACTTTAGAGAGCGGTGCTCGTATTCTTGCACAAGGCAGTGCTTATACCTTGAATGATCAAACATTTGCATTGCCAGCAGGGCAGGTATCACTCACTTCTAAACATGGTGACGTTGATGTTCAGCTGGGCGCATTGGTTGATTTAACCGCAGCTGGTAATGGAGATGCGGGCAAGCTGATTGTTTCTGCCGTAAACGGTGAAGCTAAACTGGCTGGAGAAATAAAAGCTGCGGCGGCTGGTGCTAAAGGCAAAAATGCGGCAGCGATTGTAGATGTCAAGGTGATTTCAGATATTAGCCGAACCATCGCGGCATTGAGTACATTCTCAGGTGCGCAGTCTTACCGTCTTCGTGAAGGTGATGTGACTATTGCGGCTACGGATAGCATTACCGCACACGATGTAAAAGTGGTGGCCGATAGTGGCGCAATTACGATTAATGGCAAAATGGATGCTTCTGGTGATAAAGGCGGCAGCATTGAAGTTTTTGCCAAGAATGATGTCACAGTTAACGCAGGTGCAGAGTTGCTGGCAAAAGGTACGGCAGATACCACCAGTACGGCAGGTAGCCTAGGTAATGGTGGTGATGTGTTGCTATCTTCTGATATAGGCATTGTTAGTACAGCAACGCCAGATGCTAATGGATTAGGTGGTGCGTTGATTGATGTTTCAGGCGACCAAGTTGGCACTGTTAAAGGTGAAGGCGGTGAGGTTATATTTAGAGCTGCCAGAACAGGCTCGGGAGCTGGAAATGGCGTGAACGTTGATAGTAAGGCTGCGGGTGCTGTTACGGGGGCTAAGCGAGTATTAGTAGAGGCTGTTAAAAAATATAACTACAGTTCGATAGGCACTTCAGAGCAGGCAACCATTAAGACTGACACCAATACATTTGCAACCGATGTTGCTGGATTAATGGCAGGTTACAACAATACGCGTGATGGTGTAGCAGCATTAATCGCTCCTGGTGTTGAGGTGTCAAGCGTTGGCGACTTAACGGTTTCAGCCAATTGGATATTAGGTAGTTCATCAAGCACGCCTGCACAGCTCATTCCAAGCGGTGGTATTTTAACGTTGCGTGCGGGTAACAATTTAATTCTTGATGGCAATATTGATTACGAACAATTTAATGCAGGAAATATATTAACGCAAAGGCTAGGTAGCTGGAGCTATAGATTAGTGGCTGGTGCAGATGCCAGTTCAGTCAACCCAGAAGCGGTCACTCATGATGTAGGTGACATCCGCTTAAGCGATGCCAAGTTTGTGAGAACAGGCACCGGCTTTATTCATGCGGTTGCAGGTAATGACATTCAGTTAGGCACTGAAAACGGTGCAGGTGCGGCAATTTATACAGAAGGGTTGCCAGAACCTGTGGTTGTTCAAGGTCAAATGAGTACACCTGCGGACTTCAAGTTATTGGTTACAAACTTTACTGTTAACCGTGAGCTTTATGCGGATGGCGGTGGTGATGTGAGCCTAAATGCAGGAGGTGATGTTTTTGGCTCTTTATCAAAAGCTGAAACGCAGGATGTTAAAAGCTGGCTATATCATGCAGCACGTTCAACAAATACAATTAATCCACAGGTTAGATGGTGGAGTCGCTATGACAAATTTACAAATGGTGTTGCGACATTTGGCGGAGGTGACATTCATATCGTTGCAGGTGGCGATTTAAGTAATATGCAGGTGGCTGCGGCAACGAACGGCCGTATGGGTGGTGATGTGAATGCGGCCCCTGACCTAGCTAACTTCTCTGAACTTGGCGGCGGTGATATTAGTATTGAAACTGGTGGTTCAATGAATCAAGTATTGCTACACACAGGTAAGGGTAAAGTTGAAGCTAAAGTTGGTGCTGATATGAATGTGGCATTATCTTTAATGAAATCCAAAGTGGATTTAATAGCAACTGGTGCTCTGTCAATAAGCAGTGCTTCTAACCCTACTATTGGTGATAGCGCTTCAGGCGCAAGTAATAGGATTAAGTTTTATACCTATGACGAGGAAACCTCAGTAAACGCAGTTTCATTGGCCGGAGACGTTTCTGTGAAGGGCGACGATAGAGTTTTTCCGTCAAAATTATTTGTTGCCGCAGCAGAGGGTGATGTCAATATTGAAAATGTGGTGTTGTACCCATCAGCAACAGGTAATGCCACTGTATTAGCTGGTAATGATGTAGTGATTAACAGTTTAATTATGTCTGAAGTTAATCCTGATAGTTTGCCTATTATTACTACACCCAACCTTAAAAGTGCAGTCAATACAAATATCAGTGTACTAAGTAACTATAGCGATACATCAGGCCATACAGATGGATTGTTGCATAGTGATGATACCGAGCCTGTGCGTGTTTACGCTGAAAACGATATTACCTTTAAGGTGCAAAATCCGCTGGTAACCCCTAAACGTGTTGAAATTAAAGCAGGGCATGATGTGGTTGACCCGAATGTGATTGCTCAAAACATAAAAGCGACAGATGTTTCTGTGATTTCAGCAGGTAATGCTATTCGGTATAACGAGCCGGTGCGTAATGGTGATTCAATCAATGCAACAGAAGCTGGAATTCAGATTGCAGGGCCTGGAAGGCTGCATTTAATCGCAGACGGTGACATTGATTTAGGTACATCTGATGGCGTACGTTCAGTGGGTAATTTATACAATGCGTATTTACCTGAGCAGGGTGCAGATATATTGGCACACGCAGGTGCTGCGGCAGTGGCTGATTACAACGGCATACTTAATGCTTATGTAGAGTCATCGTCACAATACTCCAGTATTTACTTGCCGCAACTGACGGCGTATATGCGTGAACGTACTGACGATGACAGCCTATCAAGTAGCCAAGCGTTAGCTGATTTTAAACTGCTAAATAGACAATCACAAACTGCGTTTATTAATCAGGTATTCTTTGCTGAGTTACAAGCGAGTGGGCGAGAGACGATTAAAGTGGGGAGTGCTGACTATTCACGTTCAGAACGTGCCATATTGCGTATGTTCCCTACCTTTACTACCAATCAAAACCTAGTATCTCAGACAGGTTCACTGATGCAAGGTTTCGGTAACATTGCGAATGAAAACGTGACTCATCCGGGTGATTTAAACCTATTTTATAGTCAAATTAGAAGTGAACGTGGTGGGCGGATTGAAATATTAGTGCCTGGCGGCTTAGTCAATGCAGGTTTAGCGGTAGCTGGTAATCTTAAAAAGCCAGATACTAATCTTGGTATTGTTTCACTGCGTGGTGGCGAACTATTGGCCATGGTAAGAAATGATTTCCAAGTGAATCAATCTCGCGTATTTACCTTAGGCGGTAGTGATTTAATGCTTTATTCAGCGCTGGCTGATATTGATGCAGGTAAAGGCTCTAAGACTTCATCATCCACCCCACCACCAGTGATACGGATTGTTGATGGAAAAGTTACTTATGACTATTCTGGCGCCGTTTCAGGTAGTGGTATTGCCGCACTAACCGCCACAGGTGGCGAACCAGGTGATGTTGACTTATTTGCACCTTATGGTGAAATTAATGCGGGCGAAGCAGGTATTCGTTCGGCTGGTAATATTAATCTTGGTGCTCTGCGCGTTGTCGGTGCCGACAATATCACCGCTGGTGGCGGTATAACAGGCGCACCAGTGGCTAGCGTAGCGGGCATAAGCTTTACTGCACCACTACCGAATGATGTAGCAGGTGCTAGTAAGCAAGGCGACCAGCTTGCTGATGCGGCATCACAATCATCCGATAGAAAACTAGTGTCTTTACCATCGCTCATCAGTGTTGAAGTGGTTTCGCTGGGTGATGAATCTTCTCCTGCCGCTTCGCTTGCAAATCCTCCTGCAAGTGATGACAAAAACAAACTTAAGAATAAAGAAAATCCGTAGTAGTTATGTAACGTCCCTGTAATAAAAACTCACTATTATCATCTGCAATACATTTGCCACGGCTAAAACAACCAACATGTTTTAGCCGTGGTAATTCTTAGACTTTGATTTCACTGTATTTGATTTAACTTTTGATTTAACTACTGGATTTGGTTTCACTATGCGCAAGCAAAATAACTACAAAACAAGCCACGCTTTAGTATTAGCCGTGCTTGGGCAACTTGCAATATATACCAGTGCTTATGCAAATGAAACGACCGATATTAAGTCAGAGACTGGTGCGCCCTTTGTATCGCCGACGCAACCGTCTGTTGAAAGTTCACCTAAACTAACGATAGAGCCTAGCTCACAATCTACTGAAGATGAATCTAAATCGACAGAAACGCCAGCAAAAAATGAGGCTTCAACGCCATCCGTGAGTGAGCCTGTCAAAGAACAAGCCGCTGAAAAAGATACCAACTACTTTGATATTTTAGAGTTTCAGGTTGAAGGTAATACTAAGCTAACTGCTGAGAAAATTGAAGCTGCGGTTTACCCGCAAATGGGCGAAAAAAAGACAATTGCTGATGTTGATGCAGCGCGTGAAGCATTAGAAAAAGCTTACCATCAAGCTGGGTTTTTAACGGTGCTGGTGGATATTCCAGAGCAAGATGTCGATCAGAAAATCGTACGTTTAAAGGTAACAGAAGGCACGGTTAATCGTTTACGCGTTAAAGATTCTCACTATTTTTCATTGGGCAGAATTAAAGAGTTCGCATCTTCAGTCAAAGAAGGTGAAGTGCCACATTTCCCTACGCTGCAAAATGATATTGCCCGTTTAAATCGCACTGCAGATAAACGCGTTACGCCCGTGATGAAAGCGGGTAAAACGTTTGGTACTGTGGATGTTGATTTAAAGGTAGAAGACACACTACCTTTACACGCCAGCTTAGAGCTTAATGATCGCTATAGCCAAGACACTACGCGTCTGCGTATGGGGGGCATGGTGCGCTACGATAACTTATGGCAACGTGAGCATAGTTTATCCCTTAACTTTTTAACCTCACCTGAAGATACTGACGAAGTAAAAGTACTTTCTGCCAACTATTTAATGCGCTTTGATGAGAGTGACATTTTACTTGCCCTTTATGGCGTGCGGTCTAAAAGTAGTGTTGCAACGGTGGGAGGCATCAACATTTTAGGCGACGGTACTATTTTTGGTGCACGTCTTATTAAGCCTTTACCAACGGTTGATAACTACTACCACTCTATTTCTTTTGGCTTAGATTATAAAGACTTTGGTCAAACGGTTGTATTTGAAGGTAGTTTTGATACGCCAATTACCTACATGCCAGTTTCTGCGCTTTATAACGGTACATGGCAGGGTACATCAGGTAGAACGCAGTTTACCACAGGTCTCACTGCTGCTTTAAGAGGATTGGTGTCAGATGAAGTTGAGTTTGAATCTAAGCGATCAGGTGCCAAAGCTAACTTTTTTGTAGCAAAAGCTGAGATACAACGCACTCAAAATCTACCTTTTGGCTTTGAAGGTTTTGCAAAATTAGATGGTCAATATTCAGGTGCTGAGCTTATTTCAAATGAGCAGTTTTTAGCTGGCGGTGTGGATACTGTTAGAGGCTATCTGGATGCTGAAGTTTCAGGCGATCAAGGTTTGCATTCAACATTAGAAATTCGCACGCCATCACTATTTAAAAATACAAATTGGTTACAAAGCCTCAAGTTTTCAGCTTTTTACGATATTGCTCAATTAAGAACAATTAGCCCAACTGCTGACCAAGATCGTACGACCATTTTATCTGGCACTGGTGTTGGCTTGCGCTTGAATGCATGGAAATATTTTAATGCAGATTTAGATTTGGCCTGGGCGCTAAAAAGCACTGACGCTACTGAAAAAGGTGACTTTAGAAGCCACATGCGAGTTTGGCTTGAGTTTTAAAGTATGGATGTGGATTTAATAAAACGTATAGCAAGTTAAAAATTATTCAGGGGATTTACGGTATGAAAAAACTGTTGGTGTTATTAACAATGTTGAGTGGGGTATTTCCACAAGCTACTTTTGCAGAGTGGAATGCTGATTGGTCGGCCAGTCAAAAAGTGGTGGTAAATACGG
This sequence comes from Methylotenera sp., assembly GCA_041675545.1. Lineage (GTDB taxonomy): Bacteria > Pseudomonadota > Gammaproteobacteria > Burkholderiales > Methylophilaceae > Methylotenera. The sequence goes on from JBAYTS010000004.1 coordinate 57,804, forward strand.
TTGGCGTGCCAGCGGTGAGCCAGTTCCCCGTCATTGTGCGCTTGCACTCAGGTAACTTTGATTTTACCAGTGCCAATATCGATGGTTCTGACATCCGTTTTATTGCGGCTGATGACAAAACAGAATTGAAATATCACATTGAAAAATATGATGCAGTCAATGAGTTGGCTGTCATTTGGGTACAACTAGCAAAAATTGATGCCGCTGATAAAGATGCACATTTTTGGATATATTCAGGTAACGAGAACGCCACGGTAAACGCTGATGCAAAATCAACTTGGGATGCGAATACGGTAGCAGCATTTCATTTTGCTGAAAAAACGTTGTTAGAAGATAGCTCAGCTTCTGCTTTAAAGGCGGGTGGTGAAATTACATTGCAAAAGGCGGCTTTAATTGGTGAAGCCGCTGTATTTGCAGGCAAGCCTTTTGTTATCTCTGTTGACCCCGCAGTTAAGCGTTCTGTGGGTACTGGCTATACTTGGTCTGCCTGGATTAAGCCTGCTAACGTGGTACAACCAGCTATTTTGTACAGCCAAAGTGATGCGATTAGCTTAAAGATGGATGGTTTGAAATTAAGTTTAAATGTTGGTGCTAGCAATATTTCAGGTGGTGAGCTTAAAGCCGCAGCTTGGCAGCACGTAGCTTTTACATTAGATGGCGGTAAAGCGAATGTGTATGTAAATGGTATTGCCGTTGCAACGGGTGATGCCCCAGTGGCTGATGTTGAATCTGACATTAAAATTGGTGATGGCTATACAGGTGAAATGGATGAACTACAAATTGCCAATGTAGCCCGCAGTGCAGACTGGCTAAAGCTGACTGCCAGTGCGCAGGGCATGGATAGCCAATTACTGAAAATTGAGATGGGTGAGAGCGGTGAAGCTGAAGAAGAAGGTGAAGCTAATTACATCGGCATATTAATCAACAGCCTGACAATAGATGCAAAAATTGTGATTGGTATTTTAGCAGTGATGTTTGCGATTAGCGTATGGGTGATGTGGGATAAAGCCATGCTTGTGATTAAGACTGATAAAGATAATAAGCGGTTTTTAGCACGCTTTCAAAATGCAGGTAACGACTTACTGTCTTTAGATAAAGGCGCAAAGTACCCAAACTCAACACTCTATAAACTTTACACAGCGGGTCTTAGAGAGATTCGTAAACGTGAAGCCGAAGGAGAGAAGCTGGCATTAAGCGGTGCTTCAATGGATGCCATTAAGGCGGCGGTTGATGCTGACTTGGTCCGTGAAACTCAAAAACAAAACTCGGGTATGGTGTTGCTAACCATTGCTATTTCTGGTGGTCCTTTCTTAGGGCTTTTAGGTACGGTGGTGGGCGTGATGATTACCTTTGCTGCCATTGCTGCGGCTGGTGACGTAAACGTGAATGCGATTGCGCCTGGTATTGCCGCTGCTTTGTTAGCGACGGTAGCAGGTTTGGCAGTGGCTATTCCAGCGTTATTTGGATACAACTATCTAGCGAGCCGAATTAAAAATATTACGATTGCGATGCAGATTTTTGTGGACGAATTTGTCACACGTACAGCTGAGTTATACGGTAAATGATTACCCCACTAATGCAAAAATTAACTAGTGCGAACGGGGCATCATGTCTGAAGGCGTAAAAGAAGAGAACCAGCTATACGACGAGATTAATATCACGCCGATGCTGGATCTTGCCTATGTGTTGTTGGTGATATTTATCATTATGACGACGGCTTCCGTACAAGGCGTTAAGGTGGATACACCGCTAACGCAAGCAACCGCGCCACTGGCTAAGCCAAAAATGCGCGCTATCACCATCACCAGTGACGGTAGCGTCTATTTGGATGCTTACCCTGTGGATATGGCCACGCTAGAACAGCGGCTAGCTGAGTTAAAAAGTGGCAATCCCGAGCTGCCTGTTGTACTAAAAGCAGATGCCGCAGCACATTTTGATAAAGTTTCAGAAGTGCTTGGGATATGTAAAAAGCTGGATATTACTGAAGTTGGCTTAGTCACTAAGAAACAGGCGGGTTGAGAATATGCAAGTACAAAATGATGCGCAACCTTACGACACTATTAACATTACGCCAATGTTGGATTTAGCTTATGTGTTGCTGGTTATTTTTATTCTCATGACCACTGCCGGTGTGCAGGGCTTGACCATGAATTTACCAAAGCCATCAAACAAACCCAGCACTGAAACGCACGATGTGAAAATAGTGCAAGTGCAGCAAGGTGGGGGCGTGCTGATAAACGGAATCGGCGTTAGCCTTGCTGAACTTGAAACACAACTCAATGCAGCGAGAGCTAAAGACCCGCAATTCTCCGTGATGATACGTGGCGATGCAAAAGCGCCGTATGCAGGTGTCATCAGTGTGATTGATCTTGTGACGAGAATGGAAATTACTAACGTAGGCCTAGTCACAGGAAAGATAGGTACCTGATGCAAAGCCATGATATTTACCAAGATGATAGTGAGCAAGAACCAAGTGCAGGCGTTGTTTGGTTAAAGCGCATTGCAATTATGTTGATTGCCGTGATTGTTTTAGGGTTGTTAGGGTACATGGTAAAAGGGCTGTTTTCTGGCAGTACGCCAGGTGAAAAAGCGATTACCACTATTAAATTGTTGCCTGATACGCCGCCCCCACCACCGCCTCCACCTAAAGAACCGCCCAAGGAGCAACCCAAAGATCAGCCAAAAGAAGTGAAAGAGGTGCCTCAACCCAAGCCTGAGCAAACACCTCCGGCAGAAGTTCTTAAAATGGAAGGCGCGGCAGGCGATGGCCCTAGCCCATTTGCCGCAGGAAGTGTAAATAATGAATATACAGGCGGCGATGTTGGTACCAAGATTGGCGGCGGCGTTAATAAATATCAGTTTGCATGGTACACAGATTTAATTAAGAACCAGATTGAAGATGCGATGGCCAAGGATAAAACCCTTGCAAATGGCTCATATAAAGTGGTTGTTAAGGTGTGGGTAGCGGCTAGTGGTCGCATTCAGCGATATGAATTAGTTGGCACTAGTGGCGATGCGGAAAAAGATGCGTTAGTGAGAAAAGCTTTAGATGGCCTGCCACCGCTATCAGAGTCACCTCCAAGCGATATGCCACAACCAATCAAGCTTAGAGTCACTGCCCGATCTGTAGGTTGAGCATGATCAACATTAAAGTTAGGAATGTAATGACAAATTTTTTTGAAAATAAAACGGAAATTAACATGATGCAAGCACAACAAATCAAGCTAGACTCGAAAAATCAGGGTCGCGATTTCAATGCTAAGTTAGATTTCATCACTAATTTACAAGACATGCGTACAACTTTAAAACCAATTGTTGCGGCAATTGCTACCCTTTATTTAGGCGTAGCAATAAACACGGCGCATGCTGGTGAGCGTGAATCTTTAGAGCAGTTGCGTTCTACTACAACGAATCTAGTTAATTTATTGGTACAAGAAGGCGTACTGAGTAAGGATAAGGCTGACAATTTATTAAAGCAAGCGAGTCAAGATGCACTTAAAGCCCAAGAAAAAGATGCTTTAACTGCAGACGCAGCACAAAGTGAAGGTGCAGTTGCAAAGGCTGTTGATGAAAAAATGGTGAGAGTGCAGTACGTGCCTGAAATTGTTAAAAAAGAAATGAAAGAAGAAATTAAAAAAGAAGTAATGGCTAAGCTCAACTATAAAGCAGGTGAGCGCTTAGGTTTGCCAAGCTGGTTAGACCGGTTTACGTTTGAAGGTGATATGCGCTTAAGGTATCAAAATGATCGATTTGCCGATAGCAATCCAGAGGCTGAGTTTGACTTTAATCCTGCAAATGGTACTGACTTAAACAACACTACAAAAGATCGTGATAGGGCTAGAGTTCGTGCACGGTTAGGTGCAAAAATTAAAGTCAACGACTGGATGACTGGCGGTATCAGAATCACAACTGGTGGGTTAAATGACCCCATATCACCTAACCAGACGCAAGAAGCCGCTAGTGCTAAATATACCATTGGCTTTGATCGTGCATATGTTAATGCACAGGTTGCACCATGGCTGAATGTGGTGGGTGGTCGCTTTACTAATCCTTTCTTTTCAACAGATTTAATGTGGGATCAAGACTTGGCGTTTGATGGTGCTGCCGCCAGCTTTACACCTAAGCTCACCGATAGCTGGTCTGCATTTGCTACGCTAGGTGCTTTCCCTCTAGATGAGATTGAAGGGTCCGACACGGATAAAGCCAAAAGTAAATGGATGTATGGCTCGCAGGTGGGTATTAAATGGACTTCAGCAAACCTTTCATCGGTCAAGGTTGGTGTGGCTTTGTATGAATTTGATAATGTGGAGGGTATAGTCAACGACCCAGCCGTTCTTGTGAAGGGTGATCCGTCGCCTTTTGCGGCAACTGCCCCTGCTTTTCATACCAAGGGTAATTCTTTTTATGACATCAACAATAGTGCAGGGGCTAACGAGTTATTTGGTTTAGTTTCGAAATTCAGAAACTTGAATATCACGGGTCAAGTTGATTTAGCGACATTTGACCCAGTACATATTATTTTGACTGGTGATTATGTTAAAAATATTGGTTTTGATAAAAAAGAAATTGCTAGAAGAACTGGTTTGCTAGCATCAGGAATGCCAGAAGAGCAAACTGATGCTTACCAAGTTAAATTAGCGATCGGTATGCCAACTACTTATAAATTACATGATTGGCAAGCTTTTGCTGCATACAAGCGCTTAGAGGCAGACGCCGTGCTTGATGCTTATACAGATTCTGATTTTTATCTTGGCGGTACCAACGCAAAAGGTTGGATTTTAGGTGCTAATTACGGTTTAGGTGAAAATACGTGGTTATCAGCAAGATGGTTTAGTGCGGATGAAATCAAACCTAGAGTTGCATCAGGGGATCCATTATCAATCGATGTGCTGATGCTTGACCTAAACGCCAAGTTTTAACTGACTGGAGATGATGATGAAATTGATGATAAGTCATAAAGTAGTGTGGTTGCTTATTGCATCGCTGGCAATTGGTTTCATTTATCCAGATACTGCGAGTGCAGCAGAAAAAAAAGACAAAGCTGCCAGACGTGCTCAACAGATGTTACAAAAAGCCAAGCAAGATATGGCGCTTGAAAAAGCCAATATGCAGGCGCAGTTTGATCTGCAAAAAAAAGAGCTTGAAGATAAGGTTAGAACTAATGATGAGCAGTTACAAAAGCGCAGTGCTAATTTAGGCGCTACGCAGCGTAAGCTCAGTAATTTAGAAAGTGAAATGAGTAAAATCAGTGCAGAAAAAACTGCATTGGAAACTAAACTGCTGGAAACCCAAACTCTGCTAGAAACTACACAAAGAAATTTAGCGGATTTAACGCTACAGCATAAGCAAGCGCAAACTGATCTGAAAGTAAACGATAACCAACGAAAAACATTATCAACAAATCTTGCAAGTACGAATCTATCGCTACGTACGTGTGAGCAAAAAAATACCAAACTACATCAATTTAGTACTGATCTAATTAAAATTTATGACAAACCAAGCACCTACACTGCGGTGATGCGAGATGAGCCGTTTTTTCAGCTAAAACGTGTTGAGCTTGAAAATATTTTACAAAATCATCAAGATAAACTTGATGAAGAAAAGGTCGTCAGTAAAAAGCCTACTTATTAACTAAAGCGAGTTATTATTTCTAACGTTATTATTTCTAACGTTATTATTTAAAACATAATGTTAGAAATAATAACGTAATATTCGCTGCGTATTATGTCTCTTCACTTCAAGAGTGAATACATGACAAATCAACATCCAATCCTTTCCAGAGTTATACCCTTTGCTGCCTACATACTGTTTTTAGCGTTAGGTGATTATTTAATCCTTCTATGCAACAGTGTCGGCGTAGATGTTAAATGGGTTTATGTCGTAAAAATAGTCACAGTGCTAACGTTGTTACTTTATTTCTGGCGTGATTACAGTGAGTTAAAACTCAAGCCAAAAGTGAGAGATTTAGCCTTTGCTGCAATCGCAGGGTTGCTAGTGCTTTGGGTTTGGATACTGCCGTACCCCGCATGGGCAACTTTAGGCGATGATGTTCATGGCTTTAACCCTATACAAGGTCAGGATAGTGCTGCGGCAATTCTTTGGCTGTCCACACGTGTCTTAGGTGCGGCTTTAATTGTGCCAATCATGGAAGAGTTATTTTGGCGCTCGTTCGTTATGCGATGGGTTGACAACAATAACTTTCTGAGTATTTCCCCGGATAAAGTGACTACTTATGCCTTAGTTATAAGTGCGTGTTTATTTGCAATGGAGCATCAGTTGTGGCTTGCCGGTTTATTCGCAGGTATTGTTTATGGGCTGCTATATAAAATATATAAAAATTTATGGGTACCAATTTTTGCACATGCGGTGACCAACGGATTGTTGGGAATATGGATTGTGATCACTGGAAATTGGCAGTATTGGTAATGATCACACACGTACACAGAGCAATACTAGCTGGTTGCTTCATGAGTCTTTCGGCATCTGCCTTGGCTGAAGGGATGATAGACGTCAAGCCATATGTAAGCGCAAATGTTAGCTACGATGATAATGTTTTTAGATTTTCTTCTTCAGAGCAAGCAAAGGCTGCATTCGGCTCATCCGACACATCGGATGTCGTTAAGCGAATGGATTTGGGCGTCAACGTGAATGTAAGATTAAGTAGGCAAGTATTCACGCTGGCATCTAATATTAATGAGAGTCGATATGGCCGATTTGACATTCTGGATAATACGGGTAAATCAAATAAGCTGGGCTGGAATTGGCGTGTAGGTAATGATTTTTATGGAGAGTTAAGTGCCAGCCAGAGTGATGCAATTGCTGGCTTTAATGAAATCAAGCAGCCAGTTAAGAACTTAAGAACAACGAGTCGTCAAAGTGCAGCTGCACACTGGAATTTTTATCCAAGCTGGACTGCTGATGTGACACGTGAGCATGTTAAAACTGAGAATGAATTAATCAGCTTCAGTGGATCTGATAGAGAAGATGATGTTTTTGAAGCTGGTGTGCGGTATCAAAATCCATTGGGTACACAGTTAGGCTTAGCCTACCGTATTCTAGACTCAGACTTTCCGAATAGAACATTCTCATTACTTGGTGATGAAAGTACGAAAAAAGATATTATTGCGACCGCAGCCTGGTTACCTACAGTTAAAACCAAAATCTCAGCCAGAGTATCTCAAGTCAATATCGAATATAAAGATACGCCCCAACGCGATTTTAGCGGTTTAAGTCAGCGTTGGAATTTGGATCACATGCTTACAGCGAAAACATCTGTTAATTTGACTGCCTATCAAGAAGTGTCACCTGTTGATGACGTGCTATCTACCTATGTGAAAACCAAAGGTTTTGCTATCAATCCTGTATGGAATGCTACTAGTAAAATTGCAATTCGTGCTGGCCTTGGGTACGAAGAAAGAGATTACTTAGGAAGTACAGGTTTTTTGTTGGTTGATGGTGATCGCTACGATGAATCAAGGTCAGCTAATTTATCCTTTATCTATACACCGACTACCAAGTCGGTAGTGCAAATACAGTATCAAGGTGAAAACCGCACATCAAATATTACAAGCTTTGGCTATAAATTCAACAACATCAATTTGTTGATGCGTTACGATTTTTAGGCAAGGGTATCTGCGCATGATCTTAGTTGGTCGGCCTAGTCCGAATGGAGTGGATAGAATACATCTCTTGTCATTCCAGCCCTGAATAATGAGCATACAAAACTATACTTATTTATGTACAAAAGGAAATATCATGAAGAAGATCGCATTATTATTGGCGCTGGCATCTTTGCCTTCGTTCGCAAATGCTAATTTAGTTACTAATGGTTCTTTTGAGGCTGATGTGCAAGCCAATGGTTCTTGGGGTATCTATAACAATCTAACAGGTTGGATTGGTGTTAACAATGTTGAGTTGCGTAACAATGTTTCAGGAGTCGCATCCGATGGTGTTAATTATGTTGAGTTGGATACTAATGCCAATAACTCAATTTTTCAAATGGTCAGCACAACAGCTGGGTCTATTTATGATTTGTCATTTGATTATTCGCCACGTGAAGGCGTAACTAGTCAATCTAATCCAATTAAAGCGTTTTGGAACGGCTCATTGTTGTCACAAATAACTGGCAGTGGTATTGGTAAAAATGGCAATAACTGGTACACGATTAGCTTTTTAGTGATGGGAACAGGTAGTGACAAACTTTCTTTTTCCGCCGCTGGCTTAAGCGATAGTTTCGGTGGCGGGCTAGATAATGTGAGCTTGGTTCCAGAGCCAAGCATTTGGAGTTCATTGTCAGCAGGTTTAATGCTGATTGGCTTCATGGCATTCCGTCGTAAAAATAACGCTTAGAAAAATTTTTATAACCATCAAAACTGCTAAATGGTGATTTAGCAGTTTTTTTATTTTTGCTGTATTTTCTCATCATAAATATTACGCATATCTGACATATTAAAGTCATATTTTCTTCTTATAGTGATATCACTTTAGATATAAACGAGAGAGAAATATGCGTTTCACAAATAAATACTTGGTTCTTACATTAGTGGTTGCTTCAGTTTTCACTTCAGCTTGCGGTAAAAAAGACCCAGCCGAAAAAAGTGAATTAGAGACTCAAGTCGTAGCTAAAGTAAACGGTGATGAAATTTCAATTCATCAAGTTAACTTTCAGCTTGCTAGAATGGGTCAGGTAACTGAAGCGCAAAGCAAACAGGTATCTAAGCAGATACTAACTCGATTGGTCGATCAACAGTTGTTAAAGCAGCAAGCGCTAGAGGCTAAGCTTGATCGAGACCCAAAAATCTTGCAAGCGCTTGAATCATCTAAAGATGAAATATTAGCGCAGGCTTACTTAGACCAGCTAATGACTAGAGCGGCTAAGCCAACCAAAGCTGAAATCGACACCTTTTATCAAGAACATACCGAGTTGTTTGCTAACCGCCGTATATTTCGTTTGCAGGAGCTGGTGGTCGATATCAGTAAAGATAAACTTGCTGAAGTTGAAGCTGGCTTGAAAGATATTAAAAGTATCAATGAAATCGCCGCCTGGCTTAAAGCAAAAAACTATCCATTTACAGCTAATAGCAATGTCAGGGCTGCTGAGCAATTACCACTGGATATGTTAAAAAAATTACAACCACTTAAAGATGGTGATTTGATACTAGTGCCTACGGGACGGTCGCTGAATGTATTACATTTAGCTGCATCACAATCAACGCCAATTTCACGTGAGAATGCAACGCCATTTATTGAGCAGTATTTCTTGAATCAGAACAAATCAAAACTTGCAAAAAAAGAAATGGAATCACTTAAATCAAAAGCAAAAATTGAGTTTGTTGGCGAATTTTCCGATATGAAAAATCCTGACGTGACTACGCCAGTAGCAAGTGATGCTAATAGTGAAAAAGTATTACCTAAAGCTGATTTGGCTACAACACCAGTGACTGAAGTTGAAAAAACAACGGAGGTAGCAGTTAAGCCAAGTGCTAACCAGTCGAACATAGATAAGGGTCTATCAGGCCTGTAGTTTTACAGCAATTTGCCTGCTACTGAATCTAAGAAAGTTTTAATCTATATGTATAGTGAAAAAATGCTGGTGTTAAGAAATTTAGTTAAATATTTTATAGCTTTCATTATGGCCATGGCTGCTGGTTTGTGGTTACAGGTAGCCTCCGCAGAAGAAGCTAATTATCTACTTGGCCCGGGTGATGTGCTTAAGATCGCTGTTTATAACAATCCGGACTTAACGCTTGAAACACGTATATCTGAAGCTGGAAAAATTAGTTTTCCGCTTGTAGGTGAGGTAGAGCTTGCCGGCATTACTTCTTCAGACGCTGAAAAAAAGATTGCAGGAATGCTCGAGAGTGGCGGCTTTGTTAAGCAGCCGCAAATCAATATTTTAGTTGTTCAGTTTCAAAGCAAAATGGTTTCTGTGCTTGGTAGCGTTTATAAGCCAGGTAGATATCCATTAGACCGTGCTACTAATCTTGTTGATTTACTAGCCTTGGTTGGCGGTGCCACACAAGATGGATCAGACATCATCACTATTGTTGGTAAGTCCGGTAAAACTGAATATGATCTGCATAATATCGTTTTCAAAGGGGACGGTGTGCAGAATGTGCAGTTAAAAGGCGGAGAAATTGTGTATGTGCATGCCCGAGATGTATCAGTCATGGGGCAAGTGAACCGGCCTGGTAAATATGCTGTTGTTGGCGGTGTTCGAACTGTGGCTGATTTTTTAAGTGTAGCAGGTGGCGCTAACCCCGCGGGCTCTGATACTGCGACTGTAACAACTGTACGAGATGGGAAAATTAACCGTTTTGAAGTGGATATCGATAGTCTTTTTCGCACCGGAGACAACACTTCAAATATTCCACTGATGAGTGGTGACAGCATTTATGTCCCACGTGCGCCTGTGGTCTATATCTATGGTGAAGTACAGCGTCCCGGTTCGTTCCGTATAGAACGCAATATGACGGTAATTCAAGTGCTTGCACAAGGCGGCGGTCCAACTGCGCGGGGCTCTCAACGCAACATTCAATTGCACCGACGTAATACTAGTGGTGTGGTTGAGAAAATATCTCCAGCAATGACAGATCCTGTTAAGCAGGATGATGTGCTCTACGTTCAAGAAAGCCTGTTCTAGGAACCCTTATGAATTTCACTCAGTTTCTGCTTATCCTGAAAGCACGATTCAAGATTATCTTAATTACGTTTGGCATCACCGTATTAACCACGCTTGTGGTTAGTTTGATGCTGCCTAAGTCATACACAGCAACCACATCGCTAGTGCTGAATTACAAGGGAATGGACCCGGTCACCGGTCTAGCGCTACCAGCACAGTTAATGCCAGGTTACATGGCCACCCAAATTGACATCATTACAAGTCGTAATGTGGGAATGAAAGTGGTAGACCAACTTAAATTCACCGAGAGTGAAGCTGCAAAAGCGCAGTTTAATAAAGCCACTAAAGGCGTTGGTGATATCCGTGCATGGTTTGCTGATTTGTTGTTGCAAAACTTAGATGTAAAACCGGCACGTGAAAGCAGTGTGATAGAGATTTCATTTAGTGGCTCAGACCCCGAGTTTGCCGCTGCTGTTGCTAACGCCTTTGCTAACGCATATCAGCAAACTAATATTCAACTTAAGGTCGAGCCAGCACAAAAAGCAGCTGAGTTTTTAGGTGAGCAGACTAAAACTTTACGTGCAAATCTTGAAGCGGCTCAAGCAAGGCTATCAAAATATCAACAGGAAAAAGGGTTGACCAGTGTCATGGGTAACCTGGATGTGGAAAGTGCACGTCTGAACGACTTGTCTTCTCAGTTGGTGATGGCGCAGTCGCAAACATATGAAGCAACTTCTCGTCAGCAGCGCACTCGCGGTAATGGCGATGAATCTCCAGACGTTGCAGCGAACCCAGTGGTGCAAAATCTAAAAATTGATATTGTGCGTGCAGAGTCTAAGCTTTCTGAGTTGTCTCAGCGCGTAGGTTTAAGCCATCCACAATATCAGTCTGCGCAGGCTGAGTTAAATAAACTTAAGAGCCAGTTGTTAGAAGAAACAGTTAAGGCTACCCGCACTATTGGTGGCACAGCGCATATTCACCAGCAACGTGAATCTGAAATCAGAGCTGCATTAGCTGCACAAAAAGCCAAAGTCCTTGAATTGAATCTCTCTCGAGACCAGCAATCTGTTCAGCAACGTGATGTTGAAAATGCACAGCGAGCCTTAGATGCAGCAAGTCAGCGCCTCACTCAAACCACGCTTGAAGGTAATGTTAACCAAACTGATGTTGCCGTACTGAACCCGGCGATTGCGCCACAAAACCACTCTAGCCCCAAGATAATGATCAATATGTTGCTCTCAATATTTTTGGGCATGATGCTTGGCGTGGGTTTCGGCTTAATAGCAGAGATGGTAGATAGAAGGATTCGTAGCCGAGAAGATATCAGCGAACTGTTAGAAATACCTGTTTTTGCCGTGATTCAAGATAACCTAGGCAAAACGGGTAAGCGTTTCATGGGTTTGCCTAATAATCTTTTCAGGGCTGCTTAAGGAAATATCCATGCAAAACACCATGCACACTATAGTAGATGCACCTGTAGCCATTCACCCAGCGCGTGAAAGCTCTATCGGCAGGTTACTGCTGCAGCTCGGAAAAATCACTCCCGCAGATGCTGAAAATATTTTATTCGCTCAACAGAAGCAGGGGCTACGTTTTGGCGATGCTGCCTTGAAGCTAGGCCTCATTACTGAGGCTGATATTCGCCACGTGCTAGCGTTACAGTTTGATTACCCATACTTGCAAGCAGGGCAGGGCAATTTTAGTGCTAAGCTTGTTGCTGCCTATCAGCCTTTTACGCAACAAGTTGAAGCTTTGCGAGCGCTACGAAGCAAGTTAATGATGCGATGGTTCAGTGAAGGCTACAAATCACTCGCGATTGTGAGTGCTAATGGTGATGAAGGCAGCAGTTACCTTGCGGCTAACCTAGCAATCGTATTCTCGCAATTAGGTCAAAAAACACTGCTGGTTGATGCTAATTTACGCAATCCTGCCCAGCACAGCATTTTTAATATAAAAGAGAATCGTGGCCTGTCAGACGTTCTTGCAGGGCGTGCCGGCTTAGATATTGCGACTCGAGTTGAGTCTTTCGTTGACCTTTCAGTTTTAGGTGCAGGTACATTGCCACCTAACCCACAAGAACTATTAAGTCGTGCAACATTTACTGATTTTATGAATCAGGCGATTGGTCAATACGATGTTGTGCTCGTGGATGCTACCCCTGCAGCTGATACAGCCGATGCGCAGGCTACTGTAGCGCGCTGTGGTGGGGCACTTTTGGTTTCAAGACTTAACCATACCCGAGTTTCTGACTTAACGGCGGTGCGAGACCAAATGTCTTTGACCGGCGCTCAAATTGTCGGTGCTGTTATTAACGATTTTTAGAATCTAAATATGACCACCACATTTTTGAATCAGCGTAACGAATTATCAGCCAAATTATCTGAATGGTGGCCAATTTTACTCGGGTTGCTCGCGCTTTATATTCCAACTTATTATGCGCTCAGCACAACGCTTTGGAATAATGATGATCAAGCACATGGCCCAATCGTACTCATGGTTGTATTGTTCTTGATTTGGCAAAACCGTGAAACTTTAAAACCTAATCCAAGTATTGAAACATGGCCTGTATTGGGAGGTTTAAGTCTCGGTTTAGGCCTGTTGTTCTACATGTTAGGCCGTTCACAAGATATATTTTTACTGGATATCGGATCACAGATTCCAGTATTGGCTGGCATATTGTTGCTAACTCGAGGCATGCCAGCACTTAGGGCAATGTGGTTTCCACTGTTCTTTATTCTTTTCATGATTCCATTGCCGGGTATCTTGGTAGATGCTATTACGCTACCAATGAAAATGGCTGTTTCTTATGTGGCAGAGAGTGTACTTTTTTGGTTTGGTTACCCAATTGCACGGGCTGGCGTGATTCTGCAAATTGGTCAGTATCAGTTGTTGGTTGCTGATGCCTGCGCCGGCATGCACACATTAGTATCCCTTGAGGCTTTAGGTTTGCTTTATCTGAATCTTGTAAAGCATAACTCGCTGTTTCGTAACATTACGCTCGCCATATTGATCATACCTATTTCATTCACAGCTAATGTTATTCGGGTCATGGTGCTTACCTTAGTCACCTATTATTTTGGCGATGAAGCAGGGCAGGGTTTCGTACACGGGTTTGCAGGCATGGTGTTGTTTGTAGTCGCCTTAGTGTTGATTATGGGTGTTGATTCGTTTCTTCAATACTTCGTAACTAAACGACGTAATCACAACGTGTTAACTGATGCGAAAGTGGCTCAATGATGCGCTTTGAAAATTTAAAAATTAAAAACGTACTGGCTGGACTGGCAATGATTCTAGCTGCTGGTTTGGCTGTTGCAATGACGCCTACGCATAGAATTGCGGATCAAGGTCCAGCAGTGGATCTGAAAAAAATAATTCCTGCACGCTTCGGCGATTGGGTCGTAGACGATAAAGTCTTCTATCAGCAGGTAAGTCCAGAAGTAAAAGCTTCACTCGATAAAATTTACACGCAAGTGCTGACTAGAACCTATGTGAATAGTCAGGGCTATCGAATCATGGTTTCAATTCCTTACGGCGCGAACCAGTCTGATGGCTTATCGGCACATGATCCAGAAGGTTGCTATCCTGCCCAAGGGTTTCAGATTATGTCTAAAAGTAAAGATGTACTGCATACCGAAGTTGGTGCCATTCCTGTACGCAGGATGGAGGCGGTAAGTGGCATTCGCCACGAATTGGTAACTTACTGGTTTACCGTTGGCAGCTATGCGGTGAATAACGATTTAGAGCGCAAAAAAGCCCAATTGCGCTATGCGCTTAAAGGTCAAATTCCTGACGGTATATTATTTAGAGCATCATCAATTGATGATAACACTCAAGAAGCTTATCGAATACAAGGTGCGTTTATTGAAGCGTTGACGAAAGCGCTAACACCGGAATATCGCGCAAGAGTGACTGGCCTGTCATATTAGCGTAACCCACTTTTTCTATGATAGCGCCTTCAATTCGGCAGAAGCTGTTCTAGCTAAAAGTATTTTATAAGAGTGACATGCATAACAACCCTTACACACAAGAAAATGCACGACACGGCGCTCTTCACTACTTGATGGGTAGAGGTGTAGCTGGAGTGGCAGGGTTTTTAACTGTCATACTGCTTGTGCGCTTCATGGATGTTCAAAACTACGCCGCCTATACTGCACTCAGTGGCTTGGTCGCATTGTGCGGTGTGCTGGCTGGCTTGGGCATAGAGCGTATTGTCTCGCGCTACGTGCCAGAAGGAAGACTTTATCGAACAGCAGAAGAGCTTGCAAAATTTGTTTGGGCAACCAGCGGTATAAGGTTTGCAGCTGCGTTATTCATCGTGTTGTTGCTCTATGTATTTTGGGCATCTGTAGATGATTTCCTGATTGTTTCAGAATTCAAATCCTTCTCGATAGCGCTTGGTTCTTTTATTGTAGCCGAAGTGATGTTTCAGCATTTTTCTTCTGTGTTGCAGTCACTTGTGATGCAGAAAACGCTAACGCGCCTGCTGGTGATTCAGTGGGCTGGTCGGCTAGCGATGATTGCGGTTTTTGTTTACATGAATTCCGTAATTAGCTGGGAAGAAGCCTTGTGGGTATTCGCCATACCAGAGGTTATTGGTGTAATCGGATTTGTTCTGGTAATCCATCATCATCTGCATGTTCTATCCAATCAAGTGCATTCTGATATCAAAGAGGGAAGTTGGCCTAACTGGAGCAAGGTGACTGAAGTTGGCCTGCACAACTACGGGTTCACCCTGCTTGCAGCACCACCGCAAGGTTACTTCATGAAACTGCTCACCTCAGCCTATCTGCCAGTAGAAGTTGTGGCTGCATACGGTTTTTTTGTCAGTATTGCTGAAAAAGCCAGACAGTACATTCCTCTTCACTTCTTTTACGGCTTGCTGGAACCGATGATGATTGCCAGTTACCTTAAGGACCGTGATTTTGTCTCGCTGAGCCAACGCTGTCAGCTACTCTATAAATCAAATTTGCTGCTGATGGTTCCTGCGATTGCATGGGTAGCTGTTGCAGGTGATTCTATTGTTGCTGTTATGACGGGTGGCAAGTTCCAGGGTTTATCCTGGATTCTATTGCTTGTCATGACGCAACTTACGATTGGCAGCCATATCGTGCTTTTACAACTTATTTTGAATTCGCTTGAAAAAAGCAAACTGCTAATCGTGGCCAGCATGGTGGCGCTGCCAGTGATGTTATTAGCTATGGCTTTGGCAGTCAGTATCTCTCCAATATTTTTACTTGGTGCGCCTATTCTATTTTCACTGACCATGAATCTGTACATCGTATTTCAACTTGCCGTTGCCGAGCATCCATATGAGCCATCCTGGAAGATGATAGGTGGCGTATCTTTATCGGGTTTTGCGGCATTTGCAGTGCTTGAACTGCTAGGTTGGGCAATTACGCTTGAGAGTACCAGACTTGCCGCTGCGGCTCTCACCTTGGTTGGCACAGTCACAGTTTATGGAGTAATGATTTGGTTGTCTAAAACCATTGGTAAGGCAGAGATTGAATTTATTAAAAACATTATTTTTAACATTCGACGAGCAAAAGCAGGTGCATAGTGGAAAGTGTGATTAAATCCAACCTAGACATAGTCTCAAGCACCGATGATATCTGGGGCGGCCGGCAATTGATTCATGCATTGCAAGGCACGGCACGGGCTGTCTTGGATCCGTTGATTCCTGAAGGGGCTTCGATTGCATTGCTGGATTATCCCAATTACTCGAATGTTGGTGATGCACTGATCTGGTTGGGTGAGATGGCATATCTGAAATCACGAAAAATGCCACCGAAGTATGTATGTGATATTGAAAATTACAACAGCAGTAATCTTGCAAATGCGTTGGGAGAAAATGGTGTCATCTTATTACAAGGAGGTGGCAACTTTGGTTCGCTTTGGAAAATCATTCACGATTTCAGATTACGAGTAATCGAAGATTTTCCAGATGTGCCGATTGTCCAACTACCTCAATCGATACATTTTGGCGACGATAAGTTACTTGAAAAAACGAAGCAAGCGATAAGCCGGCATAGTAACTTCACCCTCGTGGTAAGAGACCAGCCAAGTTATGAGTTTGCTACGACTCAGTTTGAATGCAAGGTCTTACTCTGTCCAGATATGGCGTTTTTCATTGGTTCTATCGAGTCAGGCAAGGAGTTTAAATTCGACAGATTTATTCTTTCTCGCACCGATCAGGAAAAATCGAACAATTGGATAGATGACCTAGCCAGATTAAATTCGAATGTGTCTATCGACGTGAATGATTGGCTTGAGCAAGGTATTGCAGAGAGGATTTTAAATCGTATTCAGCGACATACAGCTAAATTTAGAATGGTTATAGACCCTCGCAACATGGTTCTATTAAAGTTGTGGCGTGCCTTGGCAAAAACCAGAATGGCCAGAGGTAAATCTTTGCTTGGGCGGGGAAGGGTTGTAATTTCAGACCGTCTGCATGTACATATTCTTTCTATTCTGCTAAATAAACCCCACGTCCTGATCGACAATAATTACGGAAAACTTGGTAGCCTGCATCAGGCATGGACCAAGCCGTATGAGGGCGTTAAATTCGTCAGCAATTTAGAAGAGGCTTTGGCCGTAGCTAATCAGTTTGACGAACGACTGCGTCAGGCAGGCATCAGAGGCCGGGCATAGGGATGAGTCAAAGCAAGTCTTGCGTTGTCGTAACCACTTTTGCTGAAGGGCAGCCGGGTTTCCTCGACTTTTCGTATCGCATCAAATCGCTGGCTACACACTACCAGCTGACGGTTATCAGCTCTTTTCCGCTGACGCAGGCAGAGTTGCAGTTTTCCAATGTTAATTACATTGTCATCAAGGCATCGCCTGGGCGGCTTGGGTGGCTAAGCTATCTTTGGGTATGTGCCACGCTAATCCGTCATCAGCAGCCAGATGTGGCGGTACTGCTGCATTCGATGGCTGCCCCTGTTGCTTTGTTGGTGGGGAGAGTACCTACGGTGACTTACTGGAACGAGCATCCTACACATGTGGCCCCCGAGCCGGAAACAGTTGCACCAATTAAAAGAATGACGCGCGGATTGGTTAGATGGCTGATGTTTTATGGTGCTTGTAAATCCAATCTTGTCATGCCCATCGGTGAGGCGCATCGCGATGATTTGCTAGCTCATGGTTGTCAGCAAGAACGAACACGCATGATCTACATGGGCGTGGAGCAGTCGTTTGTTGGCGTGGCATTGTCAGAAGTGCCTCGTAGTGATGCAGATCCTCTACAACTCGTCTATGTGGGGTCTGTACATCAGGATCGCGGTAGGGATGTGATGCTGGAAGCGATCAAAATTGCCAACCAAGATCAAAAAATCGCGCATTTGACGATTGTCGGGGCAAGTGCTGAGCAGCTTGAATATTGTAAAAAAGCTATACAGACGTTAGGTATAGCCGAGTTTATTACGGTGCTTGGCAGGGTTCCGGGCCGCAGCATCCCGAACTTCATGAAAACGGCAGATGCTGGGCTATGCCTTTGGGAAGATCTGCCGTGGTATCGATTTAACCCACCAACCAAGTTGTTCGAATATCTTGTGGCTGGCTTACCTGTTCTTGCAAGTAACATCCGTACACATACGCAATATATTCAGAATGGCGTGAACGGCTTTGTGTTCGAATACGACAGCTGTAGTCTGGCGCAGGTGATTAAGCATCTTTGGCATCACCGCAGTCAGATTCATGCTATGAAATTACAAGCCAGAAACTCAAGCAACGCCTATTTGTGGCAAACGATCGAGCCACAATTTCTTGCAGCGGTAAACGGGGTGGCGCGTTGAATACGTCTATTATTGTGCGCAGACTGCCCCAGATTAACCTCAAATTGCTCGCTGCAATATTTGTGGTAGGTGTGTTCTCAATATTTTTTGGGCTGCTGGCGGTGACGGCCAACCCAATCATGATCGGGTTGGGGGCCGGCATGGTGCTAGGGCCGATTCTTCTTGCACTGCCAGCACTTACAGTTTGGATCGTGCTAGTGATAGGGTTGTTGATGGGGGTACTGTCGGCCAATCCCCAGTTCAGCAAAGTTACTTGGATTGTATCCATTCTCAGCATGATGTTGTTATTGCCATCCATCCTTAATATGTTATGGAGCAAGGCGAGGAAGGCACCTGCCTTTATCCTAATTGCGCTTGCATTTATGGGGTATTCTCTAGTCGTCAGCATTGCTCAGTGGTACTCGTTGGCTGAGTTTGTTGCCGGATTTAAACGCTATTTTCAGATGTTCGGTTTGATGATGGCAATCACGCTGATTATATTTACGCCTCAAAGCTTCGTACGTTGGCGAAAATTCATGTTGGTAATCGCGTTGTTGCAATTTCCCTTTGCACTTTACGAGTTGCTCATACTAGTGCCTCAGCGTGGTGGTCTTGCATTGTCAAGTTATACGACAGACATCATCGCTGGCACTTTTGGAGCCAATATGCAGGGTGGCAGTCCTAACTCTGTGATGGTGATTTTTTTATTTTCGGCGATTGCATTTCTGGTTGCACGCTGGCGATCAGGGCTGGTTAATAGCAAATACTTTTACATCCTGTTTGTGATTTTCATGCTCCCGATTGGTATGGGGGAAACCAAAATAGCCTTAGTGATGCTACCAATGGTTGGTCTAGTACTGTTTGGTAAGGATTTTATGTATGCGCCCTTACGGTATTTGCCAGCATTGATTGGTGTTGCACTACTTACATTCCTTCTGGGCTATTTATATGTGGTCATTATGATGCAAAGCAGTCCTATGGAGGTTTTGGAATCCACCTTGAAATATAACATTGGCAGTCAGGGCTACTCCGATGGACAGTATCTTAATCGATGGACATCAATTACTTTCTGGTTAGGTGAGCAAAGTTTACGAGATCCTGTGGGTTTTATATTCGGAAATGGCCTTGGCAGTTCATACACCTCTACAGGGGCTATGGCTGGGCATTTGGGGCTGAAGTACCTTAACTATGGCATCAATCTGACAGCGGCGTCTACGATACTTTGGGATACAGGTTTGATTGGTCTGATTTTATTTATCAGTATTTTTGTCAGTGCATGGTTTGCTGCAAAAAAATTGGAGAAATTATCCAGTGACCCAAGTGTAAAAGCTGATGCATTGGCAATTCAAGCCACAATTCCATTATTTATGCTCAGCATTGTTTATTCAGACTCTATCGTGAATTTATTGTCAATGGAAATGCTCTACGCCGTTTTGTTAGGATATTTAGGTTACTTGCTGAACCAACAAGGCGCTTTTAAAAGGTCAAGATAATATGGCTTCAACAGCACTTCAGGACAAAGTAAAAAGACTTCATTTGCTATATTTTACGGCAGAGCAATGGCCAACATTTCGTCCTGATGTCATTGCACTTTTTGGAAAATATTTGCCACGCCACGGTATAACCTGTGATCTGGTAACTGAGCTTGATGTAGCGTCAGTAGATGAGACTGTGCCGTCTTGGGGTGCTGGCCAAGCTATTTTATGTAAGGTTCCCAAAAGCCGAGCAGGACAGTATTTGGCCAAGTTTTGGCACAATCTTCGCACTTTAATTGCCATGGATGCTAGTAAGTATGATGCCATTCAGGTGCGAGACATGACTGTAATTGCGTTGTTTGGTCTGCTGGTTGCACGTATTAAAGGAGTGCGCTTCTTCTACTGGTTATCTTATCCGCAGTCTGAAGGGCAGATTGATCGTGCAAAGTCTAGAGGAATAAAAGGTGGCATGCGGTTTTGGTTTCCACTTATACAGGGTATTTTGGGTAAGTGGTTGTTGTACCG
Source organism: Methylotenera sp. (assembly GCA_041675545.1). Classification (GTDB taxonomy): domain Bacteria; phylum Pseudomonadota; class Gammaproteobacteria; order Burkholderiales; family Methylophilaceae; genus Methylotenera. The sequence goes on from JBAYTS010000004.1 coordinate 78,194, forward strand.
AGTGTTATTGCCGAAGTCTGATCACATTTTTGTGCAAAGTCGTCAGATGCAAACTGATATTGCACGTTATGGCATCCCTATGTCAAAAATGACACCAGTGCCAATGGGTGTTGACATTGAGTTGGCTAAACCTGATGAGATTAAGCCAGTTGAAGACTCGCGACTAATTGGCAAGCGTGTTGTGGCTTATCTTGGAACGCTGGATCGTGTCAGGCAGATTGAGGTGCTTTTTCATATGCTTGCAATTGCTAGGGTGCAGATACCAAATATTTTACTGGTGCTGGTAGGGGATACAGAAGATACCACACACCGCGATTGGTTGAAACATCAAGCAGAGATGGCAGGCGTGGCAGAAAATGTGCTTTGGACTGGCTGGCTAGCCGCTTCACAAGCCTGGCGCTATATTCGTGCTGCAGAAATAGGGATTTCACCTATTCCACGTGGATATTTATTGGATATGAGTTCACCTACTAAAGCCGTCGAATACATGGCTTTAGAATTGCCCGTAGTTGTCAATGATAACCCGGATCAGGTGCAGGTGATTGCTGAAAGTGGCGGCGGGTTATGTGTTCCGTTTCAGGCCAATGCTTTTGCTGATGCGGTGCTTCAGTTGTTGGCTGACCCTGCATTGATGCGAAAAATGGGTGTTAAAGGGTGTGAATATGTAGCGCGTGTCAGGGGATACGACAGCATTGCGACTAGTGTTGCTAATGCTTATTTTTCCGGGCATGACAAATGAAGCGCATTTTTTTTGCATCACTGATATTGTGTTTCTTTAACAGTTGCAATGCCGATGATGGTTGGCACCAAGTTAAAGATGTTTCTCTCATCATTGAGTCTGGCAGTATTCTTGATTTTTCAAGCTTGGTTCCACTGGTTAAACTTGATTCCTCACGGATGATTGTGGCTAAAAACGGATACTTTGCAATGCAGAGTGAACCTAATCGACCTCAACGGTTTTTGATGGCCTCTCTAGGCTTTGGTTCAGCTACAGGCGGTTTCCCAGATCATGCGATGGCTGATCTTTATGCTAGGCAATTACGTATGCATGGCTATAACATGGCGCGGCTCGATTTTGTTGAAGCCACTTTAATGTCACAGCGGCAAAGTGACTTTGATTTTAATCCTGAGCAATTCGACCGTTTTCATTATTTGTTATTTGCACTTAAGCGTGAGGGTGTTTATTTTGTTTTAAACGGCCTAAGTTCTGATAATGCTGCCTATGGCAATGTTAAGGATAGATGGATCGGCCAGCGTCGCAGCATGCAGCGCGTGTATTACGACCATGAGATGCAAGCGCACTGGAAAAAACTGATGGAACGAATGTTGGCATCCATCAACCCATACACAACAATATCAACGCTAGCCGACCCTGCGCTTGCAGGGTTGATTATGGTCAATGAAGGTGGTTTAGCTTTTATTACCCGTAACGGAGTGCCAAATGAGTTTCGCCCATTGTTTAGTGAATGGCTTATAAAAAAGTATGGAAGTACAGTAGCCTTAGCTAAGGCGTGGAAAGGTGAGTTAGTTTCAGGTGAATCTTTGGAAGCTAAGTCAGTTAGCTTCCCTAAGCCTGATGCTTGGACGAGCAAAAGAATGTCTGATACACAGCAGTTTTTTTTAGACCTTGAAAAAGTCACGGCTGACTGGATGACGCAATATCTTAGACAGTTAGGTTACAAAGGGTTGTTAACAGCATATAACAACTGGTTGTCACCAGCTGCGCACATTTCTCGTGGACAACTTGAGTGGGTTGATCTTCACAATTATCACTTTGAACCAACTCAGTTTACAACTCCCGGCTCGGTCATGCGTCAGGACAGCATGTTGGAAGGTGATGCAAAATTTATCCGAGAACTTGCATCAGGCCGGCATGTAGGTAAGTCATATACCATTTCCGAATATGGTCAAGTTTTCTGGAACAAGTATCGTAGGGAAAGCGCTTTAGCTGTGCCGGCTTATGCAAGCTTTCAAGGGTGGGACATGATTTGTCAGCATGCAGGCGCAATTGATCTGAGCTATGCAGCAATAGGCGGAAGAAAAGATGCAATTTACCCTTTTGTCATCGGCCTTGACCCTATCGTACGCGCCAACGAAACGCTAGCCGCTTTGTTATTTTTAAGAGGTGATGTTGCGCCCTCGAGGAATATGTTGGGGGTTAAAATTGAGTCTAAGAACGTGTTTGATGAGAGCGCATTTTTGGGCAACATTCCAGTTGATATTTCCCGCTTGTCATTAGTTACAGGCGTGGGCTTGGATTGGCAAGGTCGCTCGGTTGGTAAGTATGATGCACAGGTTTTGTTTGGAAATACAGGCCTGGCTTTGCTAGGAAAGCCTATGGAGCAAAGTGCAACGCAAACTATTGTGGCTAAGATAGACACAATTGCAAGTGAGTATGCAGATAAATTGGGGTCAAAAATAAGCAAGACTAACTTTGTTGTAAATGATAAATGGGTTAGCCGTGTAGATTCATTGAGAAAAAACAGACTGCTTGGTAAAGAAAATATCACAGACCCAAAGCAAGGCGTTTACCATACTGATACGGGGCAGGTGGTGATGGATAGCCAACGCAAACGACTCATGGTCGTGACCCCGAACACCGAAGCGGTTGTATTTGATACACCTGAACCTATCGCGTTAGATAATCTCACCGTTGAACAGGCCGATGGCCCAGCACTGGTTTCGGTATCGTCCATGGATGGTAAACCCTTGCAAGCAAGTAAGCGCATGTTAGTGATATTGGCAACCGATGCTCGCAATAGCGGTATGCGCTTTGCTGACTTCGCCGAAACCACATTGCTGGATTTAGGTAAAAAACCGGTACTAATTAAGACCGCAAAAATCAAGCTCAAGCTCAAAAACCAGAATGCAGCACAGCTAAAAATATTTTCTAATACATTACGTGGAAAACGTGGTGATGTAATCCCTTTGACACATCAGGCTGATAGCATAAGTTTTGTGCTCGATACGGCCAAACTTTCACATGGGCCTACGACTTATTTTGAAATTACCAGCTTGGAGTAGTAGTGGTTTCTATTGCAATCGTTGTGCCTGAATTATTGCCAGTTCCACCAGTGCAGGGTGGTGCTGTAGAGCATTGGGTGGACGAAGCTAGCCGTCGCATGGTGGCTTCTGGCCGCAGGCTGGCTATTGTTTCTCGTCCCGCAGGCGTTGCGGCGGGCAGCGGGATCGAGTACATCGGTATTCCATGGACTAAAATAGAACGGTTTTTTAATCGAATTAAAGAACGTGTCACTTGGAAAAACCCGCTGCGCTATCTGGCTAAAATCCAAAATGTATATTCTTATGGACAACGTGTAGCAAAAGTTGTGCGGGATTTTGATGTGGTATATCTGCATAATGAGCCAAACATTCTCTTGTTTCTTAGCAAGCGCCCAGGGCAGAAAATCGTGCTGCATATGCACAACGACCATCTCTCCATGCGCTTGTTTCGCCCGTTTTACCGTCGAGCCTTGGCAAAGGTAGATCGTGTGATTTGTGTCAGCGACTATATTCGCCGTCAGGCGGTTTCACATTTCCCTGAATATGCTGATAAGTTTTGCGTGGTATTTAATGCGACCGTCCCAGATGTGTTCAAGCCATATGGTGAAGAGGCCGTACGCCAACTTGAAGGCGTTGTTAATATAGAGCAAGGTAAGAAATACCTGCTTTACGTAGGGCGATTAACCCCTGTTAAGGGTGTGCATGTGTTGATAGAGGCGTTTTGTGAAATTTACCGCAACATGTCTGATGTTCGTCTGATTATCACTGGGTCTTCATTCTTTGGTGGGGCTGCCAAAACCGCATACGAACAGCAATTGGTCAACTTGGCGGAGCCAGTGAATGACGCGATTGTTTTTACCGGATATTTACCGCACGAAAAATTGAAGTATTTGTACTCTGCTGTGGATATGGTGATCTTCCCTTCCACTTGGCAAGAGCCTTTCGGACTAGTTATGCTAGAGGCAATGTCATCAGGAACTTGTTTAATTTGTTCTAATGTTGGTGGCATCCCTGAAGTCATGGAAAACGGTGTTACTGGTATTCTAGTCGAGCCAGATAATTCAGAGTTACTTGCAACAGCAGTGCGCATGACCTTAAGTGATACAAGTATGCTAAAAGAAATGGAATTTAATGCTCGCCAGAAAGTTATTTCTGGCTATACATGGGAGCGTCTTGTTTTGGAGCTAGAGCAAATTTTAAGTGACGACAAGCAGATATTGCGTGGACTCTAGAATTGACTTCTAAAGAAAAAAATCGGTTTGATTATCTAGATGTGTTGCGTGGTGCTGCGGTCGTTGCTGTTTGCTTTCAACACCTACTGGGATACATCTACCATACATATGATGCTTCCCATCCTTTGTTTCAATACATTAGATTTCTAATAGCTGAATCAGTTGATTGGGGGCGATTTGGTGTTGTTCTTTTCTTTCTAATTAGTGGATTTATCATCCCCTTCAGCCTAAAGCCGGGGTCTAGACTAGCCAAATTCTTTACTAGCCGTGTATTTCGTCTTTATCCTGCTTATTGGATAGCTTTGGTGCTTATCGTCATTTCAGCTCCCTATCTCGGGGGGGGGCAGCAATCCTATTCTTATGCTCAGTTCTTTGCAAATATAACAATGGTTCCAAAGTTGTTTGGTATTAATGAGATGAGTGGAGTTTTCTGGACACTGTTTATTGAAATACTATTTTATGTGTGTTGTGTCTGCTTGTTTAAGCTGAAATTACTAGATAAATCTATTGTTGTTGCTTTAGTTGCTATTGGACTAAATTTAACCACACCGCTGGCACTAGTTCTAAATAAATTTTTTCTGCTTGATATGCCAGTGCAGTTTATTTTATTCCATCTATCATTTCTTTTTGCGGGTAACTTGTTAAGACTTGCCTTCGTAATAAAAGATAGGTTAGCTGGTTACTCAATTTTAATATTTTTATTACTTAACTTATTTACGGTACCGCTAGTGTCTGGTCTTGTTTTTTTAGTTCCTGAGGCAGCTAGCAAAGGGTTCGTAATGTTTACATCTGAAGCCGTTGTATATGCTTATGCTTTAGCAATAGGAGTTTTTTTACTTGCAACTCACTATAAATCCTTTAATAACAAATTTATGGTGGAGTTAGGAAAAATTAGTTATTCATTATATTTGCTACACATGCTTTGTTTTGTTTTAGTTACTAAATTTGTCCAACCAGCAACAGTCCCAACTTTTTTTGCTTACCTAGTTCTTAGTTCATTTCTTTCTTATGCAATAGCTAAAATTTCATATAGATATATTGAATATCCAGCTATGGAATTTGGTAGGAAAATTATAATATCTCGGGGATATACTTAGTGAAAGCCGTTTCTATTTGTTCGAATATAATCAATAACGTTAAGACTCGCTTATGATTGCAGTTGTCTATCCTCAATTTTATGGTGTAGGCGGCATAGCACGCTACTTGGATTCATTTCTATCAAATCTGCCATCTGATCACCCTCCGGTATATTTAATTACTGGTGATGAATATCGTATGCCGCGAAGTTATTCAGGTGTGGAAATTATTCATATCCCATTCAGTTCTGGTCGGTTTAACCTTTTTACTTGGGGACTTCAGGCACGCAAGCTATTAATTAAAATGCATGCAGAAGGCAAGATTCAGTGGGTTAATCTACACTTTCCTCCGTTAATCCCAGGTTTATTTCTGCCGCGCTTTATCCCTGTTGTGCTCACTGCGCATACTACATATCTAGGTATGTCTGGCCGTTTTTATGAAACTCAACATTTTGAAAGTCAGTGGAGCAAAGTTTCTCTGACAATAAAATCATGGATGGAACATTGCATTTTTAGTTTGACCAGTAAAGTAATTACGTTGACTGAGCAGGGTAGGCAGGAGGTTTTGTCTTATGAATTCAGGGGTCCTGTAACAGTGATACCTAATGGTGCTGATTTGAAGATGTTCACGCCAGATGACAGCGTTAATAAAGATATCGATGTTCTATTTTGCGGGCGCATTGAGTTTCGTAAGGGAAGTCGCCCGATGGTGGAAATTTGCCGTCAGTTGATTGCAAAAAAACCTGATATTCGGATTGTTATTGTTGGATACGGTGATGATGATGTTTGGGTAAATGATACTTTGGCACCTTACAGTAAGAATGTGTTGTTAACAGGTAAGGTGCCATTCTCTGAAACAATTAACTACTATAACCGCAGCCATGTTTATGCTTCAACTTCATATTATGAGGGGTTGCCGGGTACGTGCCTTGAGGCCATGGCGATGGAATTACCGGCTGTAGTATGGGATTTTCTTTTTTACCGTGGATTGGTGATCGAAGGGGGTACGGGCCATTTAGCCGCGCCCAATGATTTTTCTGCAATGACAGATAAAGTGCTCAATTTGTTGGCTAATCCTGAGCTTGCGATAGAAATGGGTAAAAAAGGGCGGGCCTTACTTGAGTCTGAATACAGTTGGTCAAAATTGGCTCGTGATGTTCTGGGTGTTTTTTCTAACGAAGGTTAAAGATGACTAGACCAATTCGCGTCATGATGTTGGGTTTGCGAGGTTTTCCTGATGTTCAGGGGGGCGTTGAGACACATGCTGAACATTTATGCCCAAGATTAGCTAGCTTGGGTTGTGATGTGACTGTTCTGGCAAGGTCGCCGTATCAGCCACAAGTGGTTGGCGCTGAGTGGAAGGGCGTTAAGTTTGTATCACTCTGGGCACCTAAGTCCAAAGGGCTTGAAGCGATTATCCACAGTTTTTTAGGCGTGTTATATGCCGCAATCAAGCGGCCAGATATTCTGCATATTCAGGCAATTGGCCCAGCTATTATGACATTGCTGGCTAGATTATTAGGCTTAAGGGTGGTGGTGACGCATCATGGCCCTGATTATGACCGACAAAAGTGGGGGCGTTTTGCGCGCATTGTTTTGCAGTTAGGTGAGCGATGGGGGATGCGTTGGTCTAATGGTCGGATTGTGATTTCAAAAGTAATCGCGGACTTGGTTTATGCTAAACATGGCGTAAGTTCGGCGCTTATTCCTAATGGCGTGGAATTACCTGAAATACCCACTGCGATGGATGTGCTGGTTGAGCATCGCTTGATTCATAGCCGCTATGTTTTGTTAGTGAGTAGGCTAGTTGAAGAAAAACGACATCTTGATTTGATTGAGGCTTTTTCTCGTGCTGATATACCAGATTGGAAATTAGTGTTAGTAGGTGCGTTAGACCATCATGATGGTTATGCCAGAAAAGTGATTGCTACAGCTAAAAAAACGCATCATGTAGTATTGGCTGGGTTCCAGAAAGGGTCGTCCCTTCAGCAGCTTTATGCGCATGCAGGGTTATTTGTATTGCCATCTTCACATGAAGGGTTGCCAATCGCAATGCTGGAGGCATTGAGCTTTGGTCTGTCGGTTATTGCGAGCGATATTCCTGCAAATTTAGAAGTGGGCCTGCCAAATGAGTGTTATTTTAAACTTGGCGATACTGAAGCGTTAGCTGCGTTGATGAGTAAAGTAGCACGCAAACCACTCAATGATAAGACGCGAGATGCTCGTCGTGAATGGGTCTCAAGCAAATATGACTGGGATAAAATAGCGAGTGAAACGATTTCTGTTTATAGAAATTCAATTAAAAAGAACCAAGCATGATTGCACATCATCAATTGATTAAAGGTTGGCTCCCTACACTTGCTTTTTGTTGCATGTTAGCCGCGCTTTTTATTGGCGGCGCTCAAAGTGGTGCAGGCGCTTTGTTTCCAAACCCTTGGGATAAGCTGGCCCATGTCGTGTTCTTTTTTAGCCTTACTTTATTTTTATCAAGCGGATTTAACTTTAGTGCTGTGACCACTGCAATTTTGTCATTGCTGATAGGTATGCTGGATGAACTGCATCAGGTTTGGTTACCTGGCAGGTTTGCAGGTTTTGATGATTGGTTAGCCGATGTTGTTGGGGTAGTGCTGGCAATTGGCGTGATTTACTTAAGAAAGCGTTCATAAAATACGCAAAAATAGTCTATTCGGACTATACGAAGTGACGTTTGAATATTTAAGATGTAACTGCACTGAATTACGATAATCCTTAGTTTTATTTAGCTTTGATGAGCACTGCATAAGCTCAAAAATCATTTTAATTTTAAGGATTTATCGATGAAAAACACTATGATAGCGGCATTGGTTTCGGCACTATTTTTACCAGCCATTGCATCTGCTGACACAACATTTGCAAGCCTGACAAAGCTATGGACTTATGATCATGCGCTAACTGGTGCGGCTGGACAGATGTCTGAAATTTCAGCTTACGACAGCACGACTAATTCATTGTGGGTAGCCGGTGTTGCAGGTGTGGATGTGCTAAATGCCGCTAACGGCAGTTTGATTCAACATATTGATACAACTTCATTTGGCAGCATTAATAGTGTTGCGATTTACAACGGCATTGCTGCTTTTGCGATGGAGTCAACTACGCGTACCGACGCAGGTACAATCAAATTCTTTGATACCACTACCAGAGCACTTAGTTCTGGTATTAATTCTGTGACTGTAGGCGCATTGCCTGACATGATTACTTTTACCAAAGATGGCGGCAGGCTGTTGGTTGCCAATGAAGCTACCCCTACGGTATATGGCAACCCATCGGTTGATCCAGTAGGTAGCGTTAGCATTATCAATATGAGCACTCGTACTGTAGAGGCTACAGCTGGTTTTGCTGGTGTTGCTCAAACAGGCAGTTATATTCGTACCAATACGGGCATGGATTTTGAGCCGGAATATATCGCAGTTAATGCGAGTGGAACTAAAGCGTACGTTTCATTACAAGAAGCCAATGCAATGGGTGTGCTTGATCTGACTACCAACACTTTTTCAAGCGTGATTGGTTTGGGTGCTAAAGACTTTAGTGTAGCAGGTAATTATATTGACCCAACCGACCGTGATTATATTTCTGGTACATCAGGCCCAACTAAGACGGTTCTTCGTGCTAGCTCAGTTGTAGGTTTGTATCAGCCAGATGGCATGGCGGCATATGAGGCAAATGGCCAAACCTTCATCGTGATGGCTAACGAAGGCGATACCCGTGAAGATGATGGTGACAAAGCTCGCGCCTCTACTATAAGTGGAACTGCTACAGATATTAAACGTTTAAATATTTCGACGACAGATTCTGCAACAGGAAGTTTGGTTACTTTCGGTGCTCGTTCATTCTCAATTAGAGATGAAGCCGGCAATATCGTTTTTGACAGTGGTAATCAACTTGATGCTAAAGCCATTGAGTTGGGTATTTATGATGACACTCGTAGTGATGACAAAGGTGTTGAGCCAGAAGGTGTGGAGTTGATGGTGATAGGTGATCGTACCTATGCATTCATTGGCCTTGAACGTACAACCAAGTCGGCAGTCGGTATTTTTGACATTACTGATCCAGCCCATGCAAGTTTCATTGATATGATTGTGACAGATGGTGATATTTCACCAGAGGGACTGGAAAGCTTTACGATGGGCGGTATGCACTATCTTGCAATCGCTAACGAAGTGTCTAATACAACCAGTGTTTATAGTTTAGCTCCAGTGCCAGAACCTGAGACTTATGCAATGTTATTAGCGGGTCTTGGTTTGCTAGGTTTTGTAGCACGTCGTCGTAAATTATGATATCCAGACTGTTAAATGATCATGAATAAACTTACTATTCTCATCATGAAAGTCAAAACTACGGCAATTTATATGTTGGCTTTGGCAGCGCTGGGGCTCAGCACATCAGTATTCGCAAATATCTCGGATGGCAGCGACGGTGCATTTGAATTGAGCTCATTCTTGACCTTGCCGATCACAGGTAGCACGACATTCAACTACACGACCTTCAGCATTCTGTCAGGAGGTGTGCTTGACTTCTCTGGTGCAACCGTCGATGACAACATTTCGATCCTTGCAACGGGAGATGTACTGATTGACGGAGAACTGAATTCATTCCCATCCATGTTGAGGATTGAGACGCCAGGAAGTATATCCATCAACGGTAGTCTGAATTTTAATAACACACTTTTTATGAGTGCAATTACCATTAACATTTACGGGGTAATCACAGATGCGGGAAGAAGTGTACCGCTGTTTAATCAGCCATATGCAGTACCTATTCGTGGAAAACCAGATAGCCTACTAGAAGGACTCAGGCCTATACTTCTTGTCCCCGAGGCTGAAACTTATGCCATGTTGTTGGCTGGACTCGGTTTGTTAGGATTTACAGCACGTCGCCGCAAGGCTTCATAAGTTTTAAAGAATTCAAACCAGTAATATAGCTCAAACATCGAAACGACATATCGCACAAGCTATTTAAAGCTATTTAAATATCTGCGTTGAATGCACAGCCCATTGCTCGTTATAGAGTAGTGGGCTGTTTTGCTTTTACTGCTTATTTTTAACCTAGATTTTATGGGCAATAGTCATTCAATACAAGTTGTCTTTTCGTAATCAAACTGTAATAAATTGGGCATATTGTCATTAATCTAAGTCAGTGTTTTAACTGCTGATTTGTAGAATTAATGCTCTTAGACTCATATTCGGATAAACATGATATGAAATTAGATGACTTGGCAGAAAATATCAAAAATGACAAAGGCGGGTCTAAGAATCTAAATGAAATTATCAGTCAACGAGCGTTAACTAGTGTTTTTCAACCAATTGTCAATCTAAGTAATGGAACAATACATGGCCATGAAGGACTTATAAGAGGTCCGGAGAGTACTAGTTTACATACGCCGTTTGATCTATTTAATGAGGCGAATGAGAGAAATAGAGTCTGCGATTTAGAGCTGTTAAGTTTGCAAATTGGATTGGAGTCATTTGTTAAATACTCGCATGCTAATAAAATATTTGTGAATGTTAGTCCTGATTGTTTACTTCAATTTGACCATAACAGAGTGATATCTCTAGACTATATTGAGTATCTTGGCTTGAACCCAAAAGATATAGTACTGGAGTTGACGGAGAGCTCTCCAACCTTTGATTATTCAAAACTTTATAACGTCATTGATAGCTATCGAAATGTGGGTTTTAAAATTGCGATTGATGATTTAGGTGAGGGGTTTTCTAGTTTAAGACTTTGGTCAGAGCTACAACCTGATTATGTCAAAATTGATAAACATTTCATTAAAGACATCAATTCAAATCCCGTAAAACTACAGTTTGTGAAGTCCATTCAGAAAATAGCTGAAAATTCTGGTACTAAGGTGATTGCCGAAGGTGTAGAAACGGAAGCAGAACTAGCGATTGTAAAAGATTTAAATATTGAATTTTGTCAGGGTTATTTGCTGGGTCGTCCACAACCAGAACCTATTCATGAAATTCAAGAAAACATGAAACATCTTTTTAAAAATAAGATGATTAGTGTGTTCCCCAATGCATCAGGAACTCAGAAGCAAGGGAATATCAGAAGACTATTGGTCAATGTGCAATTTGTAGATGTGACGACTACAAATGATGAGGTTTATGTGTTATTTGAAACTAATCCCAAGTTGTTCTCTATTCCTGTGGTTGAAGATAATACACCTATCGGTCTTATTAGCCGATCCAGCATGATTGATAGTTTTGTTAGGCCATTCAGAAAAGAACTGTATGGAAAAAACTCATGCATTGATTTTATGGATAAAAATCCTTTGATTGTTGAAGGGACTATTACATTCCATGAGTTGAGTGACTTGATAACGCAAATGGAACCTCATCATTTAACTAATGGATTTATTATCACTGAACATGGCAAATATCTAGGCCTAGGTAGCGGGCATGCACTCTTGCGAGAGATTACTGAAATGCAGATAAGCGCTGCACGCTATGCTAATCCGCTAACATTATTACCCGGTAACGTGCCAATCAATGAACATATAGATCGTCTGCTTGAAAAGAATATCACTTTTTGGGCTTGCTATTGTGACCTGGATAACTTCAAGCCATTTAATGATGCTTATGGCTTCAGGCGCGGCGATCTGTTGATTCAATTGGTGGGCGAAACTTTAACAAAGTCCGTGAGAATTGACCTGGATTTTGTTGGGCATATAGGCGGTGATGATTTTATTTTATTATTTCAGAGTGAAGACTGGGAAGAGCGTTGCAACCATGTGCTTCAGCACTTGGAGCAAGCAATGCCAGAGTTTTATGATAAGGATAATCATGAACTTGGCGGTATTGAATGCAATGACAGACAAGGTAATAAAACATTTTACCCCTACAGTAGTTTGTCTATTGGTGTGGTGAAAGTAATTCCAGAACTGTTTGCGAGTCATCATGAGGTTGCTGCGGCGATGACTGTCGCCAAAAAAGAGGCTAAAAGATTGACGGGTAATTGCTTATTTTATGAGCGTAGGTCACGGGAACAGGAATAGTGAAGCCTCTATCAATATCTAAAATTTAACAGTATGAATCGACCAGTCCTTACTAGACACTTTCTTGCTTACCTTGGTAATCACCCGCTTTGCTAGACGACTAGTTACTTCCAATTTGCAAAGCTTCAAACGCCATCGGGCTCATCTGGTTAAGATAGCCATGACGACATTTACGATTGTAAAACATTTCAATGTACTCAAATACGTCTGATTTAGCTTCCTCCCTCTTATTATAGATTCGGTTTTTAATTTTTTCCTTCTTTAAATTGCTGAAGAATGACTCAGCTACAGCGTTGTCATAACAATTACCGCGTCTGCTCATGCTGGTGACGAGGTTGTTTTCTTTGCACCATCGACTAAACTCATCACTGCCAAATTGACTGCCTTGGTCTGAGTGATCATCACAGGCTTCTGCGGTTGTCTTCGCCACTTGGCCATCAGCATCGCATCGAGTACCTGACCAGCTCCCCACAGCACGGGAATACAAATCGACAACAACAGCCACATACAACCAGCCTTCATAGGTTCTGATTTGCGTAATGTCAGTGACCCATACCTCATCAGGACGGCTCACTTCAAACTGTTGCTGTAAGTGATTGGGACTGGCAATCGCAGGCTTGCCTGACTTGTAGCGAGGACGACGATAGCCACGCTGTGATTTGAGCTTGGCTTGACACATGAGCCTAGCCACACGCTTCTCACTACACTTAAAGCCTGCTTCCCGCAGATCACGATGCACGCGTGGACTGCCGTAGATGCCTTGACTGTCCTCATAGGATTGCTTGATTTCAACAAGGAGTTTCGCATCTTCTATGGCACGTGCTGATAAAGGCTCAGCTTTCCAAGCGTAATAGCCACTACGATGCACTTTGAGTGCTCGGCACATACTGACCACCCTAAACTCACTTAGATGCTGGTCAATAAAGGTGTACTTCACTCTTGGTGGCTGGCAAAGTACACGGCGGCCTTTTTTAGGATGTCACGTTCTTCTGTGGCACGTTTGAGGGCTGCATTGAGTCTATTCACTTCTTGCTTGAGTGCAGCAACATCTTTGCTGAATTGTGGCTGTTTCTGTAGATCGGCTTCACGTAGCCATTTGTACAGGATTTTATCTGACACGCCCAAACGCTTGGATACTTCAACTACGCCATGACCCCGTTCAGTGATTTGTTTGAGTGCTTCTGCCTTAAATTCGGCTGTATATCTGATACCCTTCATTGCTATTTCTCCGTTCTTGTTTCGACATTATTATATGTCTATCGTAACGGGTGATTACCAAGGTGTAGGCTCCCTAATTATTACTGCGCTGCTAGCGTTAGCTTCCTTAGTGGTTTCCATCATGGCATTCAATCAAGATACAAATGAGCTTAAAACCAGCACTAGTAATCAATTAATACACGATCAGTAAGAGAAAGAACTTCATATATTGATTCAGCATCAATCTGATCAAATTGAACAGATAAGACAGCAACAATTAAACACGAATACCACTATCAAAAGTTTAAAAATACAGTACCCAGCAGCCAAAAAATAACACCTACCAATTTAATCTATGATGTTCTTCAGTGTCCTGGTGACGTTTATCATCTTCTGAATGTAGATAATTATTCGTTGTAGCTATAGACTCGTGCCCTAAATTGTCTCGGACGTGTCTGATGTCCATATCAGCCGATGTCATGTTTGAGCCAGCAGTATGTCTCATCCAATGTGCAGAGGCGGCTTCTAACCTAGCGGCTTGAGTTATAAAATCAGATCCCCGTTCTTGTAAACGTTTAGCTGTAATATTAAAAATTTGTTTAAGTATCAAATGAACTGCACTTCTAGTCATTGCACGTTGCTTACCACCAATAGGCAATAACAATGGAACAATTTCACCTTCGATCGGGTTTAAACTCAAACCCATTTCACGACGGTAACGACCCAGTTCAAGCATGAGTTCATTGGTGGCTGGCACTATGCGAGTTTTGTCACCCTTTCCCATAATCTCTAACCACCACCTTGATTCGCTACTTTTGTCTTTTCGACTGAAAAATCCGCCCATGGTATTTTGCGTGACTTCAGATACACGTAGACCTGTTATATAGAATAATGAAAACAACCAACGTACGCGATGATAATGTTCGCGTTCCCTGTTGGTTTCTCGTGGCATGCTTTCAATCGTCAGCTTTACCTCTTTCCATAGATCTTCATCTAAAAAGCGCGTAACTCTAGGTTTGGCCTTGCGTTGGCGGTTCCTAGATAAAGATAAAGGATTGCCAGCCAAATATCCTGCATTCACCAACCAAGAAAACATCCCATTTAGGATAACAATGGCTTGGCGCTGACTGGTAGGGGAGAGGGCCCCAGCAAATGGTCGCCATTTGGGATCGTCTCTCGCCACCTTGCGTTGGGCCATAATCCATCGCTCAACTGGTTGCGGATCAGCTAGAAAGCGTTGATATACCAGAAAATCTTCATGACTTAATGAGGATAGAGGCTTCTCGAGTTGTATCACGGACCATAATAATAATCGTTCGGCTTCTTTACGATAACTGTCAAAAGTGGTTTTGGTATCAAGATAGCGCGCGAGCCATACCTTAATGGCATCCGCATCAGTATTGGCGGTAATCTGCGTGCGATTGCCAATCGCTCGATTATGACCATTGCTACCATCCAATTCAGACGAAAGTTGCACTGAATCAATCGTTGTGATGGCGGAGATAACAGTTAATTTATTGTGCAAAGTCAATTTTCAGGTCTCAATACTTTTAAAATCGTCAGTTCAGATATTATTTGACATTAGAGTAATAATGTCAAAAGTTAATCATAAATTATTGTATTTACAATATAATACGTTGTATTATTTATTGATGATATTTGAGTTAAAACCATGAATACAGTCATAGTTAACGAACAACAGCTTGAAATTGAAATCGATGCTTTAAAAGCAGATTTTCCAGAAACCAAAGATATTTACCGTGAAGCCTGTGTACTGTTATTTTTTAGATACGGAATAACGCCAACGGCCAACAAGCTGTATCAGTACGTGCGTAGAGGTAGCATGTCAGCACCGGCTGATGCACTGAATAAATTCTGGTTAGAACTCCGTGAAAAAAGCCGGGTACGAATTGAACGTACGGACATACCGGAAAATATTGCTGCAGTAGCTGGCGACCTCATTGCTAATTTATGGAATGAAGCACAAAAAGCGGCCCAGGCTGGATTTTCACAATTGGTAGATAATGCAACCGCTGAAATACTTAAATATAAATTGCAATCTGAAGTGGCTGAACAAAAAGCCGCAAAAACTGAACATGTACTAACTGAAATACAAGTTGAGCTGAAGAATGCCTTAAAACGCCTTTCTGAGACCGAAAATTTACGTATGGTTGATATGCTAAGCCTTGGCTAACAAAGAAAAGTTGCTTAAAACGCTTGAAAATGAATCTGAGTACTTAAAAGCCTCATTAATCAGTGCCAGAGAAGGATTCGGTGCCGAAATCACTAAAATTAGTAATCTAATGGATAAGTCAGAAGAGCGCTTCAAGTTACATGAATCTAAGTATTTACTTGAAATAGATCGCTTCCGTCAAAAAGCATTATCTCTACAGAAGGACCTCAATAAAACGAGTTCCTTGTTGAAATCTGAGCAATCTGCATACAGCAAAGAAATTGCGAATCTTAATAAGGCAAATTCTTTATTAAATAATAGGGTTGGGTTACATGAGGGCCAAATTGAAAGCCTCAAACTTGATAGGACCGCACTCACTAAGCAATTAAAATCTGCTGAGAGAAAATTGATAAAATCCTTTCAGAAAAACTAACTTAGTTTGTTGGATTAGACTTAGAACGATACTTTTTGCAAGTTAGCCATTTCGCGGAGTTTTGTATATCTAAGCCAATGCGAAGTTGCATGATGGAGTCTTAAGGCTTTCTCTGGATTAGTTTTGGCAATACTTTCTGAAGTTGCTAAAATTAATTCACGTAGCGATTCAGTTATTCTTCTTGTACTTAAGCCTCCACGATAGTACAAAGGCTTACAAAGTTTATTTACAGGAGACAGTAGGGGTAATGTATCGCTCCTGTCAGGCAACGCAGGCAGATGTAAATATAGCCTCCATCGCTTTAGATTAGCAAGCATTTCTTCGTTCAGCAATATGCTATCTACTATAGATTTTTTCCTTTCCACTAACCAATACCATTTGCCATCTACTTCTATGAAGTTTGACATTTTGGCACTTGAAATCTCAGTAGTTTTAGCATTTAAATTATAAACTAATGAAAGCAATACTCTCTTAACCTCATATTCGTGAATGTCGCTATGAGATTCCCTTGGCATTAGTTCTAATGTCTCATTTATGCTAACGAAACTTTCATTATCGAAATAATGAGAGTTTTTATCAATATCTCGAACAGTTGGAGGGTTTTTATTAATGAACTCAGCTTTAATAATACTTAGTGGATTGCCAATTAAATAGCCACCTTTGCAAAGCCAGTCTATAAATGGATTGATTGATGCTACTGTAGTCATTAGCGAAGAGATTGAAGGTTTTACTAGCTTATGATTTGCATCATATTTCTTTGGTTGGAATGGCCGCCAATCTTGCGTACCGATGGTAGCGCGCGGACCACACCAATCATCGTCAGGATCGCTCATGAACTTTATATAATTGCGATAATGATAAAGCGACATTGATGATAAAGCAATCCCAGCCTTCATAACTGCCCACATATGTAGCCTGGTTAATTCTTTCTCATACGCTCTATGAGTATGAGCGCTATGGGAATGCATCAGCAAAAACGCAGATACAGCCTCAAAATCGTTAGATGGCGTTATCAATTTGAACTTTTTTGGGGCACGGAACTTACCTGAACTTCCATCTAATTCTGGAGTTATGGAAGAAAGAAAAACTTCTTGGAGGCTATTTGACTCAGTGGCTCTTATTGAAAAACGTTTCATTAATTATCCTTTGTAACAGGATTCGCCAACTTTAATTTTGCGCTAGAAATCTTTTAGAAACAAGCTTTCATATGAGTTAAAACTAAAAGTGATACATTTGGGCAAAATCTAACTAATTTTCATACTTATCGACAAGAGGTCACTTTTAACCTAATTTTTTCATTATTTGCGTATTTTTTTAGTTTCTTTTTAATTTGCTATATTTTTAAACTGGATTGATATAATTTTCTACCAGATTGAGTATTGACAGGGCTTTGAGAAGACTACTAATTCTTGGACATTTTGGACAAGAGTTGAAGTAGCTTAATTAGTTACGAATTAGTTATAGAATTAGTTACGAGGACTTTAATAAAAGGTAACTTTTAAGCAATTTACGCAACACTATAAAAGTTACTCGTGGTTCGTATAATGTATATTATGTTAAATTATATCCTAAGTTATACGTGTTCTTAATTCTACTCATCCTACGTATTACATAGTGTTATTGGGAGTGAAAATTTAATATCAGTTGCTAATGTATAAAGTAATATGTTCATCAGACATAACCTGAAACTTGGACTACAACGATTTGGTCTTCACGTGACAACTTTACGCTTAAAAATTTATGCTTAAAAAATCTCTTTGCAATTGTGTTGGCATTTTCATTGGTAGATAAAACATAGAAATTCTAATGTGCGTCCGCTTTGTTTATATGATTGACATCTTTAGTACATCGCCGACTGGACAAACTGATTTAAATGGCTCTTTGGCTAAGAATATGTAAATTGGCTTGTAAGTAATCTATTGATGATTCGTCTAATGGCATATTTGTCTAAGTTATGTAGGATTTGTAACACTTTAGGAATTACTTTATGAATAACGTTGAACACTTATTAAAAAGTCTTTTTGTTATGGCATCAATCGTTGAAGCTAGAGACCCTTACACTGGGGGGCACCTTTGGCGGGTTTCCCAGTTCAGCCGCATTCTAGCTGAAGATGGAGGTTTACCTGCCAATATAGTTGCTCGCATTGCTTTAGGTGGATTTCTACATGATTTAGGCAAAGTTGGCGTACCCGATGCAATTTTGAATAAACCGAGCAAACTGACTAGTGAAGAATATGAGGTGATTAAAACCCACCCGGATATAGGCAGTCGCTTACTGGCAGATCATCCGCTGGCAGATTTGGCACGTAGTGCAATATTGTCCCATCATGAGATGCCGAATGGGAAAGGCTATCCTAACGGATTATCTGGTGCAGCTATAAGTGTGGATGCTAGTGTTGTCGGCGTTTGTGATGCATTTGACGCAATGACTAGCACTCGTCCTTATCGAAAAGGAATGCCTGTCAGCAAGGCGCTTAGTATTATCCAAGATAATATTGGTAGTCAATTTCATGTTGAATGGGGGCAGCGTTTAATCAGGCTTGGCGAGTCTGGTCATCTTGACCATATAGTTGGACATAGTGATTTAGGCATTCCTTTACAGGAGTGTCCAATGTGCGGGCCTACAATCGTCGTTAACAGAAACCACGCTCATGGCGACCATATCTACTGCCGATCATGTGGAGGAGAGGCTGTTGTGCAAAGAACAGAACACACTTTGTCAATAAAGGTAACAGGACATCAAGGTAGCAAGCAAGACCTTGAACCAGTAATCGACAACACCTTGCTGAATGAATTGGTTTTAGAAAGCAGCAGGCATCTGGCTCTTGCGGAATAGTAAAAGCATATACCTCAGAAAAACGCCTGTTTTTCATTGGTAATAGAAAGTAGATGATGTGCTGACAGCACCTGAATGAACGCACAAAAGCTGGATATGACTACCCTGCCCGCATTTATGTTATATTTTCCGCTGGTGCTGCATTCTGGAATACCCGCGCAATCAATTTGACCTCAAGTCATTTAGGCAATTATCAGCTAAAAACTAATGGGAAATTATTTTTGTTGTGTAAACGGCAGCGCCCAATAATGCTGTTTTTGGTTCAAGTATCAGATTTACAGGGATGTCTGTCATCATCTTAGAAAAGCGTCCTTTATTATTGAACGCTTGCATAAAACCTCCCCTACTGAAATTTTGCGCGAGTTTAGGCGCTATCCCGCCCCCGATATACAAGCCCCCAGTAGCTAATGCCTTTAATGCAAGATTGCCAGCTGCTGCGCCGTAGTTATGCAAAAACATATCAAGAACCTCTAAACAAAGAGGGGATTCGCCAGCTTGGGCAATTTTCGTAATGGCTGCTGCTCTATCATCTGCATCAGAAATTCGTGCTGTAATTTCCGTTAGTTCTGGAAAATAGCTCGTATGAGATAGAAAATTGTAAATATTAACAATGCCAGAACCTGAAACTACACGCTCCCAGCTTACATGGCCAAAACTTGACCAGAGATAACGTAACAACTCAATTTCAGTTTCAGTGTTGGGAGCATAATCAGTATGCCCTCCTTCTGAGGCAGACAGGTGATATTCACCTTTCCTGTCACGAAGCAGGATAGCTTCACCAAGCCCTGTGCCTGCAGCAATGAGTGCGGCATTGCCATGAGTATCCCCTACCCCGGAATTGATAACCATCAATTTTTCCGGTGGCAACGTTAACATGCCGTATGCAGTAGCTTCTAAATCGTTAATAAGCACAACTGGTTCAATACCTAAAGCAATACGAATTTCATGCTCATCAATATCCCATGCCAAATTTGGCATACGGCTACGACCTTCACGCACCGCTCCTGCTACGGCAAAACAAGCTGTCTGCACTGGAATATTTGCCTCAAGCATAAAATTACGCAACATCGTTATAAATCCATTCTGGTCGCTATTTAAAAAGCGCATACCAAAGATGGGTTCAGGGTATGAGGCATCTGATAGCTGTTCCAGGTCGAAAATAGCCAATTCTGTTTTAGTGCCGCCAATGTCAGCTGCAAGTATTTTCATGAAGGAGCCTTTTAAAATTAAGCTATTAAAATAGTCTGCTCTATTTGACGAAGCACCAATTGAGTTCTTACATATTTAAGTTATTTTTTAACTTCCCCATTCACCATATCCTGCGACAAGTCTAAACTCGCCGTTTGCCTTGTTACTTGAAATGGTATGATTAAGTCACTACCACAAACCAAGACGGGATTATTCTCGAATATAGGGCAACCACACGTCATGCAATATAAGCCTTAAAAAGCATCGTTACAAAATTAGTTTACCAGCTAATGAAGCATCAAATTTTCACCAAAAAAATTTGTAAGGTCCCTAGCTGATGAACGTCTAACAAACGATAAACTTTATTATGTTTTAGTAAATCTCGTAAATTTAAAGCCAAAAACAACATGACACAACCTACATTAGTTATTGTCTGCAAGCGACCAGCACTTGGCAATGGTAAGCAAAGGCTTGCTGCCAAAGTCGGAGGGGAATTTGCATATCAAATTGCTGAAGCCCTTCTCGCTTGCGTATTGGAAGATGTTATGTCTTGGCCTGGCAAGGTAATAGTCGCACCAGCAGACGTTAAAGATCGTGAATGGGCGGTAAATCTTTGCAAGCAAACGCGTGCCGATGCAAAGGTGCTACCCCAAGTCAGCGGTAATCTGGGGCAGCGCCTGAATGCGCTTGATCATGCACTGCGTACCAGCGGCTTTAATAAACTGATATACATCGGGAGCGATGCCCCTGATATTGATGTTACTGATTATGTTGCTTTAGGCGATGCGTTTTCAAATGTTGATACCATACTCAAACCTACTATCGACGGCGGTGTTTCCATTATGGCCAGCTGCAAGCCGTGGCCGGACCTTACCGATTTACCATGGAGCACTTCACGATTGGGTGACGGCTTATGTTTGCTGTGCCAACAAAATGGACATACTGTTGGTAAGCTGCCAGTGGGATTTGACGTGGATGAATTTGAGGATTTATCTCACTTAGTGGTCAAGCTCGCACAGGATCAACGACCTGCCAGACGCGCGCTTCTGGCGCTGGCACGCCAAATTATTCAGCAAAAAATCTCTAAGCAAAAGGTGAAGATGCCAAGCGAAAGCCCTTATGTCTAAAGTAAGCATTATTATCCCCTGCTATAACGATGAACAAAAGCTGGCGCAACTGTTAGCGCAAATACAGCATTTGCCGCACACACCATACGAGGTGATTGTGATTGATGGTGCAGCCAGCGCTGCGTGTGAAGCAATATGCAGACAATATCAAGTACGTTGGCTGCCAAGCGAGCCTTGTCGCGGCAAACAACTGCTGACCGGTGCGGCAACGGCACAAGCTGACGTATTATGGTTTTTACATGCCGATGCGCATTTGCCAAGCGACCCGCTCACAGCAATGCAGCTCGCACTAGAACAAGGCGCGCTGGGCGGCTACTTTAAATTTAAATTTGATGCACCGCGCGCTTGGCCAGCCTTTATTTTAGAACTGGCAGTGGCACTGCGTTGTCGCTATGGCATCCCTTATGGTGACCAAGGCTTATTCATGACCAAGCAAGCTTATATTGAAGCTGGCGGACACGCGCCATGGCCTTTGTTTGAAGAAGTACCACTGGTTAAAAACTTGCGCAAATCAGGGCACTTTATGGCGTTAGCGTCACCCTTACTGGTTGATCCGCGCCGCTGGCAACACGATGGCTGGTGGCGACGCACCTGGGAAAACCGCAAACTGGCGTTCGCATTTGCACGCGGTCATGCGCCACAAGCGCTGGCAACGCGATATCGTAGCCATATTACCAATTTCAATCATGATAAAAACGAGGCATAACATGCAAGAAACGATTAATACGTCATCACAAAATAAAATTCAAGACGATGTACGCCAATATTATGGTGAAACACTGACAGGCTCGGTAGATTTAAAAACTAATGCCTGTTGCACAGACGCTGGGCTACCCAATTATGTGAAACCAATTCTCTCGCAAGTGCATGATGAAGTTTTAATGCGTTATTACGGTTGCGGTTTAGTGTTGCCAGAGTTACTCGAAGGTTTAACCGTGCTTGACCTCGGTTGCGGTGCTGGGCGCGATGTTTACGTGTTATCTAAACTCGTTGGCGAGCAAGGTAGCGTCATTGGTGTGGATATGACTGAAGAACAGCTCGCTGTAGCACGTCAGCATCAAGACCATCACCGTCAGGTGTTTGGCCATGCAGAGAGCAACGTGCTTTTTTTACATGGCTACATTGAGCGTTTGCACGAATTGGATTTGGCCGACAACAGCGTGGATATTATTGTGTCTAATTGCGTCATCAATCTGGCAGTAGATAAAGCAGCCGTGTTACGTGAGGCATTTCGTGTGCTGAAACCTGGCGGTGAAGTGTATTTTTCAGATGTATATGCTGACAGACGCATACCAAAAGCACTTACGCTCGACCCGGTTTTATATGGCGAATGCTTAAGCGGGGCGCTTTATTGGAATGACTTTCACAACCTGGCAAAAGCGCATGGCTTTGATGACCCGCGCCTAGTAGTTGACCGCCCGATTACCATCGGTAATTCTGAACTGGCGGCGCGTACCGGCAATATCAAATTTTTCTCTGCGACTTATCGCCTATTTAAGCTAGGCGGTCTTGAGCCAGCATGTGAAGATTACGGTCAGTCCGTAGTGTACCGCGGCACTATCCCGCATCACCCACATGCCTTTATTTTGGATAAACATCACTTTATTGAAACTGGTAAGCATTTTCCTGTGTGCGGCAACACCTGGCGCATGTTGCACGACACACGCTTTGCCAAGCACTTTGATTTTTATGGTAATTTTGACAAGCACTTTGGCATTTTTGCAGGTTGCGGTTCGAGCATCCCCTATGACAGCAACAATGCAGATGCGACAGGTGGTTGCTGCTAATGGATATGAAGGTCATCCCGATTCAACTGGAAAAACCAGCAAAGTCAGCCGCATGGTACCAAACACCTGCAGGTGAACCACGCGGGTTTATTAAGCCGCATGCCTTGGATGAACTTTGGTTTCATACAGGTACCGCCTGCAACCTTGCCTGCCCGTTTTGCCTGGAAGGCTCAAAACCTGGCGATACACGCTTGCAGTTGCTGCGTTTAGCCGATGCTAGACCATTTATAGATGAAGCGCTCACCTTGAGAGTGAAGCAGTTTTCATTTACTGGTGGAGAACCATTTATTGCCAAAGATATGGTGAAAATTCTTGATTACGCACTGCAATTCAGGCCTTGCCACGTGCTCACCAATGCGACTGAACCGCTTATCAAACGCTTAAACCAGCTTGCCCCTTTGCTACGGCACCAAAATAAACTGCACTTTCGTGTAAGTTTAGACCACTTTGAAGCGTCTAAACATGACATTGGACGAGGTGCTGGCATGTTTGATTTAGCGTTAAAAGGTCTGCGGGCACTACATGAAATGGACTTTTCGGTTTCTGTTGCTAATCAAATGCTGGCAGATAGCACACCAGAAAAAACCGCACAGCAATTTAAAGCGGTTTTTAAAAATGCAGGTTTGCCAGAAGATTTACACCGTGTGGAGTTCCCCGATTTTCACCCGCCTGGCCTAGATGTAGCAACCCCGCAGATTAGCGCCAACTGCATGGTCACCTACCAAACAGAAGACTCACGCCGTGCTTATATGTGCGCCTTTAGCAAAATGGTGATTAAAGTAAAAGACAAAATGCGCGTGTATGCGTGCACCTTGGTAGATGATGATGCTGATTACGGACTGGCTGACACACTCACGGAAAGTATGCAACAAGCCGTGAGCATGAAGCACCACCGCTGCTACAGCTGCTTTAGATATGGGGCGTCTTGCAGTGAAATGTAGTCAAACCCAAGCGTTAAATTAAACAAGTGCCAAATTAAATTAGAGAAAACCTATGAAAAACCGTGTAAGTATTATTGTCCTCTTCATTGCGTTAATCGCGCTATTTTTTGCTTTTGATCTTGGACGATTTTTAAGCCTTGAGGCGCTCAAGGCGAGCCGTGATGGGTTGTTGCAGGCCTATGACATCAACCCTCTGCTCATTATCGCTATTTTTTCTCTGGTGTATATTGTTGCAACCGCCTTATCTTTCCCTGGCGCGACCATTTTAACTTTAGCTGGTGGAGCCATTTTTGGCTTTTCGGTGGGGTTGCCTATTGTACTTGTTTCAGCCACCTTCGGCGCAACGCTGGCCTTTTTGGCCGCGCGGTTTGTGTTGCGCGACACCATTCAAAAGCGCTTTGGTGACAAGCTCTCTGCATTTAATGCAGGCATTGAAAAAGACGGCGCATTTTATCTGTTCACATTACGTTTAGTCCCCGTGTTTCCGTTCTTTCTTATCAATTTGCTAATGGGGTTAACTCCGCTTAAAACCAGCACCTATTTTTGGGTGAGCCTGGTCGGCATGGCGTCTGGTACAGCCGTTTATGTTAATGCAGGCACACAACTCGCCTCACTGACCAGCCTTTCTGGCATTTTATCCCC